>NZ_BAAGXJ010000017.1:0-10765 GCF_054779895.1 Microbacterium lacusdiani | reverse complement strand
CCTCGAACTCAGCGCCTGACCCAGCACCGAAGGATCACGACACGGCTACACCACTACCGGGGACTTGACCTCGCCTGGAGCGAGGCCAGTGAACTCTTCATGAGCACCGATCTGCAGGCCGCACGGTCCATTGCCGAACTTGCTTCGACCGTCGTGGGGATTCCCTGCCTCGTGATCACGGCTCTGGCGACAGCGATAGCCGCGTCGCGGAAGCCGCGTTGATCGATCGCCTCAAGGACAAGCCAGAGGGCCCGCCGCGTTACACGCAGGCGAGCCCTCCAGCGACTCCGATCAAGTCGGATTCAGAAGTCCCAGTCCTCGTCCTCTGTGACCTCGGCCTTGCCGATGACGTACGACGATCCCGAGCCCGAGAAGAAGTCGTGGTTCTCGTCAGCGTTCGGCGACAGGGCCGACAGAATCGCCGGATTCACGTCGGTCACGCTCGAGGGGAACATCGACTCGTAGCCGAGGTTCATCAGCGCCTTGTTGGCGTTGTAGTGAAGGAACTTCTTGACGTCCTCGGTCAGGCCGACCTGGTCGTAGAGGTCCTGCGTGTACTGCACCTCGTTGTCGTAGAGCTCGTAGAGCAGCGAGAACGTGTAGTCCTTGATCTCGTCGCGCTTGGCCTGGTCGACCTTCTCGAGCCCCTTCTGGAACTTGTAGCCGATGTAGTAGCCGTGCACGGCCTCGTCGCGGATGATGAGGCGGATGAGGTCGGCCGTGTTGGTGAGCTTCGCGCGGCTCGACCAGTGCATGGGCAGGTAGAAGCCCGAGTAGAACAAGAAGCTCTCGAGCAGGGTCGAGGCGACCTTGCGCTTGAGCGGCTCGTCGCCGCGGTAGTACTCCATGACGATCTGCGCCTTGCGCTGCAGGTTCGGGTTCTCGATCGACCAGCGGAACGCCTCGTCGATCTCCTGCGTCGAGCACAGCGTCGAGAAGATCGACGAGTAGCTCTTCGCGTGCACCGACTCCATGAACGCGATGTTGGTGTACACCGCCTCCTCGTGCGGGGTCAGTGCGTCCGGGATGAGCGAGACGGCGCCCACCGTGCCCTGGATGGTGTCCAGCAGCGTGAGGCCCGTGAAAACACGCATCGTGAGCTGCTGCTCACCTGGCGTCAACGTGTTCCACGACTGGATGTCGTTCGACAGCGGCACCTTCTCGGGCAGCCAGAAGTTGCCCGTGAGCCGGTTCCAGACCTCGACGTCCTTGTCGTCCTCGATCCGGTTCCAGTTGATTGCCTGGACGTGGTCGAGAAGCTGCAGCTTCTCACTCATCGGTGCTCCCTTTCAGATTCTTCATGTCGTCGAGGCAATGATCGCAGGTGTCCTTGAACACGCCTTTGTTGGTGTGGTGACGGGTGTGCGCGCTTCGTCGACTGCTGGGCATCGGCCTGCCTTTGAGCTTCTCGGATCGTCGTCGCCGACCCTCTTCACTCATGGTCTTGCCGAAGTTCGGGTCTCGCTCACCCCGCTTCTGCTCGGATAGGCGGGCTCGGGTTTCATCCGAGCGCTTGCGACCGTAGCTGGGGTGAGCTGGGCCGAACTTGCCGTAGTTGGGATTGAGTTCGCCGGTGATGGATCCCTTCCTCATGTCCGACCAACGCGCACGTTGCTCATCGCTGTGCAGTCGTCGCCCCCAGTTCGGCGAATCGGGGCCCCGTCGGTGGACTCCCGTGGGTCGCCCGCGAGCCCGCTCGCCCGCGGCCCGTCGCTGTTCTTCCGTCCAGACGTAGCCTCGAACGCCGTCTCCCCCGTCGGTGAGGTTGAGGAGCCGGTCACCGCGGTCTCGGAGAGCAGCGATCCAGCGCCGCTCCGCCTGGAATAGATCTGTCAACGAATCGCTCATCACCAGCTCCAGCGACTCGAAGTACACCGATTCCGGGTTCTCGTACTTGCGGAGCCAGTCGTACACAGGACGTTTGCGTCCTTCTCTCGCCGCCTTGAAATGCTGCTTCCGCCGGGAAGAGACCGTTCGTGTCGTCATGCCGACGTAGCGATACTCTGTCGACCCGATCTCCCGCACGCCGTACACGACGCCGGCGAATGGCCAGCCCGCGTTTCGCGACGTACGGGAGATCTCGGTCAACAGAACCGCATCCTTAGGTCAGAGCGTGCAGCTGACGCACTGATCCATCGACGTGCCCTCGAGGGCCATCTGACGCAGGCGGATGTAGTAGATCGTCTTGATCCCCTTCTTCCACGCGTAGATCTGAGCCTTGTTGATGTCGCGGGTCGTCGCCGTGTCCTTGAAGAACAGCGTGAGCGACAGGCCCTGGTCGACGTGCTGCGTGGCCGCCGCGTACGTGTCGATGACCTTCTCGTAGCCGATCTCGTACGCGTCCTGGTAGTAGTCCAGGTTCTCGTTCGTCATGAACGGCGCCGGGTAGTAGACGCGGCCGAGCTTGCCTTCCTTGCGGATCTCGATCTTCGACGCGATCGGGTGGATCGACGACGTCGAGTTGTTGATGTACGAGATCGAGCCGGTCGGCGGCACCGCCTGCAGGTTCTGGTTGTAGATACCGTGCTCCTGGATGGAGGCCTTCAGCTCGCGCCAGTCGTCCTGCGTGGGGATGTGGTGGCCGGCGAAGAGCTCCTTGACCTTCTCGGTCTGCGGCACCCAAGCCTGCTCGGTGTACTTGTCGAAGAACTCGCCCGAGGCGTACTTCGACTCCCAGAACCCGTCGAACACCTGCTTGCGCTCGATCGCGAGCCTGTTCGACGCGCGCAGCGCGTGGAACAGCACCGTGTAGAAGTAGATGTTCGTGAAGTCGATGCCCTCTTCCGAGCCGTAGTAGACGCGCTCGCGGGCCAGGTAGCCGTGCAGGTTCATCTGGCCGAGGCCGATGGCGTGCGACTTGTCGTTGCCGTCCTCGATCGAGCGGACCGAGCGGATGTGGCTCTGGTCGCTCACCGCGGTGAGCGCGCGGATCGACGTCTCGATGGTCTTGCCCAGGTCGGGCGAGTCCATCGCGAGCGCGATGTTCAGCGAGCCCAGGTTGCAGGAGATGTCCTTGCCGATCTGGTCGTACGAGAGGTCCTCGTTGAGCGTCGTCGGCGTGTTCACCTGCAGGATCTCGCTGCAGAGGTTCGACATGTTGATCCGGCCCTTGATCGGGTTGGCCCGGTTCACCGTGTCCTCGAACATGATGTACGGGTAGCCCGACTCGAACTGGATCTCGGCGAGCGTCTGGAAGAACTTGCGCGCGTTGATCTTGGTCTTCTTGATGCGCGGGTCGTCGACCATCTCGCGGTACTTCTCGGTGACCGAGATGTCGCCGAAGGGCACACCGTAGACGCGCTCGACGTCGTACGGCGAGAAGAGGTACATGTCCTCGTCGTTCTTGGCGAGCTCGAACGTGATGTCCGGCACGACGACGCCGAGCGACAGCGTCTTGATGCGGATCTTCTCGTCGGCGTTCTCGCGCTTGGTGTCGAGGAACTTCATGATGTCGGGGTGGTGCGCAGAGAGGTACACCGCGCCCGCGCCCTGACGCGCGCCGAGCTGGTTGGCGTAGCTGAACGAGTCCTCGAGCAGCTTCATGACCGGGATGATGCCGCTGGACTGGTTCTCGATCTGCTTGATCGGCGCGCCGGCCTCGCGGATGTTCGACAGCAGCAGGGCCACGCCGCCGCCGCGCTTGGAGAGCTGCAGCGCGGAGTTGATGCCGCGCGCGATGGACTCCATGTTGTCCTCGATGCGCAGCAGGAAGCAGCTGACGAGCTCGCCGCGCTGCGCCTTGCCGGCGTTGAGGAACGTGGGCGTCGCGGGCTGGAAGCGGCCCGAGATGATCTCCTCGACGAGGTTCCACGCGAGGTCCTGGTCGCCGTCGGCGAGCGCGAGGGCCGTCATGACGACGCGGTCCTCGAAGCGCTCGAGGTACCGCTTGCCGTCGAAGGTCTTCAGCGTGTAGCTCGTGTAGTACTTGAAGGCGCCGAGGAACGTCTCGAAGCGGAACTTCTTGCCATAGGCGAAGTCGTTGAGCTTCTCGATGAACTCGAACGGGTACTTCTCGATGACCGCGGCCTCGTAGTACTCCTTCTCGACCAGGTAGTCGAGCCGCTCGCGGAGCGAGTGGAAGAACACCGTATTCTGGTTGACGTGCTGCAGGAAGTACTCCCGTGCGGCGCGCTTGTCGGCGTCGAACTGGATCTTCCCGTTCTCGTCGTACAGGTTCAGCATCGCGTTCAGGGCGTGGTAGTCCAGGCCCTCGAACTTCGCGTTGTGCTTGAAGTCGGCTTCCGTGGTCACCGCTGCTGCTTCCACCATCGTTCCAATCCGTCGCTGACGCGATCGACGTCGTCGGGTGTGCCGAAGAGTTCGAGCCGATACAAGTGGGGCACGTGGCACTTGCGGCTGATGATGTCGCCGGCGATGCAGAAGCCTTCGCCGAAGTTGGTGTTGCCGGCCGAGATGACCCCTCGGATCCCCCGGCGGTTGCGTTCGTCGTTCAGGAAGCGGATGACCTGCTTCGGCACCGCTCCCCGCCCGTCTCCCCCGCCGTAGGTGGGGGTGACGAGCACGTAGGGCTCGTCGACGACGAGGGGCTCGTCGCCGCGGTGGAGAGGGATGCGCCGGGCCGGCTTCCCGAGCTTCTCGATGAAACGCGCCGTGTTGCCGGACACGCTCGAGAAGTAGACCAGGAGCGGAGTCTCCGTGTCGGCGACTGTCGCGGCGGTCATCTCATCTCCCTCTCGGTCGCCGTTCTCGTCGAAGGGCGCGCGAGCGCCGTTCAGGCGAGACGGGCGGCGAGCTCGTCGATCTTGTCCGGGCGGAAGCCCGACCAGTGGTCCTCGTCCGTGATCACGACGGGAGCCTGCATGTAGCCGAGGGCCTTGACCTGCTCGAGAGCGGCCGGGTCCTGAGAGAGGTCGAGGACCTCGTAGTCGATGCCCTTCGAGTCGAGCGCGCGGTACGTGGCCGTGCACTGGACGCAGGAAGGCTTCGTGTAGACCGTGATCGCCATGGCGCTTTCTTCCCCCTTGTTACGTGTGCTGCCCGGCGCACCTCCGCCGGGACCTCAATACTACATATGGGTGCGGACATTGAGGGTCACCACTAGGACTAGTAGTTACACGGTTGTCATTTTCCACCGTTCTCCACCGCTCCACCACAGGTCCATCCACCGATCCGTCCACAGGCGGGACCCCGTGCGAGCGCCCCGCGATGGCCGGGAAATCGCGGTTCGCGCGCTGCACGAGACCGCCTCTCCACAGATGGAACGCTAGGGCGGGCCTCCGACATCCCACAGGGTGTGGAATCGGCCCCTCGGCGTGTCGCGGCGTGTCGCGATCGGGCGCTCCGCAACGGCCCGGGAGCACCCTCGGATGGCCCGCTCATCGGGCGTTCCCACGGGTCCGGCGAGATAGCGTGAGGACGTGTCGTCCTCCGCCTCCGCCTATCGCGAGCTCGCCCGCACGCCGGGCGTCATCCGCATCATCGCCGCCCAGCTCACGGCGCGGTTCCCGTCGGGCATGGTGAGCCTCGGCATCCTCATCCACATCGAGCACATGACCCACTCGTACGGGGCGGCCGGGACGGTGCTCGCCGCCATGTCGATCGGCCAGGCCGTCGCCGGCCCGATCACGAGCCGCTGGATGGGCCGCTGGGGCATGCGCCCCGTGCTCTCGCTGCTCACGCTCGTGTACGCCGCGACCCTGACGGCCCTGGCCCTGGCGCCGCTGCCCGTGCCGGTGCTCGTCGCGCTCGGCCTGATCGCGGGCCTCGCGACGCCGCCGGTCCAGTCCGCGGTGCGCACGATCTACCCCAAGCTGGTCAACTCGCGGCAGCTGACCGCCCTGTACTCGCTGGACGCCTCGCTGCAGGAGCTGATCTGGGTCGTCGCTCCCGTGCTCGTCACGTTCCTGGCGCTGCAGATCTCGTCCGTGGTGGCGCTGCTGGCCGTCGTGCTCATCGCGCTCCTGGGCGGCGCCTGGTTCATCTTCTCCCCCGAGGTGGGGCGCGTCCGCATCCCGCGGAGCCGGGCGGCGTTCGGACGCGTCCTGCGCAAGCCGACCGTGATCCTCACCACCTCGATCGGCCTGCTGTTCATCGGCGCGACGGCCGCGATCGAGACCGGCATCGTCGCGACCTTCGGCGAGGGCGGTCTCGAGTCCGGGCTGGTGCTCGCGGCGTACGCCCTCGGCAGCCTGGCGGGCGGCCTGGGCTCCGGCGGCATCCCGATGAGCCCGTGGTCCACGGCGCGCCGGCTCTGCATCGTCGCGCTCGGCAGCGCCCTGACGCTCGTGTGGCTGGGCAACCCGTGGTGGCTCGGCTTCGCCCTGTTCGTCGCGGGTGTCGGCTTCGCGCCGGCCCTCGCCTCGATGCTGGCCGCCACGTCCGCGAGCGTCAAGTTCAGCGAGACCGCCGAGGCGTACGGCTGGATCAACACGGGCCAGCTGATCGGGGCCGCGCTCGGCTCGATGATCGGCGGGTTCGCGATCGACGGCACGGGTCCGGTCGGCGCCTACTACGTCAGCATCGGGATGGTCGTGCTGGCCGCCGTCGTGGCCGCCGTGTTCCATCGCGGCTTCCCCGACCTGCGGCACCGCGACGCCTCCCCCATCCCCGACACCGAGCAGGTGCCGGTGATCACGTGACGGTCCTGCCTGCATAGGCTGGGCGCATGACCGCACGTCCCGCTCCCGTGACCCTGCCCCGGCTGCACTGGGGCGATCCGTCGTCGCCGCGCCGCGTGCTGCTGGTGCACGGCCTGGGCTCGTCGGGCGCGCTGATGTGGCGCTACGGCGTCGCGCTGGCGGAGGACGGCTGGTCGGCCACCGCGGTCGACCTGCGCGGGCACGGCGACGCGCCGCGCGCCCTCGACTACACGATCGCCGCGTACGCCGCCGACCTCCGCGGCGCGCGGCCCGAGGGCGGGGACGCCTGGGACCTCGTCGTCGGCCACTCGCTGGGCGGGGCGTCGAGCACGCTGGCCGCCGCGGACGCCCCGGACTGGACCCGCCGGCTGGTGCTCGTGGACCCGGCGATCTTCCTGCGCGACCGCGACGCCGGCATCGTCCGCCGCAGCCAGGAGCGCGCGTTCGCCGACAACCGTGCCGAGGCCGTGCGCGAGGAGCACCCGCACTGGCACCCGCACGACATCGAGCTGAAGGTCGACGCTGTGGCGCGCGGCAGCCGCTGGGCGGTCGAGCAGACCAGCGCGCAGAACAGCCCGTGGGACGTGCGCGAGGCAGCCGCCCGCCTCACCGTGCCCACGCACGTGATCGGCTCGGACCCCGACGTCTACAGCATCTTCGACGGCGAGCTGGCCGACGAGGTGCTGCGTGCGAACCCCGCCCTCACCATGTCGGTGGTGCGCGGGGCCGGGCACTCCCCGCATCGCGACAAGCCCGAGACGACCATGCGCGCGCTGCGCGAGGTGATCGCGCGGTGACCGGGGCCGGCGCCTTCGATCCGCGGGACGTCCTGACCGACGAGCTCGTCGAGCGGATCCGCTCGCGCGCCGCCCGCGTGGACGCCGACAACGTCTTCCCGGACGAGGACCTCGCCGAGCTGCGCGACGCCGGATACCTGCGCGCACTGGTGCCCGCGGATCGCGGCGGGCTGGGGCTGGGGCTCACCGAGGTCTCGGCGCTGCAGCAGCGTCTCGCGGAGGCGGCGCCCGCGACGGCGCTCGCAATCAACATGCACCTGGTCTGGACCGGCGTCGCGAAGGTCATGCAGGATCGCGGCATCGACGATCTGCGATTCGTGCAGGAGGGCGCCGCGGCGGGCGAGGTCTTCGCGTTCGGCATCAGCGAGGCCGGCAACGACCTGGTGCTGTTCGGCAGCGACACCGAGGCCGCCCCGCTCTACGACGGCTCCTACGCGTTCACGGGCACCAAGATCTTCACGTCGCTCGCCCCGGTGTGGACCCAGCTCGGCGTGCACGGTCTCGACACCTCCTCTCCCGACGCGCCGCAGCTCGTCTACGCGTTCCTGGCGCGCGACGAGCGCGTGGTGACGCGCGACGACTGGGACACGCTCGGGATGCGCGGCACGCAGAGCCGCACCACCGAGCTGCACGGGGCGGTGGCTCCCGCCGACCGCGTGGTGCGACGCGTCGCCGCCGGCCCGAACCCCGACCCGATCGTGTTCGGCATCTTCAGCGTGTTCGAGGTGCTGCTCGCGTCGGTCTACACGGGCATCGCGCATCGCGCGCTGGACCTCGCGGTCGCCGCCGCGCAGGCGCGCCGATCGAAGAAGACCGGTCGCCCGTACAGCCAGGATCCGGACATCCGCTGGCGCATCGCGGGCATGGCGCTGGCGTACGACGCGCTGCCGCCCCAGCTCGCGTCGATCGCCCGCGACGTCGACGAGCGCGTGGACCACGGAGCCCGCTGGTTCTCGCTGCTGTCCGGGCTCAAGCACCGCGCGACCGCGACCGCCAAGCAGGTCGTCGACGACGCGATGCTCGTGGCGGGCGGCTCGTCGTTCTTCGCGGCCAGCGAGCTGTCGCGTCTCTACCGCGACGTGCTCGCGGGCGCGTTCCATCCGTCCGACCCCGAGTCGGCGCACGCCACCGTCGCGACGGCCTGGCTGGGCCCGCTCGAGGGCTGAGGTCAGCGCCCGTCGAAGTCGAAGGCCCGCAGCAGCTCGGCCACGGCCTGCTCGCGCTCGGCGTCGCCGTGCTCGAACATGTGCGTCACGTGGGTGCGCAGGTGGTTCTCCAGCAGCAGGCGGTTGAGGGACTCGAGCGAACGCTGGATCGCACGGGACTGCGTGATGATGTCCATGCAGTAGTCCTCGTTCTCGATCATCCGGCCGAGACCGCGCATCTGCCCCTCGAGGATGCGGGTGCGATGCAGAGCGCGCTTCTGGATGTCTTCGATCACGCTCACGAGCGTACGCCGGGTTGACCGGGAGGGGCGTGCGAGGATGGCCGACATGGCACGCACCCCCGTGGAGCTCCTGTCGGCTGCGGACCAGGAGCGCCTGTTCGCGCTCCGGCGCATGAAGGCGGTCGCGCTGGGGGCGCTGATCTTCATGGCCGTGCTGTTCGTCGTCGGCTTCGCGCTCCAGGACCGGATGCCCGCGCTGGCGTACCTGCGCGCCGCGGCAGAGGGCGGGATGGTGGGCGCCCTGGCCGACTGGTTCGCGGTGACGGCGCTGTTCCGCCGGCCGCTAGGGCTGCCCATCCCCCACACGGCGATCATCCCGACCCGCAAGGACGAGATCGGGCGGAACCTGGGCGAGTTCGTCGAGACGAACTTCCTCGAGGCCGAGGTGGTGCGGCGCAAGCTCGCCTCCACGCCGATCGCCGCGCGCCTGGGAGCCTGGCTGCGCGCGCCCGAGCATGCGGAGCGGGTGGCGTCCGAGGGCGCGGCCATGGCGCAGGGCGTGCTGCGCGCGCTGAGCGACGACGACGTGCAGGATGTCATCGAGTCGCTGGCGCGGGAGCACCTGATCGAGCCCGGGTGGGGCGAGCCGCTCGGCGGATGGCTCGAACGCGTGATCGACACGGGGGCGCACCACGGCGCCGTGGATCTGGCCGCCGACACGGTCGCGGCCTGGCTGGACGCGAACCCGGAGGTGTTCCAGGGCCTGGTGTCGCGTCGCCTGCCCTCGTGGGTCCCGTCGATCGCCGCGCGGCTCGTTGACCACACGGTGTACAACGAGGCCGTCGCGTTCGTCGGCGCGCTGCGCGCCGACCCTCGTCACCCGGCCCGCGGCGCGATCGACGACTACCTCGCGCGACTCGCGTTCAACCTGCAGCACGATCCGGTCACCCGCGACCGCCTCGAGCAGGCCAAGGCGACGCTCTTCGACAGCCCACGCGTGCGCCGCCTCGCGGCCGAGGCGTGGGGCGCCGCGAAGCAGGGGCTGCTGCGTGAGCTCGACGAGCCCGGGAGCGCACTGCGGACGCGCGCGCGGGATGCGCTCGTCGAGATCGGCGAGCGCCTGCAGAACGAGCCGTCCCTGCGCTCGCGCGTGGACGACTGGGTGACCGACGCCGCCGTGTTCCTCGTGGAGCGCTACCGCAGCGACATCGCGTCGCTCATCACCGAGACGGTCGAGCGCTGGGACCCGCAGGAGACGACGGAGAAGATCGAGCTCATGGTGGGCCGCGACCTCCAGTACATCCGGCTCAACGGCACGGTCGTCGGCGCGCTCGCGGGGCTCGTGATATTCACGATCGCGCACGCCCTCCTCGGCTGAGCCGTCAGTCGACGCGCTCCACCCGCCCGCCGGTGAGCCTCACGAGCTCGTCGAAGGTCAGCGGGAAGACGGTGTGCGCCGTCCCGGCGGCGGCCCACAGCTGCGGGAACCGCGCGAGATCGGCGTCGACGATCGTTGCGATCGGCGCCGGATGGCCCGTCGGAGCGACGCCGCCGATCACCTGACCGGTCGCCTCGAGCACCTGATCGGCCGTCGCGCGCCGGATGCGCCCCGTGCCGAGCCGCTGTGCCAGTGCGGCCGTGTCGACCCGGTGCGCACCGCTCGTCATCACCAGCAGCGGGGCATCGTCGCACCAGAACACGAGGCTGTTCGCGATCGCCCCGACCTCCACGCCAAGAGCGACCGCGGCCTGGGCTGCGGTGGCGGCCGCGTCGGGGAGCACGACGATCTCCGCATCGATCCCGGCCTCGGAGAGGCGCTGGGACACGAGCACGCTGCGCGGATGGAGTTCGGTGGGCATGCGCTCCAGTCTAGAAACGCAGAACGCCCCTCCGCGCAGGCGGAGGGGCGTGAAACGCAAGAGGGCCACCCAGCGTTGGGTGGCCCTCTCGTAAAGGAAGTCCGGCGGTGTCCTACTCTCCCA
>NZ_BAAGXJ010000016.1:0-108270 GCF_054779895.1 Microbacterium lacusdiani | reverse complement strand
ACGATGGCTCACCAGCGTCTACGACACCGCGAGCCCTGCCGGAAACCCCACCACTCCAGGGGACGCCACCGGACTTCACCCGGGCGAGGTAGTAGGTCTTGCCCGCCTTGGTGGTGCGTGGCTCGATCACTCGACCACCCCCGCCAGGCGCTCCACGTCGATGCGCCGGTAGACGCGCTTGTGCTGGGTGAGCCGAATCGGCTCCACCGGGGCGCGGCCGTCCAGGGCGAGAGCGCGCAGGGTCGTGCGGTGGATGCCGAGCAGCGCCGCCGTCTCCTCTTCGGAGTAGAACAGCGGAGCCGGCCCGGTCTGCACGACGCCCTCAGCGCCCTCGCTCATCCCGGCCTCCTTCCACGTCCCTAAGACAGTTGCGGATATTTGAGACTAAGCCACCACGCAGATAACCGCAACTATCTGAGATAACTCACAGACTCGCTACACTCGGGATATGCCCGCATCCCCGCGACGCCCCGGCGATCAGTCCTACGACGGCCTGATCGTCTCGGCCGATCTGCCCGACGGGTGGCACCTCGCGTCCCGGTTTCCCGGCGAGCGGGACGACGACGCGAGCGAGCAGATCGACGCGATCCTCGGCTACAACGACCAGGCGACCACCGACGCCGACCGGCAGGCGCAGCTCGACTCCGAGGCGAACGAGACGATCGACGGCCGCTGGCGGTACATCGAGCACACCGCCACAGCGACCCGCGTGCTCATCCGACTCCAGCGGCAGACCTTCGCCGTCCCCGAGGAAGTGCGGATCACCGGCGTCATCTACCTGCCGTGGCGACCGGGCGACCCGATCACCAGCCAACTCCTGCGGGAGCTGCCGACCGCCCGCATCGAGGCGGCGATCAACAAGCGGCTGTTCGCTATGACGCGCACCGAGACGATCACCGGCGGCAAGATCGTCCTGCCCTCCGGCCGCAAGGTGTCCGAGCGCGACCTGCTCAAGCCCCTCGGCGACCCGAAGCGAACCCCGGACTTCTACGAGCTGGTCGCCCTCCAGCACGGCCGACTCGCCGGGCGGGGCGACCCGAACCCCTCAGCCACGATGGCCGACATCAGCGGCGTCGCGCTCTCCACCGCGCAGGGCTGGGTCACCCGCGCCCGCGCCCGCGGACTGCTCCCACCCGGACGCCAGGGCCGAGCCGGGTAGGCGCGGAGGCGTTGATCGCCCGACTCACTCCCGGGAGTCTGGATGAATCTCGCTCCATTCGTCCTCAGTGGTTGCGCTCAGGGCCTCTAAGAACCTGATGACGATCTCTCGCTCCGCCGGTGTGAGCATCGCGGCGACCCGAAACCGGCGCGCGTGCTCTCGTCCGATGGTGAGCTCGGCGGCCTTGCGAGTCTCCGGGGTGATGACGACGGCGATCGCCCGCCGGTCTGTGGGGTGCCGGGTCCGATGGACATGCCCGCCCGCCTCCAGCCGGTCGAGGAGCTTCGTCGTCGCCGCGCTCGAGATGCCGAGGTGCTCCGAGATGTCGCGCGCCGTGACGTGCTCGCCTTGGTCGCCCTTGACGATCATGAGCCGCAGGGCCTTCATATCGGTCTCGCCGAGCCGCATGTAGCGATGCGAGGCCTCGGTTACCCGGCGTTCGGCCTCGCGCCAGCGGAACATTGCGTCCATGACTCGGACCATCTGCCCGAGGTTCGTCTCGTCGATCCCGTCGAGGGCGTCGAGCACGCCGAGCCTACGACGGGCGTCCATCACCCGTGGATCGTGGAGGCCCATCGCGACCTCGGGCGGCTCCGCCGACATAGCACCAGGGTAGTCGTTCGCGAACTACTTGATATAAGTTGGATGCAAGCCAAGTTAGTAAGCTACTAAGGGAGGAATATGGATAACGTCGTGCTCCTCTCGATCGACGGCGAGGAGATCGGCACCGCCACGAAGGCCTCCGTGCACGGGGCAGACACGCCCCTACACCTCGCGTTCTCGTGCTACCTGCACGACGACGACGGACGGATCCTGATGACCCGGCGTTCCCTCGCTAAGCGAACCTGGCCTGGAGTTTGGACAAACTCCTTCTGCGGTCACCCGCGTCCCGGTGAAGCCGTGGTCGACGCCGTGCGCCGGCACGCACACCTCGAACTCGGCGCCGAGCTCGAGGAGCTCGACCTCGAGCTGCCGCTCTTCCGCTATCGCGCGGTCGACCCGTCCGGCGTCGTCGAGCATGAGGTCTGCCCCGTCTACACGGCCAGGCTCGCCTCCGAGATCCAGCCGGCGCCGAGCGAGGTCATGGATCACGCCTGGGTCGAGCCGGCGACGCTCGCGCAGTCCGTGCGGAGTGTTCCCTGGGCGTTCAGCCCCTGGCTCGTGCTCCAGGTCGAACTCCTCGAACGATTCCGTACGGCGGCGCAGATATGACGAGCCTGGCCGAGTCCGGCGTCGCGCTTGACCAGGTCGAGCTCCGACTCCGAGCCTACTTCGATCGTTCGAGCGAACGGGCCGCCCGGCACTCGCCTCAGTATCGGGAGCTCTGGCGGGAGCTGCGGGGCGCCGCGTCCGGCGGCAAGCGCCTGCGCCCGCGCCTCCTCCTGACCAGCTATCTCCACCTCGAGGGCGGGCCGTTGGAACCCGCGATTCAGATGGCCACGGCGATCGAGCTACTGCATACCGCCCTGCTGCTCCACGACGACGTGATCGACGGGGACCTCGAACGCCGCGGCGCACCCAATCTCGTGGGGGCGTTCGCCGCAGCCACCGCCCAGACGGGTCTCCCGCAGTCGCAGTCGCGGCGCTGGGGTGAGAGCGCGGCCATCCTCGGCGGAGATCTGCTGCTGGCCTCGGCGGTGCGGCTGACGGCGGGCCTGGACCTTGAGCGCGACCGACGCGAGCGGATCATGGAGCTGCTAGACGAGAGCATCTTCCGGGCCGCTGCGGGCGAGCTCGCCGATGTCGCATACGCCTCCGGGATCGGGACGCCGACCGCTGCCGACATCCGCGACATGATGGCCGACAAGACGGCGCACTACTCCCTCGAGCTGCCGCTGCGCGCGGGCGCGATACTCGCGGGCGCCTCGGGGGATCCCGAGGAGCGCCTCGGCGCCATCGGCAGCTCCCTCGGCATCGTCTTCCAGATGCGCGACGACCTGCTCGGCGTCTTCGGCGATCCCGTCGAGACGGGCAAGAGCACTTGGAACGACCTGCGCGAGGGAAAGCAGACCATGCTCATCGCTTATGCCCGCAGTTCGTCGACGTGGGCGAGCACGGCGGAGCTCTTCGGCAGCCCATCGCTCGCGGAAGCCGAAGCCCAGCGGCTCCGCGGGGCGCTCGAGGACTCAGGAGCGCGGGCCCGCCTGGAGGAGGAGATCCGGCGCGAGCGCGACACCACCATCGGCCTCATCCGCGAGGCGGGCCTTCCCGTTGCCCTCACGGACCTGCTCGTCCGGGAGGCGAACGAGGCGGCGGAGCGCCTCGGATGACCCGGCTCGGCGGGCTCTCCCTCTACGACGGCACGGCGACCGTCGTCTCGGCCCCGGTCATACGGCGCTACTCGAACTCGTTCCGGCTCGCGACCTCGCTCTTCCCCAGCCGCTGCCGTGCGGCGGTCGGCTCGATCTACGCGCTCGTGCGCATCGCCGACGAGATCGTCGACGGGACGGCGGCCGAGGCCGGACTCGACCTGCCTGCGCAGGCGGAGCGCCTCGACGAGCTCGAAGCTGAGACGGCCCGAGCCATCGCCACCGGCTTCAGCGCGAATCTCGTGGTGCACGCCTTCGCGAACGTCGCGCGCACCACGGGCATCCCGCCCGAGCCGATCGCCGCCTTCTTCGCCTCCATGCGCAGGGACCTCGACGATGTCGACTTCGACGACGTCGAATACCGGACATACATCCACGGCTCGGCCGAGGCCGTCGGGCTCATGTGCCTGCGGGTGTTCGTCCACGGGTCCGACGTTCCCGCCGAGCACCTCGGCCTGCTCGAGCCTGGCGCCGCACGCCTCGGCGCCGCGTTCCAAAAGGTCAACTTCCTGCGCGACCTCGGAGACGACGCCAGACGCCTCGACCGCGCCTACCTGCCCGGTGTCGATCAGGGCGGCCTGACGGAGACGGCGAAGACGGCGATCGTCGCGGATATCCGCACGGATCTCGACGCGGCACGCACCGCCATCCACGCTCTTCCGCGCGACTGCCGTCGCGCCGTCCGGGTCGCGACGGAGATCTTCGACGAGCTGCTGCGTCGCATCGAGCGCCTCCCCGCCGACCGGCTCGCCGAGGTGCGGGTCTCGGTCCCGGCGACGAGGAAGCTCGCGATCGCGCTTCGCTGCACACTCATGCCGGGGCGCGCATGATCGGCCGCGAGGTCGTCGTGATCGGCGGCGGCATAGCGGGGATCGCGACGGCGGCGCTGCTGGCCACCGATGGGCACCGGGTCGTCCTGCTGGAGGCTGGCGAGGAGCTCGGTGGGCGCGCCGGGTCCTGGAGCTCCGAGGGATTCCGCTTCGACACGGGCCCGTCCTGGTACCTCATGCCGGAGGTCTTCGACCACTTCTACCGGATGCTCGGCACCTCGACCGAGGCGCAGTTCGCCCTGGAGCGGCTCGATCCCGGGTACCGCGCCTATTTCGAGGGCGTCGCGCGGCCCTTCGACCTCCCGGCCGGCCGCGAGGCCGCGCGCGCCGCGATGACGGCCCTGGACCCCGGTGCCGCCGGCCGGCTCGAGCGCTACTTCAACTCCGCGACGTCGACCTACGATCTCGCGCTGCGCCGCTTCCTCTACACCTCCTTCGACAGCGTGCGCCCGTTCCTCGACGCCGAGGTGCTGCGGGGGCTGCCGCGCCTCGCCCGCCTTCTCGGCCGCTCGCTCGACGCCGAGATCCGCTCCCGGACGAGGGATTCGCGGCTGCGTCGACTGCTCGGCTATCCCGCCGTCTTCCTCGGCGGCTCGCCGCTGCAGGTGCCGAGCATGTACCACCTGATGAGCCACCTCGACGTGGACGACGGCGTCCTCTACCCGCAGGGCGGGTTCGCCCGGATCGTCGAGAGCATCGCCTCCCTCGCCGAGTCGGCCGGAGCGCGACTGATCACCCGGGCGCGCGTCGTGCGGATCGTCGTCGAGGACGGCCGTGCCAAGGGCGTGGTCGTGGCTCGCGAGGACGGGATCGAAGAACGCGTCGACGCCGACGTCGTGGTGGCGACCGCCGATCGCCACCACGTCGAGATGCAGCTGCTGGACCCGGAGCATCGCGAGCATGGCCCATCCTGGTGGGCGCGACGACAGGCCGGGCCCGGCGCGGTGCTCGCGATGCTCGGGATCCGGGGGCCGGTCCCCGAGCTGGCGCACCACACCCTCCTCTTCGCCGACGACTGGGACGGCGGCTTCGAGGCGATCGCGCAACCGGGCGGCGGACTGCCGGCGCGTCCCTCGCTCTACATTGGGAAGCCGAGCGCGACCGACCCCGACGTCGCGCCCCCGGGCGACGAGAGCCTCTTCGTGCTCGTCCCCGTCGCCGCCGATCCGAGTCTCGGGCGCGGCGGCATCGCCGGCGCGGGGGATCCGGCGATCGAGGCCTTCGCCGATGGGGTGATCGCGCAGATCGCCGATTGGACCGGGGCCGGGGATCTCGCTGCGCGGGTCGTCGTGCGCCGCACGGTCGCGCCCGGAGACTTCGCGGGCGACCTCAACGCCTGGTCAGGCAGCGCCCTCGGCCTGGCACACACCCTCCGGCAGAGTGCCCTCCTGCGCGAGCGGAACGCGTCCAAGCGGGTCAGCGGGCTGCTCTATGCGGGCTCGACGACGATCCCCGGGATCGGCGTCCCGATGTGCCTGATCAGCGCCGAGCTGGTGCTCAAGCGGCTGCGAGGCGATCGCTCGGCATCCCCACTGCCGGAGCCGAGCCCGCCAGAGCAGGTGCCGGCATGAGCCCCCTCTATCTCGCGATCCTCCTCCTCCTGCTCGGCTGCATGGTCCTCGTCGACCGGCGCTGGCGGCTCGCGTTCTGGCGCGACTCCCGGCGCGCCACGGTCGTCCTCATCGTGGGCGTCGCCCTCCTACTGGTCGCCGATGTCGTCGGGATCGCGCTCGGCGTGTTCCACCTGTCGACGACCTGGGTGATGACGGGCGTGGTCCTCGGACCGGAGATGCCCATCGAGGAACCGGTGTTCCTCGTCTTCCTCGTCTACCTCACGATCAATCTCCTCGGCCTTTTCGGCCCCATCCAGAGACGGCCCCCCCGATGACCTACCTCCTGCTCGTCGGCGCTCTGCTCGTCATCGCGCTGGTCATCCGCGTCGTCGGCGAGGTCGTCGTGCGGCGTCGCGGCGAGCGGATCCCCCTCATGCCGACGCTGCTGGCCTCGGCGGCGCTGGTGGTCCTCACGATCGTGTTCGACAACGCGATGATCGCTGCGGGCCTCTTCGCCTACTCCGACGCGCACATCTCCGGAATCCGGATCGGTCTCGCCCCCCTGGAGGACCTTGCCTACCCGCTCGCGGTCGCGATCATGGCCCCCGCGGTGTGGGAGCTCGCCCGCGGGAGGCGACGCGATGTCGCGGCCTAGCCCGCTCGCGCTCCGGCTGCTCGTCGCATCCCGGCCGCTCAGCTGGGTCAACACGGCCTACCCGTTCGCAGCGGCGTACCTGCTCGCGGGCGGCGGCGTCGATGCGGCCGTCATCGTGGGGAGCGTGTTTTTCCTGATCCCCTACAACCTTGCGATGTACGGGATCAACGACGTTTTCGACTACGCCTCCGACGCGGTCAACCCGAGGAAGGGCGGCGCGGAGGGGGCGCTGCTCGAGCCCTCTCGGCATCGGGCGGTCCTCGTCTGGGCGGTCGTGCTGTGCGTGCCGTTCGTCGCGATCCTCGTCGCGATGGGCTCCCCGGGCTCCTGGGCGGTGCTCGCCGTCTCCCTGTTCGCCGTCGCCGCCTACTCCGTGCCGGGCCTGCGGTTCAAGGAAGTGCCGGTCCTGGACTCGATCACCTCGAGCACGCACTTCACCAGCCCGGCGGTCTACGGATTCGTCCTCGCCGGCGGCGCCTGGGGATGGCAGCCGGTCCTCGTCTTCGCCTCCTTCTTCCTCTGGGGCGCGGCGGCGCATGCGTTCGGCGCGGTCCAGGACGTCGTCCCCGATCGCGACGGCGGCATCCGCTCGATCGCCACCGCCCTGGGAGCGGCCCCCACCGTGCGACTCGCGATCGCGCTCTGGCTCGTGGCGGGCGTGCTACTCCTGCCGCTCGGCCTCCCCACAGCCTTTGCCGCGCTCCTCGCGCTGCCGTACGTGTTCCTGGCCTGGCCCTATCGCTCGGTGTCCGACGCCGACTCGGGAACGGCGAATCGCGCCTGGCGGCGGTTCCTCGTCGTCAACTATCTCGTCGGCTTCGTGGTCACCCTCATCCTCATCGTCGTCGCCACCGGCGCGTGGCAATGAAAGGGATCATGTGCACCACGACCACGCCTCGTCCCCGGGGCAGGAACCCGCTTCGCGTCATCGTCCCGGCGCTGCTCGTGCTCGTCTGGTTCGTCGTCGCGGCAATCGCCGGCCCCTACTTCGGTCGGATCGACGAGGTCTCCTCCAACGACCCGACCGCCTACCTTCCGAGCACGGCGGACGCCACCGAGGTCCAGAACCGCCTCCCCGACTTCCTCGGCGGGGATGTGATCCCGGCGATCGTGCTCATCGTCGCCGACGAGACGCTGACCCCGGTCCAGCTCGCCGAGCTCGACGCCCTCCCCGACGAACTGGCCACCATCGATGCCGTCGTCGGGGATCCGAGCCCGCCGATCCTCGCTGCGGATGGCCGGGCCGCGCAGTTCATCGTCCCGTTCGACGCCGATGCGGGGGTCGCCGATGCGGTCGCCGAGCTCCGCGCGGAGCTGTCCACGCTCGCCCCAGGGGGGACCTCGGCCTATGTCACCGGACCGGCCGGCTTCACCGGCGACCTCGTGACGGCGTTCGCCGGCATCGACGGCATCCTGCTGCTCGTGGCCGTGGCCGCCGTGCTGCTCATCCTCGTCATCGTCTACCGCTCGCCCCTGCTGCCGCTCGTCGTCCTCCTGACCAGCATCTTCGCGCTGTGCGCCGCCCTGCTCACGGTGTGGTTGATCGCGATGGCCGGCATCTTACCGCTCAGCGGGCAGACGCAGGGCATCCTCTTCATCCTCGTCATCGGTGCCACGACCGACTACTCACTGCTCTACGTGGCGCGATACCGAGAGGCGCTTCGAGCGAACGAGGGCCGGTGGGAGTCGACGAAGGCCGCCGTCAAGGGCTCCGTGGAGCCGATCCTCGCGTCCGGCGGCACCGTCATCGCCGGACTGCTCATGCTGCTCGTCAGCGAGCTCGGCTCCAACCGAGCGCTCGGGCCGATCGCTGCCATCGGGATCGTGTTCGCCCTGCTCGCCGCGTTCACCCTGCTTCCCGCCCTCCTCATGCTCTTCGGCCGAGCGGCGTTCTGGCCCAGGCGCCCGACCTTCGAGCCGACGCAGGCCGGCGCCGATCCGGTGCCGACCGAAGGCCTCTGGTCACGGGTGCCGCGCTTCGTTGCCCGGCGCGCTCGGCCGATCTGGATCATCTCGGTCGGCGCCCTCCTCGCCGCCATCGTCGGCGTCCTCCAGCTCGACGCCGACGGGGTGCCGGCGAGCGACCTGGTGCTGGGCAGCTCCGAGGCGAGGGACGGCCAGGTCCTGCTCGGCGAGCACTTCCCAGGCGGCTCGGGCAGCCCCGTCTTCGTAGTCGTCGGCGAGGATGACATGCATGACGCGGCCGATGTGCTGCTCGCCTCGCCCGATGTCGAGACCGTCTCTATCGTCGCCGACTCGCCGATCGGCAGCGCCCCGGTCGTCTCGGACGGCATCCAGTCCTCCATCCCCGGGGTACCGCCCCCCGCCCCCGTCGTCTCGGACGGCGCCGTGCTCCTCCAGGCGACCCTGATCCACGCTGCGGACTCGTCCGCCGCCGAGGGCGCCGTCGTCGAGCTGCGCGCGGGCCTCGGCGAGACGGCGCTCGTCGGCGGCGTCACGGCGACCGCGATCGACTCGGACGCCGCCTCGATCCGGGACCGGACGCTCATCATCCCTCTCGTGCTCACGGTGATCCTCCTCGTGCTGATCGTGCTGCTGCGCGCGCTCGTCGCGCCACTCCTGCTCATCGGCACGGTCGTGCTCTCCTTCGGGGCGGCGATGGGCGTCGCCGCGCTCGTCTTCAACCACGTGCTCAGGCTCCCGGGCGCCGACCCGGCGGTGCCGCTCTTCGGGTTCGTGTTCCTCGTCGCGCTCGGCATCGACTACAACATCTTCTTGATGACCCGCGTGCGGGAGGAGGCGCTTCGCCACGGAGCACGCGCGGGCATGTCCCGAGGCCTCGCGATCACCGGCTCCGTCATCACCTCAGCCGGCGTCGTCCTCGCGGCGACCTTCGCCGCGCTCGCCGTCATCCCCATCCTGTTCCTCCTGCAACTGGCCTTCATCGTCGCGTTCGGCGTGCTCCTGGACACGATCCTCGTGCGCTCGCTGCTCGTGCCAGCGCTCGGACAGGAGCTCGGACGCGCGATGTGGTGGCCGTCGAGGAGGATCGGGGTATGAGGATCTGGTCACTGCACCCCCGGCAGCTCGACCGGCAGGCGCTCATCGCCTGCTGGCGGGAGACGCTGCTCGCGCAGGCCGTGCTCGCCGGGCGCACGAAGGGCTACATGCACCACCCGCAGCTGACCCGGTTCCGGGAGCGCTCCGACGGGCTCGACCTCGTCGGCGCCTACCTGTCGGCCCTCGCGGACGAGGCCTACGCCCGTGGCTACCGCTTCGATCTCTCCCTGATCGACCGACCGGTCGGGATCGGCGAGCGCCTGCCGCTGACCGACGGCCAGCTCGCGCACGAATGGGCCCACCTGCGAGCCAAGCTCGAGACCCGCAGCCCCGAGACGGCTGCACGGTGGCGTGACGCGGCGCCAGAGCCGCACCCGCTGTTCGTGGTCGTGGCAGGCCCCGTCGCGGAATGGGAGCGGGTCGCGGCAGCGCCCGGATTGGGAAGGGGGTGATCTTGTGCGGGTCGTGATCGGCGGGGCGTCCGGGCTGATCGGCTCGGCGCTAACCGAGCGCCTGCGGGCGCGAGGGGATCAGGTGATCCGGCTGGTGCGGCGCCGCGCCCAGGCGGCCGACGAGACGAGCTGGTCCCCGGCCGAGGGTCAGATCGACGCAGGGGCGCTGCTCGGCGCCGACGCGGTCGTCAACCTCTCGGGTGCGTCGATCGCGCGGCTGCCCTGGACTCGCGCCTACCGACGGGAGATCCTCCACTCCCGGGTGGCCGCGACGAGGACGATCGTCGGCGCTCTGAACGCGCTCCACGATGCCGGCGAGCCGATCCCTGCGCTCGTCAGCGGCTCCGCGAGTGGCTTCTACGGCGATCGACCGGGCGAGACGCTCGACGAGTCCTCGCCGCGGGGCTCCGGTTTCCTCGCCGATGTCGTCTCGGCGTGGGAGTCCGAGGCGCTCGCGGCGCCTGAGGGCGCCCGCGTGGCGCTCGCGAGGACCGGGCTCGTGCTCGCCCGGGGCGACGGAGCGCTGGAGCCGCTGCGGTTGCTCGCTCGGCTGGGACTCTCCGGCCCGATCAGCGGCGGCCGTCAGCACTGGGCCTGGATCGCACTGGAGGACGAGGTCGCGGGACTGCTCCACCTCATCGACTCCGACGTCGCCGGGCCGGTCAACCTGGTCGGCCCGAACCCGGCCACCGCCGGGGACGTCGTCCGGAGGATGGCTGAGCTGCTGCACCGGCCGTATTGGCTTCCGCTGCCGCTCGCTGCACTGATGGGTGCGCCCGGACGGGAGCTGCTCGGAGCCGACCAGCAGTTGCGGCCCGTCGCCCTCACGTCGAGCGGGTTCACCTTCACCCACGCCACCGTGGACAAGGCCCTAGCCGCCGCGCTCAGGCCTGTCTGATCTGAACACCGGGAAGCCTCGGGGGACTGCTGCACGAGTAGGTGACATCTGAGCTGGCTTGCCCGGGAGGGCGGCCTGGAAGGATGTTGCTGTGCCCAAGCCTTACCCGAGCGAGTTCCGTGACGACGTGGTGCGCGTCGCTCAGAACCGCGAGCCTGGAACCGCACCGCGTGGCGGATCGCCTCAGCGAACGGCTGGTTCAGCGCGTTCGGGAAGCCCAAGCGCGGCAAGCACCGGAAGCCGGGGCCTCCCGTGCACGACGACCTCTGCGCCGTCGTAGACGAGCACGGCCGGACCCGACACGTGTTCACCGCCGACGCGCCGAACGAACTGTGGCTGACGGACATCACTGAGCACAAGACCGCCGAGGGCAAGCTCTACCTCTGCGCGATCAAGGACGTGTTCTCCGGTCGGATCGTCGGGTACTCGATCGACTCGCGGATGAAGTCGCGACTGGCCGTTCAGGCGCTCGAGAACGCCGTCGCGATGCGCGGCGACGTCGCCGGCTGCGTGGTTCACTCAGACCGGGGATCTCAGGGCGAATTCAACTGGTCGTCGCAACACCTCGATCAGGAGGTGTTCGATGGTTCGTCGTCAGCAGGCCGCGGACAGGGCGGTTCGTCCGAAGCTCCGCTCGCCGGGGCATCCGAAGTTCCAGAAGCGCGTCGAGGCGGCGTTCTGGGGCGAGATCGCGAAAGGGCTGCTCGCGGAGGAAGCCGCGGGGGTTGTCGGCGTGGCGCCCGCGGTCGGCGCGAGATGGTTCCGACACGCTGGCGGCATGGCGCCATTCGACATCGCCCAGCAGCCATCGGGCCGCTACCTCTCGTTCGCTGAGCGCGAGGAGATCGCGATTCTCAAGGAGAAGGGCAAGGGCGTTCGCGAGATCGCTCGCACCATCGGCCGTGATGCCGGGACGATCTCTCGTGAGCTGCGGCGCAACGCGGCGACGCGGGGCGGGAAGCTGGAGTATCGGGCCTCGGTCGCGCAGTGGAAGGCGGACATGGCCGCGAAGCGACCCAAGGTTGCGAAGCTCGTCGCGAACCCGCGGCTGCGCGCGTATGTCGAGGATCGCCTGTCGGGGAAGATCACCCGCCCCGATGGCACGGTCGTCACCGGTCCCGAGCCGCCGCGGTTCACCGGGAGAGGCAAGCCGCACCGGAAGGACAGGGCCTGGTCCTGGGCTTGGAGTCCGGAGCAGATCTCGCACCGGTTGAAGATCGACTTCCCGGATGATGAGTCCATGCGCATCAGCCCAGAGGCGATCTACCAGTCGCTCTACATCGAGGGCCGCGGCGCGCTGAAGCGCGAACTCGTCTGGAGCCTTCGTACGGGCAGGGCGCTGCGCGTCCCGAGGGAGCGGTCGCGGCGCAAGACCTGGGCGCACGTCACGCCGGAGACGCTCATCAGCGAACGGCCAGCAGAAGCCGAGGATCGCGCTGTTCCGGGCCATTGGGAGGGCGATCTGCTGATCGGGTTGGAGCGCTCCGCAGTCGGCACGGTTGTCGAGCGCAAGACCCGTTACACGTTGCTCGTCCATCTCCCGCGGGAAGAGGGCTATCGGCACAAGGAAACGCCGAAGAACGGGCCGGCGTTGGCGGGCTACGGCGCGATCACGATGAAGAACGCTCTTGCGAACACGATGTCGACGCTGCCGGCGCAGCTGGCGCGCTCGTTGACCTGGGACCGCGGCAAGGAGATGTCTGCTCACGCGCAGTTCCGCGTTGAAACCGGCATCCCGGTGTTC
Source organism: Microbacterium lacusdiani (assembly GCF_054779895.1). NCBI lineage: Bacteria > Bacillati > Actinomycetota > Actinomycetes > Micrococcales > Microbacteriaceae > Microbacterium > Microbacterium lacusdiani. The sequence continues at coordinate 95,649 of NZ_BAAGXJ010000016.1, read as the reverse complement.
TTCGCCGATCCGCAGTCACCCTGGCAGCGCGGCACGAACGAGAACACGAACGGGCTGCTGCGTCAGTACTTCCCGAAGGGCACAGACCTGTCCCGATGGAGCGCCGAAGAAATCGAAGCCGTCGCATTCGCGCTGAACACGCGCCCTCGCAAGTCGCTCGGATGGATGACTCCCGCGGAGGCCTTCAACGAGCAGCTACTGTTGCTCCAACAGGCCGGTGTTGCATCGACTGGTTGAGCCCTACCAGTTCCGCAGCCGGAAGATGCTCCGCGCCCTGGCCCGTTATCGCATGGTCGGATCCATGGGTCGCGTCGGCTCAAGCGGGGACAACGCGGCTATGGAATCCTTCTTCGCGCTGCTCCAGAAGAACGTGCTCAACCGCCGCACCTGGACCACTCGCGACCAGCTGCGCATCGCGATGGTCACCTGGATCGAACGGACCTACCACCGGCGTCGGCGGCAGGCGCGCCTTGGCCGTTTGACGCCCATCGAGTTCGAGACCATCATGAACACGGCCGTCGCACTGGCGGCGTGACTAAGAACTGTCACCTATCCGTGCAGCAGTCCCCCTCGCCTCATGTCGGCCGCGTCCTGCAGATCGATGCGATGTCCGACGCCGGGCCTGCAATGGACGGGCCCCGCGAGCCACTGCCAGCCCTCACCCCTCGCGCGCAACCCTCTGGCCAAGGCCATGTCCCGGGGACAGAGTGGGAACCGAGTCGGGGAACGAGCCGGCTCGGAGGGACGGCAGATGGCGCGCGCGACATCGTTCTGGGTCGAGGAGCCCGGGCGAGGTGGGCTGCGTACGGTCGAGGTGGGCGAGCCTGGCGACGGCGAGGTCCGCGTGCGCACGTCGTACACCGGGATCAGCCGGGGGACCGAGACGACCGTGTTCCGCGGGGAGGTGCCCGAGCGGGAGCGCGACCGCATGCGCGCGCCGTTCCAGGAGGGCGACTTCCCGGCGCCCGTCAAGTACGGCTATCTGAACGTCGGCGTCGTCGAGCACGGTCCCGCGGCGCTCAGGGGCAGGACCGTGTTCACGCTCTTCCCGCACCAGTCCGTCTTCGTCGTGCCCGAGACGGCCGTCACGCCCGTCCCCGACGGCGTGCCGCCGCGGCGGGCAGTGCTTGCGGGCGCCGTGGAGACGGCCGTCAACGTGCTGTGGGACGCCGCTCCGCTCGTCGGCGACCGGATCACGGTGATCGGCGCCGGCATGATCGGCTGCGCGGTCGCGCGGCTGGCGCAGGGCATCCCGGGCGCCGACGTGGTCGTGGTGGACCGCGACACCGCGAAGGCCGACGTCTGCGCCGCCCTCGAGGTCCCGTTCCGGACCCCGGACGACGCCCCTGAGGAGCGCGACATCGTGATCGACACCAGTGCGTCGGAGGACGGCCTGCGGCTCGCCCTGCGGACGGCCGCGACCGAGGGGGAGATCATCGAGGCCAGCTGGTTCGGCGCGCGCGAGGTGAGCCTGCCGCTCGGCGAGGACTTCCACTCGCGACGGCTCACCATCCGCTCGAGCCAGGTCGGCCTCGTGGCCCCGCGCCGCCGCGCGACGCGGACGCCCGCGACGCGGCTCGCGCTGGCGCTCGACCTGCTGCGGGACCCGGCGTTCGACGCGCTGCTCACGGGCGACTCGCCCTGGAGCAGCCTGCCCGAGGTGATGGCGGGCATCGCGGACGGCAGCGTTCCGGGGCTCTGCCACACGATCAACTGGCGAGACGGCACCTGGCAAGACGGCGACGGGACAGACGGATGACCTACACGCTCACGGTCCGCGATCACATGATGATCGCGCACAGCTTCACCGGCGACATGTTCGGGCCGGCGCAGCGGCTGCACGGCGCCACGTTCGTCGTCGACGCCGCCTTCCGCGCGGCGGAGCTGGACGAGAACGGCGTCGTCGTCGACATCGGCCGGGCCTCCGACGTGCTGCGCGACATCCTGTCGTCGCTCACCTACCGCAACCTCGACGACGATCCGCGCTTCGTCGGCGTCAACACGACGACCGAACGGCTGTGCGCGTTCATCGCGGAGCAGCTCGCGACCGCGGCGCGCACGGGAACGCTCGGAAGGGATGCCGGCGACCTGCACGGGATCGCGGTCACGCTCCACGAGTCGCACGTCGCGTGGGCGTCGTACGAGCTGGAGCTGTGATGCCGACCATGACCTTCGTGGTGCCGACCGGCATCGACGATCCGGCGCGGGTGAGCGGCGGGAACGTCTACGACCGCCACGTGCGGGACGGTCTGGCGAACGCGGGCTGGGACGTGCGGATGGCCGAGGTCGCGCCGGGCGCGGATCGGGACGTGCGTCGCGCCCTCGCGACGGTGCCGGACGGCGGGGTCGCGCTGGTGGACGGCCTGATCGCCGGGGTGTCGGCGAGCGCGATCGACGACGGGGCCCGTCGCGTGCGCGTGGTCATCCTGGCGCACATGGTCGTCGACGCGTTCCCCGACGCCGATCCCGCCGCGGTCGACGGTCAGTGGCGCGCGCTGCGCGCGGCGCACCGGGTGATCGCCGTGAGCGAGTGGGCGGCGGCGCAGTTCGCCGCGGGCGGGATCCGCGACGTCGTCGTGGCGACGCCGGGCGGCGCCCGGGCCGAGGTGGCGGGCGGCGCGGAGGGAGGGGGAGAGCTCCTGTGCGTGGGCGTGCTCGCGCCGCACAAGGGCCAGGATGTGCTGCTCGACGCCCTCGCGCGCCTCGCCGACGTGGCCGGCTGGCGGTGCACTCTGGCGGGTGCCGCCGACGTGGAGCCGGACTTCGCCGAGGCGCTGAGGGCACGCTCGCGCGCGGCCGGCGTCGCCGAGCGCGTCGAGTTCGCCGGCGTCCAGGCCGCCGCGGGGCTCGACCGGATCTACGGGCGCAGCGACGTGCTCGTGGCGCCCTCGCGCACCGAGGCCTACGGCATGGCGATCACCGAGGCGCAGGGCCGGGGCATCCCCGTCATCGCCAGCAGGACGGGCGGGATCCCGGAGGCGGTCGACCCGGCCGCCGCGATCCTCGTGCCGCCGGGCGACGTCGACGCGCTCGCCGAGGCCTTGGAGCGGTGGATGTCGGATCCGGCGCTGCGGCGCACGCTCAAGGCGGGGGCCGTGCGCGCGCGGTCGCGCCTGCGCGGCTGGAGGGACACGGTGACGCGGATCTCGTCCGCGCTCGGGGAGGAGGCCCCATGACCGGAGCACACGAGGCGGGCCGCCGCGCCCGCCCCTACGTCACGCTCAGCTGCGCCATGTCGCTCGACGGCTGCGTCGACACCGCCGCGCCCCATCGCCTGGCGCTGTCGAACGAGGCCGACTTCGACCGCGTGGACCAGCTGCGGGCGGACAGCGACGCCATCATGGTGGGCGCCTCCACGGTGCGACGCGACAATCCGCGGCTGCTCGTGCGCAGCGAGGAGCGGCGCCGCGCCCGAGTCGAGCGCGGCCTGACGGAGTCACCCGTGAAGGTCACCGTGACCGCGACCGGCGATCTGCCGGCCGACTCCTCGTTCTTCACGGCGGGTGACGTCGAGAAGCTGGTCTACTGCCCGGCCGGAAAGGCGGCGCGCATCTCGCGCACTCTGGGTTCGCGGGCGACGGTGGTCGGGCTCGGCGCGGAGGTGTCGATGACGCTGGTGCTCGAGGACCTCGCGCAGCGGGGCATCGGCCGGCTCCTGGTCGAGGGCGGAGGCCAGCTCCACACCCAGTTCCTCGTCGAGCGGCTCGCCGACGAGCTCCAGCTCGTGGTCGCCCCGTTCTTCGTGGGCGAGCCCGGCGCGCCCCGGTTCGTGCAGCCCGGCCGGTTCCCGTGGGACGAGGGCCACCGCGCGCGGCTGCTCGACACCCGGCCCATCGGCGACGTGGTCCTGCTGCGCTACGCGCTCTCCGCGCGCTGCCCGGCGAGCGCTGCGGATGAGGTCGCACGCGCCGCGGCCCCGCCCTCCGTCGAGTAGGACGCGCGCCGAGTGGGCGCGCTCAGCAGGCGGATGGCGGCGTGGGAGCGGTTTTACCGCGCCGACACGTGCGGCTGACTCCGGGGTAACGGCCGGCTCCTAGCGTCGCGGGTGTCGGGGTCGACGAGGGACCCGGCAGAGAGGAAGCTGCGATGGAACACGAAGGCCGACAGGCGGCGGAGACGATCGAGCGGGGCATCGGCCGGCGCGGGCTCCTGCAGGCGGCGGCGGCCGTCGGTGCGGGCACCGCCCTCGCGCTGGGGGCGACTCGGCCCGCGGCGGCCGCACCGGTCACCGGACGGGCGGACGCGTACACCGGCGTCCTCCAGCCGGGTCGGGGCCGCATCGACGGGGACGTGTACCTCGGCTCGGAGCCCGACGAGGTGCTGTGGGGCTACGTCCCCTCCGTGCACGCGTCGCCGACGGCGCGCATCCGGTCGGGGCAGACCGTGACGATCGACGCGGTCTCGCACGAGGGCATCCTGGAGGATCAGGGGCGCGACCCGGTCGCCTACTTCGCGGAGCACGGCTTCTCGCGCCGCGAGGTGCTCGACGACGCGGTCGCGATCGCCTCCGGGTACACGCGCACCCCGCGCGACTTCGACCGCGACGGGCCCCACGTCGTCACCGGGCCGGTGTTCGTGGAGGGCGCCCAGCCGGGCGACGTGCTCAAGATCGAGACGCTCGAGGCGCGCCCGCGCGTGCCCTACGGCGTGATCTCGTCCCGGCACGGAAAGGGATCGCTCGCCGTCACGTCGAACGGGGCGCCCGCCGGCATCACGCTCGACGAGGTCATGCCGCCGGTCGAGACCGACGGGCGGTCGACGGGCATCCCGACCGAGTACGGCAACGTGTCGGTGCTCGCCAGCGTGCAGGGAACCAGCGCGGTGGTCGGCTCGGGCGCGAGCCGCGCGAAGTTCCCGTTGCGCCCGTTCTTCGGGATGATGGGCGTCGCGTTCTCGCAGAACACCGAGCCGACCGCGCCGGAGGCGAACTCCATCCCGCCGACGCTCGGCGGCGGCAACATCGACATCAGCCTGCTCGGACCGGGGTCCACGTTCTACGTCCCCGTGAGCGCCGAGGGCGCCCTGTTCTACGTCGGCGACCCGCACATGGCGATGGGCGACGGAGAGGTCGCGCTCACGGCGATGGAGGGATCGCTGCGCGGGACCTTCCGGCTCACGGTCTGCAAGCCCGGTTCGGGCGACGCGCCGTCCGTCGCGTTCACATACCCGTTCGCCGAGACCGAGGACCTGTGGATCCCGATCGGCCTGTCGGATCCGAACGGATCGGTCGACGGGCAGATCAACGACCTCGACATCGCCATGCGCCGCGCGGTCGTGAACGCGCTGGACTTCCTGCAGCACGACCTCGGGATGGACCGCGCGATCGCGTACGCGTACCTGTCGGCCGCCGCCGACTTCGTCGTGTCGCAGGTCGTCGACCGCACGGTCGGCGTGCACGGCAAGATCCGCAAGTCCGACATCGGCTGAGCGAGCCGCGACGAGAAGCGGGCCCCCGCCATCCGGCGAGGGCCCGCTTTGGCGGTTGCGGCTGCTACAGCGTCGCGGCGAAGGGGTCGAAGTCGGCGCCCAGCGAGCCGACCTCGGCGAGCGTGCTCTGCACCTGGACGAAGCCGCGGGCCTCGGCCGATTCCTCGATCGCCAGCAGCGTGTCGAGCACGTGGAAGCCGAACTCGCCCGTGGCGACGTGGGGGCGGTCGTCGCGGATCGCGCGGACCATGTCGAGCAGGCCCAGGCCGCGTCCGGTCAGGACGCCCTCCTGCTGCACTTCGACGACCTCCTGCACGACGGGCTCCGGCGGCACCACGTGGCGCTCCAGCTTGCGCGTGATCGTGATCGGGCCGCCGAACGTGTTCGGGTCGGGGATCACCAGGGTGCCCTCCGTGCCGGTGACCTCGACGATGCCGTGGCGCAGCAGGGGCGAGTCGGTGCTGTACAGGCTCTGCGCCTGACCGCCCTGCTCGAACTCCATCAGCACCTGCAGCGTCGAGGGGATCTCGACCGGGAACTCGTGTCCCGCGTACTCGCCGACCTGCACGAAGCGGGTCGGGGTGCCCTGCAGGCCGAGCGCGGCGACGGATGCGACCGGGCCGAACACGTGCACGAGCGTCGAGACGTAGTACGGACCCATGTCGAGCAGCGGGCCCGCGCCCTTCGCGTACAGGAACGCGGGGTTGGGGTGGAAGATCTCCGGCCCCTGCCACTGGAACGTCGTCTGCGCGAACAGCGGGCGGCCGATGTCGCCGCGCGCGATCGCGCGCTTGGCCGTCTGCACGCCCGGGCCGAGCACGGTGTCCGGCGCGACGCCGACGCGCCTGCCGGCCGCGGCGGCCTTCTCGAGCAGGCGCTGCGACTCCTCGCGGTTCACGCCGATCGGCTTCTCGGTCCAGACGTGCTTGCCCGCGGCCACGATGGCTTCGGAGACCTCGACGTGCACGGCCGGGATCGTGAGATTGACGACGATCTCGATGTCGGGATCGTTCAGCACGAGGTCGGGCGTGCCCGCGCGCGGCACGCCGTACCTGTCGGCCTGGGCGCGGGCGCGCTCCTCCACGAGGTCGCCGACCGCGAGGACGCGCACATCCGGGAACTTCGTGAGGTTCGTCAGGTACTGGTCGCTGATGTTGCCGGCGCCGATGATGCCGACGCCCACCGGGGCGGCCATCAGGCGTCGACCTTCTCGTCGAGGCCGAGACCGCTCAGGAACGCCCGGCTCTGCTCGATCGCGTCGTAGATGTCGCCGCCGCGGGCTTCGGCGTCGTAGTGGTCGAACTCGACGATCGCGACCTCGAGCGCGGTCGCCGCGGCGATCGCCTCCTCGAGCGGCACCACGCCCTGACCGGCGGGCACCTGGTCGGCCGGGGGATAGGCGGCGACCTGCTCGGGGTCGAGCGTGCCGTCCTTGACGTGCACGGCGATCACGCGGTCGCCGAGCGTGCGCAGCAGCGTGGGGGAGTCGACGCCGGCGCGCGCGACCCAGTACAGGTCGACCTCGAGCACGACGCGCTCGTCGAGCAGGTCGGCGAGCACCTCAAGGCCCGTCCTGCCGTCGAACGTCGCCTCGAGCTCGTGTGCATGGTTGTGGTAGCCGACGCGGATGCCATGCTGCGCGCCGATCTCGGCGGCTGCGTTGAGCAGGCGCGCGGTCTCCTCGATCTGCTCCCGGCTCTCCCAGCGCGCGGGCTCGGTGTACGGGTCGATGACCGTGTGCATGCCGAGCACCTTCGCGGCCTCGAACACCGTCTCGGGCGAGGGGACCGGCACGGTCGTGCCGCTGCCGTCGGGGTTCACGAACGAGGTCGAGGCCAGGAACGCGTGGCCCGTCGGCGCCGCGAGGCCGTGGGCCTGCAGCGCGGCGGCGAGCGGCTCGGCGCGTCGCACGAAGTCGTAGGGCTCGACCGCCGTGAAGCCGCGCGCGGCGACCCGGGCGAGCGTGCCCTCGAGGTCGGCCTCGAGCGCGGCATTGACGGTGAACAGCTGGATGGACGTCTGGACCGGCATCGGTCGCGCTCCTTCGGGGTCGTCTTCGACAGGGGCCCTGGGCCCCGGATGGCATCACGGTAGCAGAAAAACCTCCACATGGAGGATTTGGGTTCGCTAGCATGACGACGTGACCGACGAGCAGCCCGCATCCGCCGCGCGCGGCCCCTATCCGAAGGGGATCGCGCGCCGCCGGGAGATCCTGGACCGGGCGATCGAGGTCTTCGCGCGGCGCGGCTCGAAGCGCACCAGCCTGCGGGCCATCGCCGAGGAGGTCGGCGTCACGCACGCCGCGCTGAAGCACTACTTCGGCTCGCTCGACGAGCTGCTGGTCGAGGTCTATCGGGCCTCCGAATCGGGCGGCGCGCGCCCGCGCCATCCCGAGGGGGCGACCCCTGTCGAGGTGATGCGCGACGCCGCCACCCGCAACCGCGAGGTCCCCGGGCTCGTGCAGCTCTACTCGACCCTCGTCGCCTCCGCCCTGGAGGAGGAGCACCCCGCGGCCCGGGAGTTCGCGACCGAGCGCTTCGCGCGGCAGCGCGAGACCCTCGCCGAGAGGGTCCGCCGCAACCAGGCGGCCGGGCGCATCCGGCCCGACGTCGATCCGGTCGCGGTCGCGGCGCTCGCGATCGCCGCGTCGGACGGCCTGCAGACCCAGTGGCTGCTGGATCCGGATGCGCCGCAGGAGGCCGCGCTCGCGCTGCTCGACGAGCTGCTCGCGCCGCCGGCGGATCCGTCCTGACGCGTTCCCAGCAACCTCCCGCCGCGATCCGAACCGCGTCGCCTAGCGTGAGAGGCACCCGGCGAGAGGAACGTGACGCGTGAACCTGATCGACATCGTCGTGATCGCGCTGCTGATCGGCGCGCTCGTGGTCGGCGCGCGCGTCGGCTTCTTCGCGGGCCTCGGCGGGCTCGCAGGACTGTTCCTCGGCGGGCTCGCGACCCCCTGGGTCGTGCCCCTCGTGAACGACGCCGTCACGAACCGCGAGTGGCGCGGCACCGCCGTTCTCGTCGCGGTGGTCGGGCTGCTCGTGGTCGGCGCGGCGCTCGGCACCGCGGTCGGCCGGCTGCTGCGGCACGGCGCCGACAAGATCAAGCTCAAGGCGGTCGAGCGCCTGCTCGGCGGTGCGCTCGGCGTGCTCGTGACCGCGCTCGCGCTCGCCGCCGCCGGCACCGCGATCGGCACCGCCGGCATCCCGGTGATCTCGTCGTCCGTGGCGTCCTCGAGCGTGCTGCGCGCGATCGACCGCGCGACCCCTCCGGCCCTCGCGAGTGCGTTCGCCGAGTTCCGCTCGGTCGTGCTGGACGACACGATCCCGACGATCGGCGGCCTCGTGGACCCGGGGCAGGACGTGCCCGAGCCGACGGTCGATCCGGGAAGCGGCGCGCTCGCCGCGGCATCCGGATCCGTCGCCCGCATCTCGGGCGTCGCGTACGCGTGCGGCGTGAGCTCGACCGGATCGGGCTTCGTCGTCGCCGAGGACCGGATCGTGACGAACGCGCACGTGGTCGCGGGCGTCGAGTCCGTGCTCGTGGAGCTGCCGAACGAGCCGGCCCGTGACGGCGTGGTCGTGTACTTCGACCCGGCCGACGACCTCGCGGTGATCGCGGTCGACGTCGACGCGGCGGCGCTGCCCGTGGTCGACCCGCTCGCTGAGGGCGACTCGGCCGCCGTGCAGGGATACCCGCACGGCGGCCCGTTCGAGACCGAGCCCGCGTCGGTCGTCTCGGTCGGCACCATCACGGCCCAGGACATCTACGGCGGCGGCGGATCGGACCGCGAGATCTACGCGCTCGCCGCGGAGGTCGTGCCGGGCAACTCGGGAGGCCCGCTGCTCACGCCTGAGGGCGAGGTCGCGGGCGTGGTCTTCGCGCGCGACGAGGCCCGCGCCGACATCGGCTATGCCATGACCACGACCGAGCTCGGCCCCGTGCTCGACGGCATGGCCGGGTTCGACGCCCCGGTGGCGACGGGGGAGTGCACCGCCTGACGTCGGTGCGCCGGCGCTCGCTCCGCTCGACGACCGGGGGTGGTCCGCGCGCTGCGGGCGGGGCAGGATGGCCGCATGCCCGAATCGCCCGAGGTGGATGCGCTCGCCGGGTTCCTGCGCGCGACCGCGACCGGCCGCGTGATCGCCGGGATCGAGCTGGAGGAGTTCCGCGCGTGGAAGTCGCGGGAGAGGCGCCCCGAGCAGCTGCACGGTCGCGGGGTCACCGGCGTGCGGCGGTTCGGCAAGCATGTAGCGCTCGACACCGATGGGCCGAGCCTGCTGATCGGGTTCGGCCGCGCGGGCTGGGCCCGCTGGCGCGAGGACGGCGATCCCGAGCCCGACGACGCGCCGCCGGCGATCGCCCGGATCGGGTTCGAGGACGGCGCGGAGCTGGCCGTGAGCGACGCGGGGGAGTGGCTGTCGCTGAGCCTCACGGTGACCGATGACCCCACGCGCGAGGCGCCCATCGCGAAGCTCGGACCTGATCCGGTGAGGGACGCCTTCACGCGCGAGGCGTTCGACCGGATCACGGGCCGCCGCCGCAAGCAGCTCAAGGCGCTGCTGCAGGAGCAGGAGTCGCTCTCGGGCATCGGCAACGCGTACTCGGACGAGATCCTGCACGTCGCGAAGCTCGCCCCCACGGCGCACGCCGCGGCGCTCACCGAGGACGAGCGCGTGCGCCTCTTCGCCGCGATCCGCGAGGTGCTCGGCAGCGCCTTCGTCGCACGCCGGGACATCCCGATCGACCGGCAGAAGGCCGAGAAGGTCGCGGCGATGCGCGTGCACGGGCGCACGGGCGCACGGGCGAGCCTTGCCCCGTGTGCGGCGACGAGGTGCGTGACGTGCCGGGCTCCAAGGGCAACGCGCAGTACTGCGCCACGTGCCAGAACGGCGGGGTCCCGCTCGAGCGGTGACCCGGGGTCGTCCGGTGCCGTCCGGCCCTTATGAGCGCCCGGAAGGGCCGATCCGCACCGATTCTCGATCGCGGGGCGCGTGAGGCAGACTCGACGGGATGCCCTCCACCCTTCTCGAGTCCGTGCGCGCGACGGACGGCGACCCCGACGGGATCTACGACGCGTTCGTGCAGTGGGCCGAGGGCGAGGGGCTGAGCCTCTATCCGGCCCAGGACGAGGCCGTGATCGAACTGGTGTCGGGCGCGAACGTGATCCTCGCCACCCCCACCGGCACGGGCAAGTCGCTGGTCGCGATCGCGGCGCACGCCGTGGCGCTCGCGCGGGGCGGCCGGACCTACTACACGGCGCCCATCAAGGCGCTCGTGAGCGAGAAGTTCTTCGCGCTCGTCGACATCTTCGGCCCGGAGAACGTGGGCATGGTGACGGGCGACTCGTCGGTCAACCCGGATGCGCCGATCGTGTGCTGCACGGCCGAGATCCTCGCGAACCTCGCGCTGCGGCAGGGCGCCGGCGCCGACGTCGACCAGGTCGTGATGGACGAGTTCCACTACTACGGCGACACGGACCGCGGATGGGCGTGGCAGGTTCCGCTGCTGCTCCTGCCGCGCGCCCAGTTCCTGCTGATGAGCGCCACGCTCGGGGACACCACGGAGATCCGCGCCGACCTCAGCCGCCGCACCGGCCGGACGACCGCCCTCGTCGCGGGAGCCGAGCGCCCCGTGCCGCTGCACTTCTCGTACGAGAAGCGCGCCGCGCACGAGCTGGTCGAGAGCCTGCTCGAGGAGCGCGAGACGCCCGTGTACATCGTGCACTTCGCGCAGGCCGCGGCCATGGAGCGCGCGCAGGCGCTCGCGAACGTCAAGGTCGCCACGCGCGAGCAGCGCGACGCGATCGCGGAGGCGATCGGCGGCTTCCGCTTCACCACGAACTTCGGCAAGACCCTCTCGCGCCTCGTGCGCGCGGGCATCGGCGTGCACCACGCGGGAATGCTGCCGCGCTACCGCCGCCTGGTCGAGACGCTCGCGCAACGCGGCCTGCTGCGCGTGATCTGCGGAACGGACACGCTCGGCGTCGGCATCAACGTGCCCATCCGCACCGTGCTGATCTCGGCGCTGTCCAAGTACGACGGAACCCGGATGCGGCGCCTGTCGGCGCGCGAGTTCCACCAGATCGCGGGCCGCGCCGGCCGCGCCGGGTACGACACGCACGGCAACGTCGTCGTGATGGCGCCCGACCACGAGATCGAGAACGAGCAGGCGCTGCGCAAGGCCGGCGACGACCCGGCCAAGCGCAAGCGGATCCAGCGCAAGAAGGCGCCCGCCGGCTTCGTGTCGTGGAGCGAGGCGACGTTCGAGAAGCTCGTCGAGGCCGAGCCCGAGCCCCTCACGCCGCAGCTGCAGATCACGTCGGCCATGATCATCAACGTCATCGGACGCGGCGGCGACGTGTTCGGCAACGTGCGGTCGCTCGTGTTCGACAACCACGAGCCGCGCGCCCGCCGGTATGCGCTCGCGCGCCGCGCCATCGCGATCTTCCGCACCCTCCGCGACGCGGGCATCGTCGAGGTGACGGGCGCGGGCGACATCCGGCTCGTCGTCGAGCTGCAGCCCAACTTCGCGCTCAACCAGCCGCTGTCGCCGTTCGCGCTGGCCGCGATCGAGCTGCTGGATCCCGAGGACGCCCCCGGATCCGCCGGCACCGGCCACTACGCGCTCGACGTGGTCAGCGTGATCGAGGCGACGCTCGACGACCCGCGCGCCATCCTGTCGCAGCAGGAGTTCAAGGCGCGCGGCGAGGCCGTCGGCGCCATGAAGCGCGAGGGCATCGAGTACGACGAGCGGATGGCGCTGCTCGAGGACGTGACGTACCCCAAGCCGCTCGCGGAGCTGCTGGCGCAGGCGTTCGAGGTGTTCGCGACCAGCCAGCCGTGGGTGCGCGACTTCGAGCTGCGGCCCAAGTCGGTCGTGCGCGACATGTTCGAGCGCGCCATGAGCTTCGCGGAGTTCGTCTCCTGGTACCAGCTCGGCCGCAGCGAGGGGCTCGTGCTGCGCTACCTCAGCGACGCGTACCGCGCCATCCGGCAGACCGTGCCCGCCGAGGCCCGCACGGAGGAGCTGCTCGACATCATCGAGTGGCTGGGCGAGCTCGTGCGGCAGGTCGACTCGAGCCTCGTGGACGAGTGGGAGGCGCTCGTCTCGGGGCAGGACGCCCACGGATCGGACGAGCCCGTGGTGCCGCCCGCGCCGCCGTCGCTCACGTCGAACCGCCGCGCGTTCACGGTCCTGGTGCGCAACGAGCTGTTCCGGCGCGTGCAGCTGGCCGCGCGCGAGGCCGACGACGAGCTGGTCGAGCTGGACCCGGATGCCGGCTGGCCCGAGGCCCTCGACGCGTACTTCGCCGAGCACGACTCGATCGGAATCTCGGGCGCCGCGCGCTCGCCGCAGCTGTGCCGGATCACGGAGGGCCGCGACCTCTGGTCGGTCGAGCAGGTCATCGACGACCCCGAGGGGAACCACGACTGGCGCATCCGCGCCGAGGTCGATCTGGCGGAGTCGGACGAGCTGGGCGCGGCCGTGGTGCGCGTGACCGAGGTCGTGCGCCTGTAGCCCGTCGGCGGCTTCGACGCGTTTCGACTCCGCTTCGCTCCGCTCAACGTCCGGAGCGTCAGCCGACGAGGCGGTAGCCCATGCCTTGCTCGGTGAGCAGGTGGCGCGGGCGGGCGGGATCGGCCTCGAGCTTCTTGCGCAGCTGCGAGATGTAGAGGCGCAGGTATCCGGAGTCCGCGACCTGATCCGTGCCCCAGATGTCCTTGAGCAGGGTCTGGCGCGTGACGAGCGCCCCGGGGTTGCGGGCGAGGAACTCGAGCATGCGCCACTCGGTCGGGGTGAGGTGGACGGGCTCGCCGCCGCGCGTCACGGTCTTCGCCACCAGGTCGACCACCACCTCGCCGAAGGTCACCACCGGTTCGCCGGTCGGCGTGCCCATCCGCCGCGCGAGGGCCCGCAGCCGCGCGAGGAGCTCGTCGATCTGGAACGGCTTGGTGACGTAGTCGTCGGCGCCGGCGTCCAGCGCGTCCACCTTGTCGCCCGATCCGGTGCGCCCCGACACGACCAGGATCGGCACGTCGCTCCAGCCGCGCAGCGCCTGGATCACCTCGACGCCGTCGAGGCGCGGCATGCCGAGGTCGAGCAGCACGACGTCGGGCTTCGTCTGCGCCGCGACCGCGATCGCCTCGGCGCCGTCGGCCGCCGTGACCACGTCGTATCCGTGCGCGCCCAGCGTGATGCGCATCGCGCGGATGAGCTGCGGGTCGTCGTCGGCGATCAGGATCTTCACTCGTCGGCTCCAGGCTCGGTCGCGGCCGCGGGGTGCCGCGGGCGGGGCTCGGCGAGCGGAAGCTCGACCGTCATCGTGAGACCGCCGCGGGGCGTGTCCGACGGCGTGAGCGTTCCGCCCATCCCCTCGGTGAAGCCGCGGGACAGCGCGAGACCGAGGCCGAGACCCGCGGAGTTGTCGGTGTCGCCCATCCGCTGGAACGGCGCGAACATCTCGTCCTGCTTGCCGGCGGGCACGCCCGGGCCGTGGTCGACCACGCGGATCCGCCCGCACCGCCCCGACGCGTACGTCTCGATGCGCACGGGTGAGCCGGCGGGGGAGTGCCGGTCGGCGTTCGCGAGCAGGTTCACGATCACGCGCTGCAGCAGCACCGGGTCGGCGGACAGCGGCGGCATGTGCGGATCGAGCGCCAGGTCGAGGCGCTCGGGCGGCAGCTTGAGCTCGTCCGCGGCCGCGAGCACGACCTCCTCGGCGTCGAGCGGCGCGGCCGACACCGCCAGCACGCCCGCCTCGATGCGGCTCACGTCGAGCAGATCGGCCACCAGGGTCGACAGCGTGCGGAGGCTCTCGTCGGCCGTGGCCAGAAGCTCGGTGCGATCGGCCTCGGACAGCGTGCTGCCCGGCGCGCGCAATCCGCCCACCGCCGCCACCGCGGACGCGAGCGGGCGGCGCAGGTCGTGGCTCACGGCGGAGAGCAGCGCGGTGCGCACGGAGTCGGCCGCGGCCAGGGCGTCGGCCTCGCGGGCGGCCTCGGTGAGGCGCTGGTGCTCGAGCGCGGCGCCCAGCTGGGCCGAGACCACGGTGAGCAGGCGGCGCTCGGACTCGCCCAGCCGCGTGCCGTGCAGCTCGAGCGTCGCACGAGGCGTGCGCGCCGCGCCCACCGTGACGGAGTACGGCGCGCGGCCGTCGCGGGGCGGCTCGCCGTCGGCCGCGATCATCCGGCCGTCCAGGTCGACGAGCCGCGCGCCGGTCGCGTGGAACGCCTCGCGCGCGCGGGTCACCAGCGCCTGCGCCGCGCTCTCGCCGCGCAGCACGCTCCCCGAGATGCTCGCCAGCAGCTCGGCCTCGGCGGCCGCGCGCTCGGCCGCGCGGGCGCGGCGCGCGGCCTGGTCGACGATCCAGCTCACGAGCACCGCGCTCGCCACGTAGAACACGAGCGACAGCGCATGCGTCGGCGAGGCGATCGTGATCGTGAACAGCGGATGCAGGAACAGGAAGTTGAGCGTGAAGCCCGACAGAACGGCCGTGAACAGGGCGGGCCAGATGCCGCCGATCAGCGCGACCACGACCACGAGCAGCTGATAGGCGAGCACGTTGACCGCGAGGGTCTCCTCGTGCGCGACCGCGAACAGCAGCCACGACAGGAGCGGCCCGACGACCAGCGCGACCGCGAAGCCCGCCGTCATGCGTCCCCGGCCGAGTGCCCCCGTGCTCACGCGGGGAAGCCTCACCGCACGCTCGCTCATCCGGTCCTCCACTCTCCGCGCTGAGCGTACTCCGCACGCGAGAGGGCGCCGGGCGATCCTCATGGATTCCTCACGGCGCCGTGAGGATCGGCGGAAGACTTCGGCGCGAACGGGCCCCGGGGGTTCCGCGAGATGAAACGATGAACGCGTGACATCCCCCGCCGCCGTGGGTCTTCGCAGCGAGCGCGGGCCCGTCCTTCTCGCCGTGATGGTCTCGACCGGGCTGGTCGCGATCGACGCCACCGTCGTCGCGACCGCCGTGCCCTCGATTGTGGCCGACCTCGGCGGCTACGAGGCGTTCCCCTGGCTGTTCTCGATCTACCTGCTCGCCCAGTCCGTCCTGACGCCCGTGTACTCCAAGCTGGCCGACCAGCTGGGCCGCAAGCCCGTGCTGCTGCTCGGCATCGCGGTGTTCCTCGTCAGCTCTGTGCTGTGCGGGGCCGCGTGGGACATGCCGTCGCTCATCGTGTTCCGCGCGCTGCAGGGCGTCGGCGCCGGCGCGATCCTGCCCATGACCATCACGATCGTGGGCGACATCTACACGCTCGAGGAGCGCGCCCGCGTGCAGGGCTACGTCGCGAGCGTGTGGGCGCCTCGTCGGTGATCGGCCCCACGCTCGGCGGGCTGTTCGCGCAGTTCGACATCTGGCGCTGGATCTTCTTCATCAACGTCCCGCTGTGCGTCCTGGCGTACGTCCTCATCGCCCGCGCGTACCACGAGCGCCTCGAGCGGCGGGATCACCGCATCGACTGGGCGGGCGCCGCGCTGCTCACCGTCGGCCTGGCGCTGCTGCTGCTCGGCGTGCTCGAGGGCGGCGTCGCGTGGGCGTGGGACTCGCCGGTCTCGCTCGCGGTGTTCGCCGGGGGAGCGGTGTTCATGCTGCTGTTCGTGCTGTTCGTGCTGTTCGTGCTGGTCGAGCGCCGGGCGCCCGAGCCCGTGCTGCCCCTGTGGATCTTCACGCGGCCTGTCGTGGCCTCGACCGCGCTGCTGAACCTGATCCTGGGCGGCGTCCTGATCGGCTACACCGCGTACATCCCGACCTATCTCGAGGGCAGCGCGGGCGCGACACCGCTGCTCGCGGGACTCGCGCTCGCGACACTGACCCTCGGATGGCCGGTGGCCGCCGCGCTGTCGGGACGGCTGTACCTGCGGTTCGGGTTCCGCCCCGTGATCATCGGCGGCACGGCCCTCGTCCTCGTGGCGGCCGTCGCGATCGCGCTCGTCGCGCGCTGGCCCAGCATCCCGCTCGTGGCCGTCATCCTGTTCGCGGCGGGCCTCGGTTTCGGCTTCGCGGCCGTGCCCTCGCTCGTCGCGGTGCAGTCCAGCGTGGCGTGGGAGGAGCGCGGCGTCGCGTCGGGCACCGTGATGTTCGCGCGGTCGATCGGCCAGGCCGTGCTGGCCGCGGCGATGGGCGCGATCGCCAACGGCATCGCCGCGTCGCGCGGCGGTGACGTGCACGCGGCCGGCACGGTGATCGCCTCGTCGACCGCGGTGTTCACGGCATCGGCCGTGTGCGCCGGGGCGATGTTCGGCCTCGCGTTCCTGCTGCCGCGGCGCGGGCGCGACCGGGCGTGACTGATTCGCGGCCCGCTCAGCCGGCGGCGGCCTCCGGCATGAGGCCCTCGCCGAGGATGTGCTCCGTGAGCCGCGTGTAGTGGGCGCGCAGCAGCGTGCCCGCTCGCTCGCCGTCGCGATCGGCCACGGCATCGAGGAGTTCACGATGATCGCGCTTCGTCGCGTCGGCGAGTGAGCGCGTGACGGCCCTGGACCAGCGCAGATACAGCGACGCTCGGTCGGTCAGACTCCGCGAAAGCTCGATCAGGACGGGCAGTCCACAGGCGGAGATCAGGTGCAGATGGAACTCCGCGTGGGCGGCGACCCAGTCCGCGTTCAACGTCCCGTCCACACCGAGCGGCGGCGTGCGCTCGAGCGTGTGATGCGCTCCGAAGACCCCTGATTCCCAGGAGAGGTCGCCGCGTTCGATGGCTAACGCGATGCCGAACTCCTCCGAACGACAGCGAAGCTCGTTGAAGTCGCGAAGCTCCGCGAGTGAGAGACGGGGCACGAAGAACCCACGATTGGGTATCAACTCCACCAGACCGACGGCCGTCAGGCGGGTGAGCGCTTCTCGCACGACGGTGCTGCTCGTGCCGTAATCCTCCGACAGGGCGATCAGCTGGAGCTTGTCTCCCGGCGCCCATCGCCCGGCGAGGATGTCGTGTCGCAGACGCTCACGGGCTTCGGCGCTCAGGGTCTCGGAATCACCGCGTCGGGCCACTTATGCAATATAGGCGAGGAATGCGACGAGCCTCGGCGCATGTCCGCCGCACCGGTGGGGCGTGGCCCGGGTCCGGCTCAGGCGGCAGGGCGCGGCGCGGCGCGGAGCGCGTCGATGGTCGCGGCGAGCTCCTCGGGCGTCGCGCCGGGGCGCGCGAGCGCGGCGGTGGCGACGTCCACGAAGCGGCGGGGGACGGGACCGAGGCGCACGGCGCTCGGGACGAGGCCCTTCTCGTTGATGACCCACGCGCCGGCGGCGGCGTGCCAGGCATGGGCGACGAGCATCGCGGCGTGCGACAGGCACAGCGCCACGTAGGTCGTGTCGGCGCGACGCGCGCCCTTGTGCGCCGCGTCGAGCAGGAAGTCGACCTGCCACAGGGCGTCGATCATGGCCCGGCGCAGCGCGTCGGGGTACGGCGTCACGCGCGCCGCGAGCCCCGCGAGCACGGCGGATGGGTCGTGCAGCGGGATCGCCGTGGCGACCTCGCCCGCGTACGACACGTCGAGGAACCCGAGCGGATGGCCCGGCTGCGGATGGAACGCGAACTCGCCGCGGGCGGCCCGGTCGCACTGCTCCTCGACGCGCGCCACGTCGCGCAGGATCCAGTCGACCTTGGTGCCCTCCACGTCGAGCCAGGCGCCGCCGTGGACCCACGGGCCCCAGTCGCCCGGCGCGGCCACGGGGGCGGACTCGCCGGTCCACCGGGCGGCCACCGCGCCCATCGCCGAGAGGTCGAGCTCGCCGGCGCGGTAGTACACGCCGAGGTCGAAGTCCGAGTCGGGCCGATGCGTGCCCCGGGCGCGGCTGCCGCCGAGCGACACGGCGACGATCCCCGGGAGGCCGGCGAGCGCATCCGCCATCTGCCGGAGCCGGCGCTGATCCATCATGCGCCCGAGCCTAGGCGCGCGCCCGGCCCGCCGGGGGCCGGGAGCGCCGATTGCCCCGAACTGCCGCAACGAAGCGACAGCTCGGGGCAAGGGGCTCAGTATGACGCGCGCTCGGTCGCGTCGGCGGCGGGGATGAAGGTCTTCGCGAGTGCCTCCGAGCCGCGGGCGACCAGGCCCACGTCGGCGCCCACGAGCAGGAACCGCGCGCCGGCCTCGACGTAGCCGCGGGCCGCGGACTCGACGAACGCGTTGACGCCCACGGGCTTGCCCGCCGCCTGCACGCCCTCGAACGCGCGCCGCACGGCCGCGACGACATCCGGATGCGTCTGCTGGCCGATCAGTCCCATCGACGCCGCGAGGTCGCTCGGGCCGACGAACACGCCGTCCACGCCCGGGGTCGCCGCGATCGCCCGGGCGTTCTCGACGCCCTCGGCGGTCTCGATCTGCACGATCACCGACGTGTGCTCGGCGGCGTTCGCGAGGTAGTCGTCGACACGGTTCCAGCGCCCGGAGCGCGCGAGCGCGTTGCCCACGCCGCGGTGCCCCTTCGGCGGGTACGACGCGTGCGCGACGGCCGCGGCGGCCTGCTCCGCGGTCGACACCATCGGCACCATGATCGTCTGCGCGCCGAGGTCGAGCACCTGCTTGATCCACACGGCGTCGTTGGCGGGCACGCGCACGATCGTCGTGACCGGGTACGCCGAGGTCGCCTGCAGCAGCGCCTGCACCTCGCTCAGCCCGACCGGGCCGTGCTCCATGTCGATCATGAGCCAGTCGAGGCCCGAGCCGGCCATGATCTCGGCCATCACGGGCGAGCCGGAGCAGACCCATCCGCCGGCCAGCGCGCGATCCGTCGCCGCCAGCCGGTGCCGCAGGGTTCGGCTCAGACGAAGCGGCATGACACGACTCCCATCGGTCCGTAGTCGCACAGGATGCTGTCGCCCGCGTGCGCCCATACCGGGCGCGTGAACGACCCTGCCAGGATGATCTCGCCCGCCTCGAGGCGGTCGCCGTGCTGGTGCATCTTGTTCGCGAGCCACGCCACGCCGTTGCCGGGGTGGCCGAGCACGCCGCCCGAGACGCCGGTCTCCTCGATCTGCTCGTTGCGGTACAGCATCGCGCCGATCCAGCGCAGGTCGATGTCGTCGGGCCGCATGGGCCGGCCGCCGAGCACCATGCCGCCGTACGCGGCGTTGTCCGCGATGGTGTCGACGATCGTGCGGCCCTCCATCTCGATGTGCGAGTTGAGCACCTCGAGCGCGGGCGTGACGTACTCGGTCGCCCGCAGCACGTCGAACAGCGAGCACGCGGGGCCCTCGAGCGGCTCCTTCAGCACGAAGGCGAGCTCGACTTCGATCCGGATGTTCGAGAAGTCCGCCGCGGGGATCACCGAGCCCGACTCCCACACGGTGTCGTCGAACATGACGCCGTAGTCGGGCTCGGTGATGCCGGTCGCCTGCTGCATCGCCTTGGACGTCAGACCGATCTTGCGGCCGACCAGGCGGCGGCCCGCCTCGAGGTTCTTGTCGCGCCAGATGCCCTGGATCGCGTACGAGTCCTCCACGGTCGCCTCCGGGAACCGCGCCGTGATGCGGGGGATCACGCTGTGCGTGCGATCCGCCTCGGCGAGCTCCTCGGCGATCTGAGCGATCTGCTCCGGTGTCAGCATGCGCCCATCCTCACAGCTGGTGGCCGAGCTTGTACTCGCCCAGCTTCCACGACGGCATCTCGGCGTCGTCCTCGGGACGCGTGTACGAGAAGCCGTCGGCGCCGATGGTCACGGCCATCTCGCTCTTGTCCTCGCGCGCGACGACGGGCTGCGGGTTGCCGTCGAGGTCGAGCACGAGCGACGCCTCGGTGTACCAGCTGGGCACGACCGGGGTGCCCCACCAGTCGCGGCGCTGGTTGTCGTGCACGTCCCACGTGACGACCGGGTTGTCGGGGTCGCCCGTGTAGTAGTCCTGCGTGTAGATCTCGACGCGGTGGCCGTCGGGGTCGCGCAGGTAGAGGTAGAACGCGTTCGAGACGCCGTGGCGGCCGGGGCCGCGCTCGATCGCGTCCGACCGGCGCAGCGCCCCGAGCTTGTCGCAGATCGCGAGGATGTTGTGCTTCTCGTGCGTGGCGAACGCGACGTGGTGCATGCGCGGGCCGTCGCCGCCGGTCGTGGCGGTGTCGTGCACGGTGGGCTTGCGGCGCATCCACGCGGCGTAGACGACCCCGTCCTCGTCCTGGATGTCCTCCGTGACGCGGAAGCCGAGGTCCTGGTAGTGGCGCACGGCGCGCGGCACATCCGGCGTGACCTGGTTGAAGTGGTCGAGGCGCACGAGCTCGCCGGGCGACTGCAGGTCGTAGCGCCACGACAGCCGCTCGACGTGCTCGGTCTGGTAGAAGAACTCGTACGGGAAGCCCAGCGGGTCCTCCACGCGCACCGAGTCGCCGATGCCCTTGGTGAAGCCCTCCGGCTTGCGGATGACGCGGCAGCCGAGCTCCTCGTAGAACGCGACGGCCTTGTCGAGGTCCTCGGGGGTGCGCACGCGGTACGAGAACGCGGCGACGCCTGCGATCGGGCCCTTGCGCAGCACCAGGTTGTGGTGGATGAACTCCTCGGTCGAGCGCAGGTAGATCGCCTCGTCGTCCTCCTCGGTCACGTGCAGGCCGAGGATGTCGACGTAGAACTCGCGCGACTTCTGCAGGTCGGTCACGACGAGGTCCATGTACGCGCAGCGCAGGATGTCCGGCGCGGGCGCCTTGGGGGTGGCGACGGCGTTGGCGGCCTCGATGGGCGCCTCCTGCGAGACGAAGAAGCCCGAGGAGGTCTTGGTGCCCCGGCGGTCGGTGGTGTCGGTCATGTCAGCGTCCTTGCTCTTGTTCTGGGGATCCGGATGTCGGGCGGCGCTCAGTGAGCCGAGCCGCCCTCCTTGCCGAACGTGGGGTTGTGGACCTTGCCGAGCGTGATGTGCACGGCCTGCTGGTCGGTGTAGAAGTCGATCGAGCGGTAGCCGCCCTCGTGGCCGAGGCCCGAGGCCTTGACGCCGCCGAAGGGCGTGCGCAGGTCCCGCACGTTGTTCGAGTTGAGCCACACCATGCCGGCCTCGACGCTCTGCGCGAAGTTGTGCGCGCGCTTGAGGTCGTTGGTCCAGATGTAGGCCGCGAGGCCGTACTTGGTGTCGTTGGCGAGCTCGAGCGCCTCCTCGTCCGTGTCGAACGGCGTGATGGCGACGACCGGGCCGAAGATCTCCTCCTGGAAGATCCGGGCGTCGGGCGAGACGTCGGCGAACACCGTGGGGGCGACGAAGTTGCCCTCGTCGAAGCCCTCGGGGCGGCCGCCGCCGGCGACCAGGCGGCCCTCGCCCTTGCCGATCTCGACGTACGACATGACCTTCTCGTAGTGCTCCGGGTGTACGAGCGCGCCGACCTCGGTCGCGGGGTCGTGCGGGTAGCCGACCTTGACGCGCTTGGCCTGCGCCGCGTATCGCTCCACGAACTCGTCGTAGATGTCGCGCTGGACCAGGATGCGGCTGCCCGCCGTGCAGCGCTCGCCGTTCAGCGAGAAGACGCCGAAGATGGTGGCGTCGACCGCGGCCTCCAGGTCGGCGTCGGCGAACACCACGGCGGGCGACTTGCCGCCGAGCTCCATCGACAGGCCCTTCAGGTACGGGGCGGCGTTGCCGAAGATGATCTGGCCCGTGCGGCTCTCGCCCGTGAACGAGATGAGCGGCACGTCCGGGTGCTTCACGAGCGCGTCGCCCGCGTCCTCGCCGAAGCCGTGCACGAGGTTGAACACGCCCTCGGGCAGGCCCGCCTCCTCGAAGATGCCGGCCCACAGCGAGGCCGACAGCGGGGTGAACTCGGCGGGCTTGAGCACGACCGTGTTGCCGGTCGCGAGCGCGGGGCCGAGCTTCCACGACTCGAGCATGAACGGCGTGTTCCACGGCGTGATGAGGCCCGCGACGCCGATCGGCTTGCGGTTGACGTAGTTGATCTGGCGGCCCGGCACCTTGAAGGTGTCGTCGGCCTGCGCCACGATCAGGTCCGCGAAGAAGCGGAAGTTCTCGGCCGCGCGGCGGGCCTGGCCGAGCGCCTGCGTGATGGGCAGGCCCGAGTCGAACGACTCGAGCTCGGCGAGGCGGGCGTCGCGCGACTCGACGATGTCGGCGATCCGGTGCAGGACGCGCGAGCGCTCGCGCGGCAGCATCTTGGGCCACGGGCCCTCGAGGAACGCCTTGCGGGCGGCGGCGACGGCGGCGTCGACGTCGGCCTTCTTGCCCGCGGCGGCCTGCAGGTAGGTCTCGTTCGACACCGGGTCGAGCACGTCGAACGTGTCGCCGTCGATCGAGTCGACGTGCGTGCCGCCGATGTAGTGCTGGATCTTGGCGGGCAGGTCCGCGGGGACGTGCCGCTCGGTCACGGGAGTGCTCATGCGGGGCTCCTTCGGGAGGGTTCGGGTCAGTGGGAGGTCAGGTAGGCGTTCATGGTTCCCCAGCGGTGCTGCCGGGCGGCGAGCTCGATCTCGATCGGCGCGGCGCCGGACCGGATGAGCTCGAGGATCTGCGCGTGCTCGCGCACCGACTCGTGCGCGCGGCCGGGGACGAACGCGAACGTGGAGTCGAGCAGGTTGTGCAGGCGGGTCCAGCCGCGGTGCACCAGGTCGAGGATGTGCGGGTTGGGGCACGTCTCGAACAGCACCGAGTGGAACTCGCGGTTCAGGCGCGTGAAGGCGATGGGGTCGAAGTCGTCCAGCAGCGCGATCAGCCGCTGGTTGACCGCCTCCGCGCGGTCGAGGTCGGCGGGCGTGAGGAGCGGGGCCGCGAGCGCGGTCGCGACGCCCTCCACGACGCCGAGCGTCTGCATCGAGTGGGCGTACTCCTCGCGGTCGACGAGCGACACGCGCGCCCCGACGTTGCGCTCGAACTCCACCAGACCCTCGGCCTCGAGGCGGCGGATGGCCTCGCGCACGGGCACGACGCTCATGCCGAGCGTCTGCGCGATCGGGCCGAGCACGAGGCGGTAGCCGGGGCTGAACTCGCGGCGCTGGATCCGCTCCCGGATCCACTCGTACGCGCGCTCCGACTTGCTCTCGGCGGCCACGGCGGAGGCCATGTCAGGCACCGGTCTCGGCTTCGTAGCGGGCGCGCCACTCGGCGTTCATCGGGAACAGGCCGTCGACCGGGTGCCCGGCCTCGACCTGCGTCGCGATCCAGGCGTCCTCAGCCTCCTGCGCGAGCGTCGCGTCCGCGACCTCCTCGGCGAGGGGCGGGGGGATCACGATCACGCCGTCGTCGTCGCCCACGATGATGTCGCCGGGCTGCACCGTGGCGCCGCCGCACGCGATCGTCACGTCGCCCTCCCACGGCACGTGGCAGCGGCCGAGCACGGCCGGGTGCCCGCCCTGCGAGAACACGGGGATGTCGAACGACGCGACCTGCGCGTGGTCGCGCACGCCGCCGTCGGTCACGATGCCGGCGGCGCCGCGTGCCTTCGCGCGCAGGGCCAGGATGTCGCCGAGCGTGCCCGAGCCCGCGTTGCCGCGCGCCTCGATCACGATCACCTCGCCCGGCTCGACCGCGTCGAACACGCGCTTCTGGGCGTTGTAGCCGCCGCCGTGCGTCGTGAACAGGTCCTCGCGCAGCGGCACGAAGCGCAGCGTCTTGGCCGTGCCGACGAGCTTGGCGCCGGGGGTGTCGCTCTTCGGCCCGTCGATGAACACGCCGCGGATGCCGCGCTGTCGCAGCTGCTGCGACAGCCCCGCGACGGGCGCCTCCATGAGCTTGGCGCGCAGGGTGTCGGTGAGCACGGACGCGGTGGCCTCGATCGGCGGCAGGCCGGCGGCCTCGCGCGAGCCCCAGGCCTCCTCGCGCTGCAGGTCGTCGACGCTCGGGAGCGATCCGATGTTCTCGTCGAAGTCGCCCGGTCCCTCGACCACGCGGGTCACCAGGCGGCCGCTCGTGGGGGAGCCCTCAGCGTCCGGCGCGTCGACCTCGACCTCGATCACGTCGCCGGGGACGGCGACCGACGAGCCCGCGGGCGTGCCCGTCAGGATGACGTCGCCCACCTCTAGCGTGAAGTGCTGCGACAGGTCGGCGACGAACTGCGCGAGCGGGAAGATCATCCGGTCGTCCGACGTCGTGTCGTCCTGCACGAGCTCGCCGTTGCGCCACGTGCGCACGCGCAGCGCCGACGGGTCGACCGTGCGAGCGTCGATCAGCTGCGGGCCGAGCGGCGTGTAGCCGTCGCGGCCCTTGTTGCGCACGTTCGAGCCCTTGTCGTTGCCGCGCAGGTCGTACAGGCCCCAGTCGTTCGAGGCGGTCACCCACCCGACGTGGTCCCACGCGCGCTCGAGCGGGACGCGGCGGGCGGGCGTGCCGATGATCAGCGCGACCTCGCCCTCGAACGCGAGCAGCTCGGTGCCGGCGGGCCGCTCGATCTCGGCGCCGCTGGCGGCGACGGAGCTCGCGGGCTTGAAGAAGTAGGACGGCGCCTTGGGGCGGCGGCCGCGCTGCGCGGCGCGCGACTCGTACGCGAGGTGGACCGCGATGATCTTGCCGGGCGCCTGGGGCAGCGCGGCGAAGCGGGGGTCGGTCGGCTCGGTGGTCACTCGAGCTCCTTTGCTCTGATCGAGGGTCGTATCTGAAATAATATACGATCATCCACGCAAGCGGAAGGGGATCCAGTTGCGCTCCGTGCGCCTCGCCCCGCGCTCGATCCTGATGGAGTCATAAGAATCGCGGATCTTCACTCTGCCCTTGACCGAAAGGTGGCGCGGAGCATTCGTATTCTCGAACTGCGCGACGACGAACGTCGGGCACCGTGACATCCGGGCGCGATCCGCCCGCATCGACGAAGGAGTGATGAGCGACCGTGAGCGAGAAGTTCGAGGCGCCCCAGTACGAGCTTCACCGGGCGGAATGGACCGCCCGCGAGGAGCTGGCCGAGCGGATGATCCCCCTGATCGGGCGCCTCTACCGCACGCACGGCATCGTGCCGTCGATCCACGGCCGCCGGCTCATCAACCGGTCGCCGATCGAGATCATCAAGGCCCACCGCTTCGCGCGCCAGACCGGCGACGACGTGCTCAACCCGGTCAAGACCCTCGCGGTGCTCGAGGGCATCGACCGCATCGCCCCGGGCGCCGCGTCGATCGACGTGGCCCGCCTCGTGTCGCGCTACGACGAGCTCGGCGGCACGTACGAGGACGCCCACCTCGACGACTTCATCCGCGCCGAGCTCGCGGCCGTGATCGACGCCGAGACGCCGCGGCCGACCGACGTCGTGCTGTACGGCTTCGGCCGCATCGGCCGCCTGCTCGCTCGCATCCTGCTCGCCCACACGGGCAACGGCTCGGGGCTGCGCCTGCGGGCGATCGTGGTCCGCAAGGGCGGCGACATGGACCTCAAGAAGCGCGCCAGCCTGCTGCGCCGCGACTCGGTGCACGGCCCCTTCGCCGGCACGATCGAGATCGACGAGGAGAACGACACGATCCTCGCGAACGGCACGCTGATCCAGGTCATCTACTCGGACGACCCGGCCACGGTCGACTACGAGCGGTACGGCATCCGGGACGCCATCATCGTCGACAACACGGGCCGCTGGCGCGACGAGGAGGCGCTGTCGCGTCACCTGCAGTCGAAGGGCGCCGGCCGCGTGCTGCTCACCGCGCCCGGCAAGGGCGCGCTCAAGAACATCGTGTTCGGCGTCAACAGCGACGACATCACGGCCGACGACCGGATCCTGTCGGCCGCGTCGTGCACGACCAACGCGATCACGCCCATCCTGGGCGTGCT
This sequence comes from Microbacterium lacusdiani, assembly GCF_054779895.1. Classification (NCBI taxonomy): domain Bacteria; kingdom Bacillati; phylum Actinomycetota; class Actinomycetes; order Micrococcales; family Microbacteriaceae; genus Microbacterium; species Microbacterium lacusdiani. The sequence goes on along the minus strand of NZ_BAAGXJ010000016.1, from coordinate 69,559 downwards.
CGACGAGTCGTTCGGCGTCGTCCGCGGCCACGTCGAGACCGTGCACTCGTTCACGAACGACCAGAACCTGATCGACAACTTCCACAAGGGCGACCGCCGCGGCCGCTCCGCCGTGCTGAACATGGTCATCACCGAGACCGGCGCCGCCAAGGCCGTCGCCAAGGCGCTGCCGCAGCTGGCCGGCAAGCTCTCGGGCAGCGCGATCCGCGTCCCCACCCCGGATGTGTCGCTGGCGATCCTGAACCTGCAGCTCGCCCGCCCGACTACCAAGGACGAGCTCAACGCGTTCCTGCGCCAGGTGTCGCTCACCTCGCCCATGCGCCAGCAGATCGACTACATCGAGTCGTCCGAGGTCGTCTCCACGGACTTCGTCGGAAACAACCGCGCCGGCATCGTGGACGGGCTGGCGACCATCGCCGACGGCGAGAACGTCGTGCTCTACGTCTGGTACGACAACGAGTACGGCTACTCGTGCCAGGTGGTGCGCGTGGTCGAGAAGATGGCCGGCGCGCACCCGACCGTCCTGCCCGAGCGCCAGCCGGTCGTCGCCCGGCCGGTCGACGTCGAGCCGGTCGAGGAGCTCGTCGACGAGGCGCCGCGCGAGGCCGTGCCCGCGGCCGTCTGATCAGGACGATCCGAGCCGGCGACGTCTACGCTCGTAGAGGCGGTATCGCCGGTTCGGATCGTGATCAGGAGGTGCGGTGGGACGCAATGCCGATGCCATCGACGAGGGCGTGGCCATCGCGCTCGCGGCGGCGCGCCTGTCGGTCAAGAACACCATCCTGGTGAGCACGATCTCGCTGGGGGAGTCGTTCGATCCGGATCACTTCGTCGACGCGGCCCGGGATGCGCTCATCGCGCTGGCCGACGAGCAGGACGGGGCGGCCGCGGCTGTCACCAAGGCGCGCCGCGCCGCGTGGGGTCGCCACACGCAGCCGCACGGCACGCACGACTACCGCGACCGCGACGTGCGCAACCTGCGCCGCCGCGCCAAGCAGTACTCGGGCGTGGCCAAGGCGCTGCGCCTGAAGGCCGAGGACGTCGACGAGCTGCGCGGCATCGTCGAGCACGCCCGCGAGGCCGCGTGGCACGACGTCGAGGCGAACCTCGAGGGCCGGCTGCGCATCGAGGCCATGCGCCCCGACCAGGACCCCGACTACGAGTCGATGCGCGAGGCGCGCATGCAGGCGCTGCGCCTGGTCGACCTGCAGAAGCTCTCGGCGCAGGCCCGGCGCAAGCGCAAGGTCGGCGCGGCCGCCGAGGGCGGCTCCGGCGCGGGCGACGACGCCGACGAGGCCTGACGCCGCGCGACGCGCCCGGGGTGCGTCCCGGAGGGGCCCCGATTCGCGGAGGCCCCGCGGCATGATGTACAGTAGACGGGTTGCCACGGCAACGGCATGAGCGCCCGTAGCTCAATGGATAGAGCATCTGACTACGGATCAGAAGGTTAGGGGTTCGAGTCCCTTCGGGCGCGCAGGTTCCCTCGAGAACCGCACGAACTGTGTTGAGACAGTGATGAGAAGGCCCCCGCTTCGGCGGGGGCCTTCTCTGCTTTCCGGAATCGATGCGCGGGCTCGTTCGCTCTGAGCGAACGGTCTCTCACTGGTCGGCGCGGTCGCCGCGGAGCTTGCGGGTGAGGTCGAGCAGTGTCCGCAGCTCGTCCTCGGAGAGCACCGACATCCGCTTGGCGATCGAGCGGCCGTGGTTCGTCGCGACGACGCGGAACGCGCGCGCGCCCTTCTCCGTGGCGGTGACGATCGCGCCGCGGCCGTCCTGCGGGTCGGCGCACTTGGTCAGGAGGCCGCGCGCGACCATCCGGTCGACGAGCCGGGAGACGCTGGGCTGGCTGATGAGCATGTTGGCGGTCACGTCGCGCAGCCGCGACGACATGTCCTCGCCGCGCGTGACGGTGAGCAGCACGTCGTACTCGGGCTGCGTCAGCTCGGTGGCGCTGAAGTCCTCCGCGAACTCCGCGAGGATCTCGTGCTGCGCGCGGAACAGGCTCTCCCACGCCTCGACGGCGAGCCTGCGATCAGCCATGACCCCAGCGTATCCGGACGGCCCTGTCGGCCGACATCCGGACATGGTGAGGGGCCTGTCGGAGAGGCATCCGACAGGCCCCCTGTCCCTTGCACCAAGAGTGTCCTGCAATCACATGTCCCGGCATCCGCCACAGCAAAACGGCTGCCGGTGGAAGCACTCTATAACGGGCAGATAACGGCGCACAAGGCTTCGTCGTTACTTTTCCGTGACCGGTTTCCCGAGGCTGTGGCGGGGCCCCCGCGGACGATCTGCCGTGTCATCGTGTCAGCCGCGTCACAGCCCGGCGTGCGGCGATCAGCGGGCAGTCGAACGGGCCCCGCCCTCGCCGGCCCAGTCCTGGATGCGCGAGTCGTCGTCGGCCGCCGCCGCGCCGTGACGTCGGGTGAACCCGATCGACTCGGCCAGCGCTGCGACGGATGCGGCGCGGACCTGCTCCCGGTCGGACGCGTCCTGCACGCGGTGCTCGCGCTCGTGGCGCTCGGCCAGGAGCGAGGAGCTGATGTCCGCGAGCCGCTCGGCGAGGACCGCGGCGAGGCCGTCGCGAAGCTCCTCGAGATTGGTGTTCGCGATCTCCAGGCGCCGGTCGGCGACGCGCAGCTCGACCGTCGGGAAGCCGTTGGCGGACAGGAAGGAGCGCGTGGCCGCGCTCTGGATCGCGACGACCTCGTCGTGATCCGTGCGGCGCGTGAACACCGCCTCGACGGTGTACCGGTCAGGTGCGCGCTCGGTCAGGAGCGTGTCCGGAAGCGAGCCGATGAGGACGGACCCCAGACCCAGCGGTTCGGGGCTCTGCCCCGCGATCTTCAGTTGTGCATTCATGTCCTGACGGTACGCCCGGAACATGTGCGGGCACACAGGTTCGAGGGCCGCGGCGGCCGGACGGCCGCGGTTCACGGCGCGGTGCGATACTGCGCGCGTGAAGCAGGTCGCGGTCGGCCTCCCTCGGTGCGGCGCCGCCGCGCGGCTGCGCGATGCGCCCGCCGTCCGGATCGCGGCGATCTACGTCGCGGCGCGCGTGATCACGACCGCGTTCTTCCTCTGCTCGGGAGCGCGATGGCGCCGGCCGATTCGCGCTTCGGCCCCGGTGCGGACCTCGGCACCTACATCCAGGCGTGGGACGCGCAGTACTACCGCCGCATCGCGGCCGAGGGCTATCCGGTCGACCTGCCGCTGACGGACGACGGCGAGGTCGCGCAGAACGCGTGGGCGTTCATGCCGCTGTTCGCGTGGGCCGCGGGCGCCCTGGGCGCCGTGCTCGGCGGCTGGGGCGCCGGTGCCCTGGTGATCGCGCTCGTGTCGGGGTACCTCTGCTGTCTCGTGCTGCGGCGGATGCTTGTCGAACGGATCGGGGAGCGGGCCGCGATGTGGGCCGTGGCGTTCTTCGCGGCGGCGCCGCTCGCCGCGATGTTCCAGGTGGGGTATGCCGAGGCGCCCTTCCTGCTGCTGATCCTGCTCGGCATCCGGTGTCTGCAGCGGCGCGAGTACGCGTGGCTGTTCGCGATCGTCCCGGTCATGGCGTTCACGCGGCCGGGCGTGCTGGCGTTCGCGCTGCTGCTCGGGCTGTTCGGCGCGTGGCGCTGGCTCTGCCGCCGGCGCGAACCGCTCGCGCGCGGCGAGCTCATCCGGCTGGCGGGAGCGGCCGCGCTCGCGGTCGGTCTCGGGTTCGGATGGCAGCTGATCGCGGGAGTCGTGACCGGACGGATGGACGCCTACCTCGAGACGGAGCTCTCGTGGCGCCGGCTGTGGGTGGGCGACACCGGTCCGTTCGTGCCGTTCGAGGGCTGGCTGCTCGCCATCGACTACTGGTTCGGCCAGTGGGGTCTCGACCCTGCATGGGGCCTCGCGGGGCTCGTCGTCGCCGTCGTGGGCGTGGGGCTGCTCCTCGCCCTCGACCCGCGCGTGCGGCGGCTCGGGATGGAGGCGCGCCTGTGGGCGGCGAGCTACCTGCTGTACCTGCTCGCGGTCTTCCTGCCGCAGTCGAGCGTGTTCCGTCTGCTGTTCCCGCTCGCGCCCCTGTGGGGAGCCGTGGCCCAGCCGCGGAGCCTCGCGTGGCGGCTCGGCGTTCTCGCCGCGTGCGTCGCGGGCCAGTGGTGGTGGATCTGGTGCATGTACGGCCTGGGCACGGAGTTCTGGCACATCCCGTGAACGGCTCAGCCGCGCTGGGCGCGCTCCGACCTCCCTGCCCGCGAGACCGCGCGCGACGTTGCCGGTCTCGCGGGCCGGATGGCGCGGCGCCCCGATCCTGACGGACCGGGGCGCCGCGGGCAGTGGAGTGAGCCCATGGGTCAGCGTCGCGACACCGTGGAGGCGTATCCGTCGAGGTACGGTGCCTCGCCGATGTCGGGGCGATCGGTGGCGAGCATCGCGCGGTGCCAGAACGGGTACTGGACCGGAGGCTGGGTCGCTTCGTCGATGCGCCGGGTCTCGTCCTCGGAGAGTTCGAGCTCGACCGCGGCCAGATCGTCGGTGAGCTGCTCCTCGTTGCGCGCGCCGAACACAGCGCCGGTGATTCCCGGACGGGAGAGCAGCCACGAGAGCACGACCTGCGCCACGGAGACTCCTCGGCCATCGGCGATCTGCACCAGCACCTCGATGATGTCGAAGGCCCGCTCTCTGTCTGTCACGTAGGGCTCGGGCCAGTCCGTGCCTTGCCGGGTGGTCGGCGGCACGGGCCGACCGCGGCGGACCTTGCCCGTGAGCAGGCTCTGGCCGAGCGGGCTCCAGATCAGAGTGCCGAGGCCGCTGTCAACCGCGGCCGGGATGATCTCGTATTCGGCTTCGCGTGCCTCGGGCGTGTAGTAGATCTGCTGCGCGACCGGTGCGATGAGTCGATGCTCGCGGGCGACCGCAGCGGTCTTGGCGACCTGCCACCCGGAGAAGTTCGAGACGCCCGTGTACCGCACCTTGCCGTCGCGGATCAGCTGGTCGAGCGTCTGCAACGTCTCCTCGAGCGGTGTCTCGCCATCCCACTGGTGCAGATACAGGAGGTCGATATGGTCGGTGCCGAGCCGTCGCAGCGACGCCTCGACGGCGCGGGTGAGGTGGTACCGCGACGAGCCGGCGTCGTTCGGCCCATCTCCGAAGGGGAAGCGGGCCTTCGTCGCGATGAGCACATCATCTCGGCGTCCACGGAGGGCGCCCGCGACGATCTCCTCGGCCTGCCCGAACGAGTACAGGTCTGCGGTGTCGATCATGTTGACGCCGGCGTCGAGCGCGACGTCGATCATTCGAGCGAACGTCGACTGATCGAGACCGCCGAGCGCCGCGAATCGCTCGTGCTGGCCGACGTTAAGCGTGCCGAGGACAAGCTCCGAGACGCGGAGGCCGGAATTGCCGAGCTGGCGGTACTTCATCGTCTGTGGTCCTTTCGACCGTCGGGCATGGGTGTATCGATGAACGCGCCGGACGACGCGGGGCGGCGCCCCGCGTCGTCCGACACGGGCAGGGTCAAAGCGCGTTCGCCGCCTTCCACGACTGCAGGAAGCGCCAGAACGCCGTCGCGCCCGGGTCCTGCAGGCCGATGCTGCGCTCCTGGATCCACGAGGCGCGACCGCGCCTCGATTGAAGGTCCTTGGACACGAGCACGCCGCGTTCAGCCGCGTCGATCGCTGCGTCCAGCCCGCTCTCCGGGAGGGCCGCCTCCAGCGCCTCTGCCGCGGGGTACATGGCGTCCAGGATGGTCTTGTCGCCGACCTGCGACTTTCCGCGCGAGCTGATCGAGTCGGCGGCTGCGCGTGTGAACACCGCGACGCGCTCGGCGTCGATGTCGTCGAGATCGGCCCACGTGCGGGACCCGGCGAGCAGAGCGCCCGCCACGAGGGCCGCCATGGTGGACGGGTTGGCGTTCGCGAAGGCCTTGGCGCAAGCGAGCACCACGTCGGTGGGGGTCGCGCTTTCCGTGAGCTGGTCGAGCGACTCGATGACCGCAGCCGCGCCCAGGGACACGGTGATGCCGAGGTCGCCGTCGCCGAGCGCCTGATCCAGATCACCGAGTTCGTCCGCATACGTCGGGAACTCGACCATGGTCCGCCGGATCGCGTCCTTGATGTCGATCGCATTCATGTGCGCTCCTATGCCTGCGAGAAGAAGGGCGAGTCGGCCGCCGCGTCGAGCAGGGCGAGACGGCTGTCGTCGAGCTTGAGCAGCGAGATCGATGCCCCGGCCATCTCTAGGCTGGTCGCGTATTCGCCGATGTACTGCTTCGCGATCGCGATGCCCCTCTCGTCGAGGATCTGGAAGACGCGGCGGTAGAGCACGTAGAGCTCCTCCAGTGGCGTAGCACCGAGGCCGTTCACCAGGACGGCGACCCGGTCGCCCGCCGTGAGCTCGAGGTCCTCGACGAGCCGGCCGGTGAGGTGCTCCGCGATCTGGTCCGCGGACTCCAGCGCGCCGCGGTGGATGCCCGGCTCGCCATGGATGCCGATGCCGATCTCCATCTCGTCGTCCGCGAGTTCGAAGCTCGGCTTGCCCGTGGTGGGCAGGATGGTCGGCGAAAGGCCGACACCCATCGTCGCGGTGTGCGCGATCACGTCCTCCGCGACGGCCGCGACCTGCTCGAGCGAATCGCCGCGCTCGGCGGCCGCGCCCGCCGCCTTGTACGCGAAGAAGATCCCCGCGACACCGCGGCGGTCCTCGGCGCGCTCCCGCGGCTGGCTCGCGACGTCGTCCCGGCCGAGCACGGTCCTGGTCGGGATGCCGTCGAGCTCCGCCAGATCCGTGGCCAGGTCGAAGTTGAACACGTCGCCGCCATAGTTGCCGTACAGGTAGAGCACCCCCGCGCCCCCGTCGACGGCCTTGGTGGCCTCGAAGATCTGCGCCGAGGACGGCGATGAGAACACGTTCCCGATCGCCACACCGTCGCAGAGGCCGCGCCCGACGTAGCCTTTGAATAGCGGCAGGTGCCCCGAGCCGCCGCCGGTGACGATCCCGACCTTCCCCGCCACAGGTGCGTCCGCGCGCACCAGCACGCGCAGGTCCTCGCCGGGCGTCTTCACCCGGTCGGGGTGCGCGAGCAGGATCCCCTCGACGAACTCGTCCACGAACCGTCCCGGCTCGTTGATGATCTTCTTCACTGCTTCTCCGTTTCTCTGAGTCAGGTCTGTGGGGGAGAGGGTCAGGCGACCGCGGTCCGGCGCCGCCACCGCCACGATCGCCGGCGCCAGTTGATCGCGTCCAGGATCATGACCGCGATGAGGATCACGCCCTGTGCGATCGCGTACTCGTACGGCGAGAGTCGCAGCGCGGTGAAGCCGCTGGCCACGATCTGAAGGGTCAGGGTCGCGAGCACGACGCCCGCGATCGACGCGAATCCGCCGTTAGGATTCGTGCCGCCGAGCACCGCGATCACGATCACCAGCAGCACGTACGACGCGCCGTAGTCCGCGGATGCCGTGGGGTTGCGGGAGAGGAAGAGCACCCCCGCGGCGCCCGCCAGGGCACCAGTGATGACGTACGTGCTGGTCAGCACCCGTCGGCCGCGGATGCCCGAATAGCGGGAGGCCACCGGGTTCGCACCGGTGAACTGGATCCGCCGCCCCAGCGGCGTCCGGTTGATCAGGATCGCGGTGAGGACCGCGATCGCAAGGAACACGAGGAACAGCGCCGGGACCGGCCCGACCGCCGTGCGGCCGAACGTCGTGAGCAGCGCGGGCGCCCCGTACAGCGTCGAGCCGTCGGTCCAGACCACGGCCACGCCGTTGAGGATCTGCATCGTCCCGAGCGTCGCCAGGATCGGCGTGATGCCGATCACCGAGATCAGGAACGCGTTCAGCAGGCCGCACAGCGCCCCAACCGCGACGCCGAGCAGCGCGAGCGGGATGCCCAGACTCTCGGCGAGCCCGACCTCACCCGCGGCGACCGCGGTGAACACGGTCGAGATCGTGATCGCCGACAGGTTCGCGATCGACACGAGGGACAGGTCGATGCCGCCCGTCAACATGGCCAGCGTCATGGCGATCGCGATCACGCCGATCTCCGGGGCCGCGACCATGATGTTCTGCAGGTTGATCGGCCCGAGGAAGACGCGCGGGGCCGCGATCGCGAACAGCGCGAATGCGAGGACCATCGCCACGACCATGCGGGTGACGCCGCGGTTGGCGGCTGCCCGGGCGAGGGCGGACTGCACCCAGCCGTCGACGCGCTCGTTCACCTGCTGGATCGCGACCGTCTCCGATCGGAATGGCCTGTTCATGCCGCGACCTCCTTGTGGGGCACGCTCGGGGATTCGTCGATCGTGTGCACGCGGCGGGCCCGTCGCCGCGCCATGACGGCCTGGATGCCCACGCCGAGCACGAGGAGGACGCCGACCGCCGTGCGCAGCCACGCGCTCGGAACGCCCGCGAGCAGGAGGCTGTTGTTGATCACCTGCACCAGCAGGACGCCCAGCACCGTGCCGATCACCGTTCCGCGCCCGCCGAAGACGGACGCCCCGCCCAGCACGACAGCGGCGATGATGTCGAGTTCCTCGCCGACGAGGTCTTGAGGGTTCGCGCTCCGGCTCATGATCATGTGGGCGACGCCCGCGAGCGCGGCCAGGATGCCGACGAGCACGTAGAGCGAGATCTGGGTCCGCACGACTCGGAAGCCCGCGCGACGCGCGGCCTCCACGTCGCCGCCGATCGCGTACAGCGAGCGGCCGAACATCGTGCGACGCAGCATCCATGCCACCAGCACCGTCAGCGCGATGGCCAGCAGCACCATGACATGGAGGTAGGCGCGGCCGCGTTCGGTGGCGAAGTCGATCACGTTGACGCGCGACAGCTGGGCCAGCGACGGCGGCAGCTCGGCGTAGTACCGCGATCCCACGAACGTGTACATGGCGCCGACGAAGATGCCCTGTGACCCGAGCGTCACGATCAGCGTGGGGAGGCGGAATCGTGCGATCACGAAGCCGTTCAGGAGGCCGAGCAGCGCTCCGATGAGGATCGCGATAGCTAGCGTGCCGCCGAGACCGGCGTCGAAGCCGAGCCGGAGCCCGAGGCTCACGGCCGTGTAGGCGGAGAAGATGGCGACCGCGGCGAACGAGACGTCGATCCCTCCGGAGATGATGACCAGCAGCACGGCGAGCGCGAAGATCATCGGCACGGTCGAGCTTCTCAGGATGGAGAACGCCGTGCTCGCGGACAGGAAGGCCGGGCTGGCGATCGACATCGCGACGACCAGCGCGATCAGCACGAGGCCGAGGACGCCCTCGTTGTTCGCACCGCGGAGTCTGCGCAGGGCGTCCATCAGGCGGCCATCCTCTCCTGGATCGTGGCGACCTCGATGTCGTCGCCGCGCAGCTCATCGGCGATCCGACCCCGCGCGACCACCAGCACGCGGTGGCAGCACGAGACCAGCTCGGGTGCGTCGTCCGAGATCACGACGACCGCCATCCCAGCGGCGGCTTGTTCCCGGATGATCTGCAGCATGAGGGCCTTGGACCCGACGTCCACGCCGACCGTCGGGCCGTTCAGGATCAGAACCTTCGGATCCGTCGCGAGCCATTTCGCGAGCACGACGCGCTGCGCGTTGCCGCCCGACAGCGAACGGACCGGTGCGGCGGCGTTCGGCGCCTTGATGCTGAGCCCGTCGAAAAGCCGACGGATGGTCTCGGCGATCCGCCGGCGATCCAGCGTGAGCCAGCGGGTGCGGAACGAACCCAGCGAACTCGCGATGATGTTGTCCGCAATCGACTTCTCCAGGAACAGGCCCTGCGTGAGGCGGTCTTCGGGGACGTATCCGATCCCCGCGTCGACCGCGTCGTCGATCGTCCGGATCGTGACTGCGCGACCGTCGACGTGGATGCGCCCGGACTCGGCCGGAAGAGCCCCGAACACCGCCTCGGCGATCTCGGTCCTGCCGGATCCCAGCAGCCCCGTGATGCCGAGGATCTCGCCCGCGCGCACGGAGAACGTGACGTCGTGGAACGCGCCGGAGAGCGTCAGGCCGTCGACGGCCAGGCGGACCGGGCTGTCCTCGGGCAGTTCGCTGACGACGCGCGACTCGTCGAGCTCCCGGCCGGTCATGTGCTCCGCGATGGAGTGGCGCGTGAAGTCGCCCGTGGCGCCGGACGTCACGACGCGCCCGGACCGCATGATCGTCAGGCGCTGTGAGATCGCGAGCACCTCCTCGAGCTTGTGCGAGACGAACACGAGCGCGACCCCGCGGCCGCGCAGGTGCTCGACGAGGTCGAACAGCCGCGCCACCTCTGTGTGCGTCAGCGCCGTGGTCGGCTCGTCCATGATGATGACGCGCGCCTCGTTCACGAGGGCGCGGCAGATCGCGGTGAGCTGACGGTCCGCGACCGAAAGCCCGCCGACCTCGGCGTCGAGGTCGAGCGTGAGCCCCAGCTCGCGCACGATCCGCTCCGCCCGCGGCCGCACCGACTTGGGCCGGTAGAGCCGCTGCCGGCCGGCGACCTCGGCCGTCAGCACGATGTTCTCCGCGACTGAGAGGTTGGGGAACAGCGAGAAGTCCTGGTAGATCACCTGGATGCCGCTCGTGATCGCCGAGGTGGTGTCCATGCGTGGGTGAGCCGTGCCGTCGATCACGATCTGCCCGGCGTCGGGCGACTCGGCGCCGGAGATGATCTTGATGAGCGTGGACTTGCCGCAGCCGTTCTCGCCCGCGATGCAGTGCACCTCGCCGGGGAGCAGGTCGAGCGACACGTCGTCGAGCGCCTGCACGCCGCCGAAGCGCTTGGAGATCCCGGTGACGGACAGCACAGGGCGCGGCACGGTTTCGTTGGTCGTCATTTCCCAGCCTTCCGGTCGGTCCGGGGCCCGAGGGCCCCGGACCGGGGCGGATCAGAAGTCGTATTCCTTGGCGGTTTCGGCGTCCGCGGCGACCGACGCATCACCCACGAACACGTTGTCGTAGCCGTCGAGCGGCTGCAGGTCGGTGTATCCCTCGATGCCGAGGTCGGTGCCGGCCTCGATCGTGCCGCCCTCGGCCAGGATCTGGGCGATCGCGAGCTGGGCCTTGCCGGCGAGCGCCGGGTCCCAGAAGAAGATCTTGTCGATCGACCCGTCGGCCAGGTACTGGTTGGCGACGGACGGGATCGACGTGCCCATGACGCAGACCTCGTCCTCGAGGCCCGCCTCCTGGACCGCTCGGGCGATGCCAGGCACATCGTTGCCCGCCGATCCCTGGAACCCCTTGATCTCCGGGTACTTGGCGAGAACCTCCTTGGCCCGCTCGTAGGCGGTCTCCTGGTTGTCGGTCGACTCGATGGGCGTCTCGACGCGCGTCATGTCGGGGAAATTCGCCTGCTGGTTCTCGTATGCGGCTTCGACCCACTCCATGTGGGTCTTCGCGGTCAAGCCCCCGACGAACTGCACGTACTCGCCTTCGCCGCCCATGCATTCGGCGAGGTTGTCCATGATCTCCGAGCCGTACGACGCGTTGTCGAAGGCCTCGATGTCGATGTCGACGTTCTCCATGCCGGTCGCCTCATGCGAGACCACGATGATGCCCTGGTCGCGCGCCTGGCCGAGCACGTTCGCGAGGGCCTCCGGCGAGTTCGGGACGACCGTGATCGCGGTCGGCTGCTGGGCGATGAGGTCCTGCACGATCTGGACCTGCTTTTCCGGGCTGACATCGTCGGCGCCCTCCTGGCGCGCGTCGACGCCGGTCTCAGCCGCCCACTCGTCGACACCGACGGCCATGCGCTGGAACCAGGGGATGGTCTGCGCCTTGACGACCGTGACCATCGTCATGTCCTCGGGCGCGGCCGCCTCTCCATCCCCGCCACCTGTGGAGCCGACGGTCGTGCACCCGGCAAGGGTGATCGTGGAGGCGGCGGCGAGCGCGGCCCCGAGCAGGAAGCGATTGCGAGACATTCGTTACTCCTTCGTGAACGAGCGGTTCGGGGCACGGCACGTCCGGGAGCGGCCCAGCGTGTCGAGCGATCGAGGGAACGCTAGCCCCGGCACGCGCGAGCCGTCAAGCGTTACCGCGCAAATGTGTGCGTGATAACGCGCATCGCAGCGCAACATCGCCACGGAGGCGCATCAAATCGCACCGATGGCGGGATCGACGTCCGAAAGGAGGTCAGGGCTTCGGATGGATGTCGCGACCCGCGCATTCCGCCGCGCGATAACGCGCAAGATCCGTGCGCCGCGCCATGATGTGGTCTATGGTCGATGCACAACCGTGAGGAGTAGGCGCACAAATGTCACGTCACGCAGAGATGGTCGAGGTCTTGCGCGATAGCGGATTCCAGACCGTCGGCGAGCTGGCTAGCAGGTTCCAGGTGACCGCGTCGACGATCCGGCGCGATCTCGAACGGCTCGAGCATCTCGAACTCGTCCGTCGCACCCACGGTGGGGCGATGCCTGTCTCGCAGTCCGAGACGCCCCGGTCGTTTCGAGAGGAACTCAAGGTCGCCGAGAAGTCCGCGATCGGCAAGGCGATGGCCGAACGCATCCTGGAGGGTCAGACGATCCTCCTCGACGGGGGCACCACGATGCTCGAGGTCGCCCGGAATCTCGCGCAACAGCGCCTCACGGTCGTCACAAATGATCTTCGCGTCGCGATCGAGATCGCGCAGAGGCCGTCTTTCCACCTCGCCTTCCTTGGTGGAGAACTGCTCCCCAACGGGTTCCGCATGTGGGGGCCCACGACCGTCCAGCAGCTGTCGACCCTGCGGGTCGACGTCGCGGTGTTCGGGGCGGACACGGTCTCGGAGGACGGCATCTACAGCACGAGCAGCTACGAGATCGAGCAGAAGCGGGCAATGCGGGCCATCGCCAAGGAGGCCTTCTTCGTCGCGGACAGTTCCAAATTCGGCCGGGAGGCGCTCTTCAAGGTCCTGGACATTGTCGACTTCACGGCCGGCATCACCGACGAGCTCCTGGATCCTCTCCGCGCGTCTCGATTCCCGATCCCGGTGATCCAGGCGCCGACGACGTCTACGCCGCGTGAGCGCTCCGCCGCCGCGCGGTGACCCTCACACATAGGTGGGCTGCACTCGAGCGATGCCCGGCGCCGGCGTGAAGCCTGGCGAACGCCCGCGCGCCCGGTTTCTTTCGCTTGGTCGACAGACTCACCCACCTGTCCGACGTCCCGGAGGACCCGTGCGTCGGCACGCAGGCAATGGCCGACGAGCTGGTGTCGATGCCTATCCCCGCCGCCGTGCCCCGAACTGCCGCTTGGAAGCGGCAGCTCGGGGCAACGGGCTCAGCCGCGCTGGGCGCGCTCGATGAACTCGAGGATCTGCGTGCGCGGCAGCGGGAAGCCGTCGATCCGGCCGAGCGGGAAGTTGCCGAGCATCCTCAGCAGCTCGTTGTCGCCGGATCCGAAACGCTCCTCGATCGCGGCGCGCAGGTCGTCGCCGACGGCCGGGTGCTCCAGCAGCTCGTCGAACGTCGTGTCGAGCGTCACGGGCTGCGCGACCTCGTCGCCGCCGACCACGACGACGGTCGAGGCGCGCAGGTCGCGGCTCGAGGCGCCGGCCTCGATCACGTACTCGCCGCCCTCGACGATCCAGCGATCGACGCGGATGTCCCAGTAGGCGAGCTCGGCGCGGCGCAGCACGATCGACGCCGTCACGGTCTCACCGGGCTCGACGGGCACCGACGCGAAGCCCTTCAGCTCGCGCGGCGGTCGCTGCACGGACGAACCCGGAAGCGACGTGTAGACCTGCACGACCTCGCGACCCGCGACGCCGCCCGTGTTCGTGACGGGAACGCTGACCTCGATGTCGCCGTCCGCGCGCACGGTCGCGGTCGGCTGCCCGTACGCGAACGTCGTGTACGACAGACCATGCCCGAACGGGAACGCGACGTCGGTGCCGCGCGCGTCATAGCCGCGGTAGCCCACGAGCAGGCCCTCGCCGTAGCGCACGTGGCCGTGCTCGCCGGGGAAGTTGCCGAACGACGGCACGTCCTCCAGGCGCAGCGGGATCGTCTCGGCCAGGCGGCCCGAGGGGTTCACCACGCCGTACAGCACGTCGGCGATCGCGCCGCCGCCGGCCTGGCCGAGCAGCCAGCCCTCGACGATCGCGGGCACCTCGCCCGCGAACGGCAGCGCCACGACGCCGCCGTTGGACAGCACCACGACCACGTTCGGGTTGGCCGCCCGCACGGCGTCGAGCAGCTCGAGCTGCACGGCGGGCAGGTCGATGTGGGTGCGGTCGAAGCCCTCGGACTCCTCGTGCGGCGGCACCCCGAGGAACACGACGGCGACCTCCGCGGCCGCCGCGGCGGCGACGGCCTCGTCGCGCAGCGCCGCCGCGTCGGACGCCGCCTCTCCCGGGGTGCCGATCGCGTATCCCGCCGCGAAGCGCACCTCGCCCTGCGCGAGCGCGCGCAGCTCGTCGAGCGGGATGTCGAGCCGCGTCGGGTTGATCTGCGACGACCCCGCGCCCTGGTAGCGGGGCGTGCGGGCGAACTCGCCGATCACCGCGATCGACGCCTCGCGTCGCAGCGGCAGGATGCCGCCCTCGTTCTTCAGCAGCACGATCGCGCGCCCGGCGACCTCTCGCGCGAGCGCGTGGTGCGCCTCGGCGTCGAGCGGGCCGGCCGCCGCGGGGCGGGCCTGCGCCTTCCGCGCCAGCTCGATCAGCCGGTCGGCCACGACGTCGAGCGCCGCCTCGTCGAGACTGCCGTCGCGCACGGCGGCGACGATCTGCGCGTCGGTGCGGCCGCCGCTCGACGGCATCTCGAGGTCCAGGCCCGCGGCGATCCCCGCGACGCGGTCGTTCACCGCGCCCCAGTCCGACACCACGATGCCCTCGAAGCCCCACTCGTCGCGCAGGATGCCCGTGAGCAGCCAGCCGGCCTCCGACGCGTAGTCGCCGTTGATCCGGTTGTACGAGCACATCACCGTCCATGGCTGGGCGTCCTGGATCACGCGCTGGAAGCCCCGCAGGTAGATCTCGCGCAGCGTGCGCGGGTCGACGTCGCTCGAGACCCGCAGTCGGTCGGTCTCCTGGTTGTTCGCGGCGAAGTGCTTGACCGACGCCCCGACGCCCTGAGACTGGATGCCCCGCACGAGCGCCGCGCCCATCGCGCCGGAGACGACCGGGTCCTCCGACATGTACTCGAAGTTGCGGCCGCACAGCGGCGAGCGCTTGATGTTGATGCCGGGGCCCAGGATGACCGCGACGTCCTCGATCGCGGACTCCACGCCGAGCGCGACGCCGACCCGCTCGGCGAGGTCGGGGTCGAACGTCGCGCTCAGGCCGACGGCAGGCGGGAAGCACGTGGCGGGCACGCTGTCGGCGAGCCCCAGGTGGTCGCCGGATCCCGCCTGCTTGCGGAGCCCGTGCGGGCCGTCCGTCAGCATGATCGACGGGATGCCCGCGCGTTCGACGGCCTTGGTGGTCCAGAAGTCCGCGCCGCTGGTGAGCGACGCCTTCTCCTCCAGCGTGAGGTCCGCGCTGCGGGCGGGCGTGGTCTGATCCGTCATCGGGCTCTGCCTCTCGTCATCGAGTCTCGGTGTGAAATCCATACTTGCGCACGAAAACCTTAATCGTCTAGGTTTTCGTGCAGCACGAGCGGAGATTCCCCGACACGCGCCGATGCGTGAGCCCTCCGCCGGCGGCCAAAGGAGGCGCACATGAGTTCTGTCAGCGGTTCGGCGGCGGGCATCCCGTCGCAGATGACCACGGCGACGGCGGTCGCCCGCGAGCATCACTGGCTCAAGGAGCCGACCGAGCCCGCCAAGGGCGGATACGTCTTCTGGCTGATCGCCGCGCAGCTCGTCTTCTTCATCGCGCTGCTCGGTCCCGCGATCGTCGGCATCGGCATCAAGATCCAGTCGCTGGTCCACGCGGGCGCCATCACGGCGGACGGCGCCACCGCGGCCGCCGCGGTGCTGGGCGGCGTCGGCGCGCTCTTCGCGACCATCGCGAACGTGGTGTTCGGCCGCGTATCGGACCGCACCACGAGCCGCTGGGGCCGCCGTCGCATCTGGATCGTGCTCGGCACCGTGATCATGACCGGTGCGTTCCTGATCATGGCGGTCGCACCCGATCTCACCACCGCGACCGTCGGATGGGCGCTCGCGCAGCTGGGCGCCAACATGGCGCTCGCGCCGTTCATCGCCACGGTCGCCGACCAGGTGCCGAAGTTCCAGCGCGGCAGCGTCACCGCAGCGCTCGGCATCGCCCAGAACGTCGGCATCCTCGGCGGCACCTACGTGGCGCAGTGGTTCGTCGACGACCTGCTCATCATGTTCGTCGGCCCGAGCCTCCTGGCGATCGCGGTCATGGTCGTCTTCGCGGTCGTGCTGCCCGACCGCGCCCTGCCCGTGAAGCCCCCGCGCGCGACCTTCCGCGACTGGTGGGAGACCTTCTGGGTGAGCCCCCTGAAGCATCCGGACTACGCGCTGGCGTGGTGGTCGCGGTTCCTGATCACGTTCGCCGCCTTCGGCTTCACGGCGTTCCGGTTCTTCTACCTGCTGAACCACGTGGGCGTTCCCGAGGCCGAGATCCCGGCCGTGATCTCGACCAGCGTCCTGATCTACACGATCGCCCTCGTGCCCGCGAGCATCCTGGCCGGCCGGATCTCCGACCGGATCGGGCGCCGCAAGGTCTTCGTGTGGAGCTCGACCGCGCTGTTCGCGGTCGGCACCGTCGCGCTGATCTTCGTTCAGGACGTCGCCACGTTCTACATCCTCGAGGCCCTGATGGGCATCGCGTTCGGCATCTACGTGGGTGTCGACCTGGCGCTGGTCGTCGACGTGCTGCCCAATCCGGACGACTCCGGCAAGGACCTCGGCGTGTTCAACATCGCCAACGCGCTGCCCCAGACCTTCGCGCCCATGATCGGCGGCTTCATGGTCTATATCGGCAGCGCGAACGGCAGCAACTACGCGCTGTGGTTCTCGGTCTGCGGCGTGCTCGCGCTGATCGGCGCGCTCGTGATCTTCCCGATCAAGAAGGTCCGGTAGCGCCCGCCGCGCTCCGTGCGGCGGCCCGTAGAATCCCACGGGTCGCCGTACGCGCGGCGCGGACGTCGCGAGGGAGTGCATCCATGAGCCGGGGGGCCTACGCCAAGGGCATCGCCAAGCGCCGGGAGATCCTGGAGGTCGCGCTCGAGGTGGTCGCCGAGAAGGGCTTCCGCGGCGCGTCGAACAGCGAGATCGCGCGCCGCGTGGGCCTGACGCAGGCCGGCCTCATGCACTACTTCGGCTCCCGCGAGGAGCTCTACATCGCGGTGCTGCGGGCGCGCGACGAGCGCGACGGTGCCGCGTTCGGGGGCGACGAGCCGAGGTTCCAGGACTTCCTCGACGTGATCGCGCACAACACCCAGGAGCCCGGCATCGTCCAGCTCTACGTCGAGTTCTCGGCCGAGGCGAGCATCGGCGAGCACGCTGCGCACGACTTCTTCGTCGAGCGCTACGCGTGGGTGCGCGGGCTGTTCGCGCACATGATCCGGCGCGCGCAGGCCGAAGGCGAGTTCGGGCCCTCGATCGATCCCGCCGCCGCCGCGGACATCATGATCGCGACCGCGGACGGCCTGCAGCAGCAGTGGCTGCTCGACCGCTCCATGGACATGGTGCAGCGGCTCAAGGTCGTCTGGGCCGGCCTCGCGGCGCTCTCCTGGCGGAGCGACGCCGACGCGACCTGAGGTCCGCGGCCCGCGAGACCGCGATCGGCCCGCGAGACCGCGATCGGCCCGCGAGACCGTGCACGATGTACGCGGTCTCGCGGGCCGGATGCGGTCTCACCGCGGATCAGGCGCGGATCACTCCTGCGCGGGCGTCACCGAGGGCGTCGGCGTCGGGGTGAGGGTCGGCGTCGGGGTGAGGGTCGGCGTCGGGCTCGGCGCCGGCGTCGTGCTCTCCGGCGTGGGCGTCGGCTCCGGCGTCGGCGTCGGCTCGGGGCTCTGCTCCGGCGTCGGGGTGGGCGTCGGCGTGGCCTCCGCCTCCGGCGCCGTGGTGAAGACGTTCGGGAGCGAGGCGGAGCGTCCGCCGGCCGCGGACGTCGCCACGACGAACCACGCGTACGTCTTCTCCGGCTGCAGGCGCGTCCACTCGACCGAGGCCGTGCCGCCCGAGGCCGCGACGTCCTCGCCGATCACCGCGATCGGGTTGTAGAGCGCGATCGCGTCGGTGCGGAAGCTGGTCGTGCGGGTCGTGATGTCGACCGGCAGCACCATGTTGTCGGCCTCGGGCCCGTAGCGCAGCGCGGGGTCGTACTCGCCCGCCCCGAAGTCGTCGAGGAACGGCGAGTAGGTGTCGATCATCATCTCGCCGCGGTCCACGTCGAACTGCAGCAGGCGCAGGTAGCTCGCGCCGAACCGCAGGCGGTCGGTCGGCGCGTAGCCCCCGATCTCGGTGAGCCCCAGCTCCTCGGCCGTGACCGTGTAGGCCTGGTAGTCGGCGAGCAGCTCGACGACCCCGTGGCTCACCTGGCCCACCTCGGGCTTGACGTTCGTGCCCACGCCGTGGATGTGCCCGGCGAGGATGAGGAACACGTTGGGGTTGTCCTCGACGATCGTCTTGAACAGCATCGATCCGTCCGGGGCGGCGAACCAGGAGTCGCGCCCGTCGCGCTGCGAGCTCGCGGCGAGGTAGTCGTGCGAGAGCAGGATGCCGTTGCGGTCCGGATAGCGCTTGTAGATGGAGTCGGCCCACGAGGCCTCCTCCTTCGTCACGCCGTACGAGAGGCCGACCGCCACGAAGTCGATGCCGCCCGCGGAGAACAGCGTGTAGTTGTTCTGTTTGTCGCCCTCGCGCCACGGGCCGCCGTACTCGGCGTCGATCCACTGGTCGTCGGCCGCCTGGTAGCGGTCGGGGCCGTAGAACCGGTTGAACAGCGTGTCCGCGCCGTTCTCGGTGCCCGAGCGGTTGTCGTGGTTGCCCGCGATGACCTGGTTGGTCACGCCCGCCTCATCCAGGATGGCCTGCTGCTCGCTCGAGACCTCGAACTCGCCCATGACCTGCTGCATCATCGCCGCGTCCTGCGGCGTGCGGATGTTGTTCTCGATGATGTCGCCCGTGTGCGCGACGTACTCGATCCTGCGCTCGGCCGCGTTGTCGGCGATCCAGCGCGTGGTGTCGCCGTAGGCCTTGGCCCACAGGGCGCGCTCGGCCTCGGTCTCCTGCTCCACGGCGCCCTCCGACAGGTACTGCGTGTCGGTGAAGTGCGCGATCGAGAAGTCGTACGTCGCCGGGTCGGCGAAGCCCTCGGCGCCCGGGTCGATCTCGTCGGCGAAGGGGTCCTCGCCCGTGATCATGGCGTGCACCTGCTGGCCGTCGATGTAGCGCTCGTCGACGATGGCCGACAGCTCCGTGGCGCCCTCGACGGCGCCGCGGGCGCTCGCGAGCACGTCCCAGGCCCTGGTCTGCAGGTTCCAGGCGCGCAGCGACACGACGCGCGTCGGGTCGATCTCGCCCTCCCAGCGCAGCACCGGCTCGGCGACGCGTCCCTTGACCTGCACGTCGAAGCGCTGGAACGCCACGTCGCGGCTGGCGGGCGAGTCGAGCGTCCGCCCGTCTCCCGGCGCGAGAGCGGTGGTGTCGCCCGCGGCCTGCTCGCCCGGCACGCGGAGCGTGGTCGGCACGTCGGTCGCGCTGCCCTGCCACGCCTGGTTCGGGGTGAGGATCTCGGCCTGCGTGAACGCGGCCGTGACATCGCCCCCGTCGGGCTCGGCGACCGTGGCCTCGAGCGTGACGGCGTCGCCGACGTCGCGGGTGCCGCTCGCCGGCGCCAGACCCGCGGGCACGTCCGGGATGCCCGCCGAGGCGAACACGATCTCGCGCGTGGCCGAGTTGCCGAGCGCGTCGGTCGCGGTCACCGCGATCGTGTGGTCGCCGGCGCTGAGGCCCGGGCCGATCGGGTCGCCGAGCGAGATCGGCTCGCCGTCGAGCGTGAGCTCGGGCGTGCCCATCAGACCCGTGGCGTCGTCGAGCTGCACGTCGAGCGCGACCGCGGCCGAGATCGTGGCGCCCGCGGCCGGGGTGCTGGCGGCGACCTCCGGTGCGGTGTTGTCGGTGAGCAGCGTGCGGGTCGCGGTCTCTCCGGTCGTGGAGGCGGCCGCGATCGTGTGCTCGCCGTCCGGGATCCGGGTCGTGTCGAGGTCCGCGCGCAGGCCCTGGGCGCCCGCGCCCTCGACCACGAAGTGCAGGTCGACCTCGCGGAACAGGTTGATGTTCGAGCCGCACGTGCCGTCGCCCATCGCGTACGACGTCTTGGGCCGCTGCGGCGTCGCCGTGCCGGCCGCCGGCTCGAGCGCGACGTTCGAGATCGTGAAGTCGTCGCGGTTGCATCCGGTCTCGGTCGTGCCCGTGACGACCTCGATCGTGTTCCAGCCGGGCAGCAGCCACTCGTTGGGCACCACGATGTGGGCGCGCTCGCTGACGAACAGGTCGCCGATCGTGTAGCGGTTGCCGTTGACGAAGATGCGGTTCAGGAACTGCGGGTCGATCGAGTTGGTGCCCACGTCGAAGCTGATCGTGGCCTCGCCCGATCCGAGCGTCGGCAGCGTCGAGACGCCCGGGGCGTCGATCGACCAGGCCGTCTCGACGCTCGGCAGCGCGGTCGTGGAGGTGCCGCACGAGCCGTCGCCCATCGAGTACGCGGCGGCGACGCCCTCGCCGGCCGCGGTGCCCGTGGTCACCTCGAGCTCGAGGTTCGAGATCGCGAAGTCGTCGAGGTTCGCGCCGCAGCTCGAGCTGACATCGCCCGCGACGACCTCGATCGTGTTGGCGCCGGGGACGAGGTACCGGTTCGGCACCGGGACCTCCACGCGCTGGCTCACCCAGTCGCCCAGGATGTCGACCTTGTGCCCGTTCACGAGCAGGTGGTTCTGGTATCGGTGCTCGATCGAGTTCGATCCCACGTCGAAGCTGAAGGTGGACGCACCCGTGCCGAGCGTCTCGGCGGCCGGCGCCTCGGCGCCGTCGACCGTGAGCGACGCGACGCCGCCCTCCGAGACGGCGGGCTGGGACGCCGAGACGGTCTGGACGCCGCGCGCGAGCGTGCCGTCCTCGGGCGCGATGCGCGGGGCGCCGGCCGGAGCGTTGTTGACCGTCACGGCGTGGGTCACGGCGCCGCCGGCCTGCGTGGTCGCGGCGATCTCGTGCGCGCCGTTCGCGAGCGAGCGCGTGTCGACCTCGGCCGACAGGCCGGTGGACGCGCGCGGGTCGCCCTGCACGAAGAAGGACAGCGTCGCCTCCGTGATGTCGTTCGGCTGCGTTCCGCAGTCGCCGTCGCCGAAGGCGAACGTGAACGGGTTGTCCTCGCCGTCGGCGACCTCGCCGAGCAGCTCGAGCCCCACGTCGGTGATCTGGAAGTCGTCGTAGTTCACGCCGCAGGCCGTGTCGGCCGTGCCGGCGTGGATCTCGACGATGTTCTCGCCCGTGACGAGCCACTCGTTCGGCACCGGGATGTCGACGCGCTCCGAGACCCACGTGCGGTCCTGGTCGATCCGGTGTCCGTTGACGACGATCCAGTTGCCGTACGACACGGCCGCGGAGTTGCTGCCGATGTCGAAGCTCAGGTGCGAGACGCCGTACGTGGTGGTGGCGTCGACGGGCGCGCCGTCGATCGTGAGGCCGGTGACCGGGTCGCCGGCCGTCGTGGCGTCCGACGCGACCGTGACCACGCCCTCGAGCCAGGCGGCGTCCTCGGGCGTCAGCGTCGGAGCGGCGGCGGCCGGCGGCGGGGTCGGCTTGGCGGCCGGCGCGGCCGGCGCGGCGTGCGCCGCGGGAGCGATCGCGAGCGGCAGGATGACCGCCGTCGCCGCGACCGCGGCGGCGGCGACGCCGCGCATCCGGTGGAGATCGGGACCTCGGAGACCTCGGGCGGGGCCACGGGTGATCGACCGCATCGGGGCGTCGTCCTTCCTCTTGCACATCGGGGGACGGGCACGCCGGGCGGCGCGAAGCGCGGGGGAGGGGCGGGCCCTCGCTCACTGTGGTGGCGGCGGGTGAACGCGCGGAGAGCAGGCGGCGACGTGCGGGAGACGCGGAGGAGACGCATCGCGGCGCAGGGCCACGGTGCGGATGTCCGGCGCGTCACTCGGCGGTGTGCCGGACCTCGAAGCGGTCGTAGGGCGCCGAGGGGAACACCTGCTCGGTCAGGCAGACCGTGCCGCCGGCGGCGAACACCTCGACCACGGTGCCGTCCGCGACGATGAGCAGCTCCACGTCGCCGACGCCGGCGGGGAGCGGAGCGCGGGCCACGGCGCGGAACTCCGCGTGGAAGCCGGTGTCGCCCGACGCTCCGCGGTCGCACGCGATGACGCGCGCGTCGGCATCTACCGTGACGACGAACTCCTCGCCCGACGCGTTCGACAGCGACGCGGTGGTGCGCCCCGCGCCCCGCGGGGCCGAGAACCTGTGCGCGCGGAGCATCGACGGTGCGGCCGGAAGCACCGGAGCCTGCGCGAGCGCGAGCGTTCCGTCGGCCCGACGCACGAGCGACATCTCGCGCACCAGCGACATCGCCGAACGCCACGGGCCCGTCGGCGTCTCTTCGGCGTACAGCCAGTTGCTGGCCCATCCGACCATCAGGCGGCGTCCGTCGGGCACGTTCGCGAAGGACACGGCCGCGTAGTAGTCGTGCCCGTAGTCCACCCAGTCGAAGTCTGCGAGGTCGTCGGATTCGACGATCCGCTCGGGGGTGAACGTCGTGCCGTCGAAGTCGCCCAGGAAGTACTGCGTGCCCGAGCCCCCCGCGATGCCGCCGGGGTTGAGGCTGACGATGAGGACCCAGCGGGTCTCGCCGGTCTCCGCGACCGTCAGAGGGAAGAGGTCGGGGCACTCCCACACGCCTCCCGTGGCGTGGGCGGGGCCGAACTGCGACGCCTTCGTCCACGAGATGAGGTCGGGCGACGTGTAGAAGAGCACCCGGTGCTCCGTGGCCGCGACGACCGCCATGACCCAGTGCCCGTCGTCGCCGCCGTACCAGAACACCTTGGGATCCCGGAACTCGCTGGATCCGATGTCGAGGACGGGGTTCCCCGCGTAGCGGGTCCACGTCTCGCCCGCGTCGACGCTGAAGGCGAGCGACTGCGCCTGCGTCGTGCGGCCCGATCCGGGGTGCGCCGCGGCCGTGTAGATCGCCACGAGCGCGGTCTCGCCCGGTCCGGCGAAGCCGGCGGTGTTGTGAGCGTCGACCACCGCGCTGCCCGAGAACGCCATCTCGTCCTCGGTGTGAGGGATCGCGATGTCGCGCTCTGTCCACGTCACCAGGTCGGTGGACGTCGCATGGCCCCACGAGATGTTCCCCCACGTGCTGCCCGACGGGTTCGTCTGGAAGAACAGGTGATACACGCCGTCGTGGAAGAGCAGGCCGTTCGGGTCGTTGAGCCAGCTCCGCCGCGCGGTGAAGTGCGCGGACGGGCGGATCGAGGTGGTCGCCGGGCTGGTGGCGGTCGAGGTCACGAAAGGGTCTCCTGGGATTCGAATGCGGTCCGATGCGGCCGGGCGAGGACGCCGATGCAGGGGAGGAATTCAGCAGAGGACGACGGGGAGGGGGGGAAGGCCGGGGCGCCGCGCGGGACGCCCCGACCCCGGATCACTCGCCGCCCTGCTGGAAGCGGTCGTACGCCTGCTGATAGACCCCGATGACGTCGTCGACGCCCATGGTCTGCAGCTGCGACACGTAGCCGTCCCACTCGCTGTCGATTCCGCCCTTCACGACCCACGAGGCGAACTTCTCCTTGACGAGCGCGTTGATCTCGGGGACGGTCAGCGAGATCTGGTCGAGCTCCTCGTTCGAGAGCATGACGGGCGGGTAGCCCTCGTTCGCGCGGTGGGGCTCGTAGAACTCCTGGACGAGCTGCTGCCGCTCCGCCGCGCGGGGCTCGGGTGCGACGACGGTCGCGAAGTCCTCGGCGGTCGTGATGCGCGGCCCGCCGGGAGCGACGCGCTGGCGGCGCTCGCCCTCGGACTCGCCGGCGGCGGCGGGGATCTGCACGAGCATGCCGGTCTCGTCCTCCTCGAGCGTCACGCCGATCGGGCCCCACGCGACCTGCGCCGACATCGCCGGGTCGAACAGGCGGTCGGCCCAGCGGATGGTGGCGGCGGGGTATTCGTTGGCGCGCGTGATCGCCATGGCGCCTCGCCCGATCTCCTGGTTGTTCGCGACGCTCGCGAGACGCTCGCCGTCGACGCCCTCCAGGACGCCCACCAGCGCGTAGTCGTCCATGCGGTCCTCGCCGACGAACTCCTTCAGCTCCCACCAGAAGAACGAGCCCAGGACCGGCGTCTCGGACTTGCCCTTCGCGAGGTAGGCGACGTCATCCTGCGAGAACGACTCTGGGTCGATCAGGCCCTCGGCGTACCAGTCGGCCAGCGCGCTCACGCCGGCGCGGTACTCCTCGGTGTCGGCCGTGAACTCGACCGTGCCGTCGCGCACGATGCGGTGGTCGTTGTTCTCCGGCTGACCGCCCAGCGCCGCGATCAGGTCGTGCGGGTTCGCGCAGAACGAGTCCGTCCGGAAGGAGAGCGGGATCTCGTCCTTCAGGCCGTTGCCGTTGGGATCCTGGGTGGCGAAGGCCGCCAGTGCGTCGTGGTATTCGTCGATCGTGGTGGGCATCGGGAGCCCGAGGGTGTCGAGCCACGCCTTGTTGATGTACAGGAAGTTGGGGAACGCGAGGATCCCGAGCTCCTCGACGTTCGGCAGCGAGTAGATGTGGCCGTCGGATGACGTGATCGCGGCGCGGATGTCGGGACGCTTCTCGAGGATGCCCGACAGGATCGGCGCGTGCTCGGCGATGAGGCCCTCGAGCGGGAGGAGCGTGCCGTTGCTGCCGTACTCCACGATCTCGGCGTCGCTGAGCCCCGTGTTGTAGAGCACGTCGGGCAGATCCTGGCTCGCCAGCATGAGGTTCTTCTTCTCGGCGTACACCTGGTCGACGAGGTTCTCCCACTCGATGGCGATGTTGGTGTCGCTCTGCCACTGCTGCACGAGCTCCATGTCGCCGTACTCGGGGGCGAGCGCCGACTTGGTGCCGCCGAACGTCAGCGTGAGCGTCTCGTCCACGATGGGAAGGCCCTCCGCGTTGAAGCCGTAGTCGGCGGACTTGTCCTCGATCTCGGTGGGGCCTGCGGCGGCGCAGCCGGCCAGGGCGATGCCGGCGGCGGTCAGCCCGGCAGCGGTGACGGTGAAACGACGGTGTCTCATTGACGGTTCCTTCTGTGGGTGGTGGTGGGGGTCTGGGGCGGACCGCTCAGCTCTTCACCGCGCCGAGGAGAGCCCCCTGGGCGAAGTGCTTCTGCATGAACGGAAGGACGATGAGCAGGGGGACCGTCGAGATGACGATCATCCCGTACTTGATGAGCTCGCCCAGGCGCTGGGCGGCGGCGTACGAGTCGAGCGCTCCGGAGCCGCCCGCGGCGGTGACCTCGGACTGGATGAGCACGTTGCGCAGCACGAGCTGCAGCGGGTACTTGGCCTCGTCGCTGAGGTAGATGAGCGCGTCGAAGAACGCGTTCCAGTTGGCGACCAGGTGGATCATGATCATCAGGAAGATGAGCGGCTTTGACAGCGGCAGCACGATCGTGAAGAAGAACCGGAAGTCGTCGGCCCCGTCCAGCTGCGCGGCCTCGCGCAGCTCGTTCGGCACGTTGTTCTCGAAGAACGCCCGCGCGATGATCAGGTTCCAGACGCCGACGGCGCCCGGCAGCACGATCGCCCAGATCGTGTCGAGCATGCCCAGGTCGCGCACGACCAGGTAGCGGGCGATCAGACCGCCGTCGATGAACATCGTGATGAGGAAGACGAGCATCAGCACGCGGCGCCCGAACAGGTCGCGACGCGAGAGCGCGTACGCGCCGAACAGGATGGTGACCACGCTGATCGCCGTGCCGACGACCGTGTAGAGCACGGAGTTGGCGAAGCCGCGCACGATCGTGGGGTCGGAGAAGATCCGGGTGTAGCCCTCGAGCGTGAAGCCCTTGGGCCAGAGCCACACGTTGCCGTTGAGGATCTCGGCCGGCTCGCTGACCGACGCGATCACGATGAAGTACATCGGGTAGAGGATCGCGGCGATCGCGACGAGGAGCGTCCCGACCGCGATCGCGTTGAAGAGCGGATCCGCCGCGCGCTCGCGCCACGAGGAGCGACGAGGGGTGCGGGGGCCGCGCGCGACGGGCGCGTCCGGGGCGATCAGTGCCTGGGTCTGTGTCAGGGTCATGGCTTCGTCACCAGAGGGTCGATTGTCCGGCGCGCTTCGCGACCCCGTTGAAGGTCAGCAGCAGAACGAGGTTGATGAGGGAGTTGAACAGGCCGATCGCGGCGGAGTAGCTGAACTGCGCCTGCTGCAGCCCCGCCTTGTACACGTAGGTCTGGATGACCTCGGACGCCGGGAGGTTCAGGTCGGTCTGCATCAGCAGCACCTTCTCGAACCCGAGGTTGAACAGGTTGCCGATCGCGAGGATGAACAGGATCGTCACGACCGGCATGATCCCGGGGATGTCGATGTGCCGGATGCGCTGCCACTTGTTGGCGCCATCCACGCGGGCGGCCTCGTGCAGCGCCGGATCGATCGCGGTGAGGGCGGCGAGGTACACGACCATCGAGAAGCCGGCGTTCTGCCAGATGTCCGAGCCGATGTAGAGCGGCCGGAACCACTCGACGGAGCCCATGAAGAACACGGGGTCGCCGCCCAGCAGGACGATCGCGTTGTTCACGATGCCGGAGCGCGGCGAGAACAGCAGGAAGATCATCCCGACGACCACGACGACGGAGATGAACGACGGCGAGTACAGCACGGTCTGCGTGAACCGCTTGAAGCGCCGGCTCTGCAGCTGGTTGACGATGAGGGCCAGGACGATCGGCACCGGGAAGGCGATCAGGAGGCCCAGCCCGTTGATCGTGAGCGTGTTCACCATGAGCCGCTCGAACTGGAACGACTGCATGAAGCGCACGAAGTGCTCGAGCCCGACCCAGGGGCTGCCGGTGAAGCCGAGCGCGGGGTTGTAGTCGCGGAAGGCGATCTGCGCGCCGTACATCGGCCAGTACTTGAAGACGACGACGTAGATCAGCGCCGGGGCCAGTAATACGTATAACTGCCAGGAGCGCAGGGCGCGCCGCGCGGCCGACGCGGCACGCCGGTGCGGCGGGATGCGGGTCGGCGCCTCCGGGGCGCGGTCTCGGGTGAGGGTCATCGATGCACCTTTGCAGTCGCGGTCGAGGGGGTGGAGACGGAGTCGCGCGCGATCAGCGCGCACTCGATGGGGATCCGCTGCGGGTCGGACGGGGTGCCGTCCAGCAGGATCTCGAGCGCCCGGCGGGCCATCCGCTCGTAGGGCAGCTCGACGGTGGTCAATCCGGGGTCCAGGTAGGGGGCGAGGGTCTCGTGGTTGTCGAAGCCCACGATCGAGCAGTCCTCGGCCGGGCGCAGTCCGAGCGCCTCGAGTGCGCGGTACGCGCCCCACGCCGTGCGGTCGTTGCCGCAGAAGATCGCCGTGGGCGGCGCGTCCCCCGTCATCAGGCGGGTCGTCAGGGCGAGGCCGTCCTCCACGATGCCGGTGCCGTAGAGCACCAGCTCCGGGTCGGCCTCGATGCCGGCCTCGGCGAGCGCACGGTGGTAGCCGGCGAGGCGGCCGATGCCGGCCGGCAGGTCGCTCACGGGCGGCTGGATGTTGATCATCGCGATGCGCTCGTGGCCCGCCTCGATCAGGTGGCGGGTGGCCGCGTATCCGCCGCCTTCCTCGTCCGGGAATACGCTGGCGAAGCGGCGGTTCCTGTCCTGCGCGTTGACCACGACGGTCGGCACGCCCTCGAGGCCGGGGGGCAGCTCGAGGTTGCGGTGGTACATCGAGGTGTAGACGACGCCGGCGACGCGGTACGACAGCATCATGTCGACCGCGGCGGCCTGGAGATCGGGGTCGTCGAACGTGTCGACCGAGAGGATCACGTTGCCGGTCTCCCACGCGAGCATCTGCGCGCCCTTGAGGAGGCGTCCCGCGAAGGGGGAGCTCGCGACCTCGTCGGAGATGAAGCCGATCATGCCCGAGCGCCCGCTGCGCAGCGACTTGGCGAACGCGTTCGTGCGGTACCCGAGCTGCTCGACCGCGAGCATCACGCGGTCACGGGTCTCGTCGGCGACGCGGCCGCCGTCGACGTTGTTGAGGACGAGGGACACGGTGGCCTGGGAGACGCCCGCCTGCGCGGCTACCTGTGACATCGTCACCGCCTGCGACCTCCGCGCCATCGCGTTCACCTGCCTTCACCTCGTCGTGGGGGTTAATCGTATAACGAGGATCAGCGTACGGCCACGTCCGTCGGAAAGTCAACTGTCAGTCGAGCTCGTTCGCCCAGGGGAGGTCGGCGCCCGCGCGCGAGACCGTGATGGCGGCCGCGCGGACCGCATCCGCGCCCATCCGCTCGAGCGCGGCGCGGTCGGGCGTCGTCCCGCCCCGGGCGAGCGTCGAGTGGATGAGCGACGCCATGAACGTGTCGCCCGCGCCGATCGTGTCGACCGCGCGCACCTGGACCGGGGGCACGTGCACGCGATCGTCGGCCGTCGCGAGCGTCGCGCCGGCCGCGCCCTGCGTGATGGCGACCACGCGTGGTCCGAGCGCGAGGACGGCGCCGAGGACCTCGTCGATCGCCCGCCCCGGGAACAGCCAGGCGGCGTCCTCGTCGCTCATCTTGACGACCGTCGAGAGCCGCGAGACCGCCTCGAAGGCCGCGAACGCCTCGTCGTGGGCTCCCAGCAGATCGGCGCGGATGTTCGGGTCGAACGTCACGTCTGCCGCCCCTGTCCGGGCGAGCAGGTCTCGGATCGAGGACGCCCCGGGCTCGAGGAACGCCGCGATCGAGCCGGTGTGCACGAGGCGCGGCGCGAGCGCGACGGGCGGCAGGGCATCCCATGCGATGTCGAACTCGTATTCGGCGCTGCCGTCGGCCGCGAGGCGGGCGCGGGCCGTCGAGGTCGGGTGCCCGATGGTCGACTCCGGCAGGATCCGCGCGCCGGACTCGGTGAGCCGCTGTGTGATCGCGCGCCCCCGCTCGTCGTCGCCGAGCTGCGTGAGGAGGGCGACGTCGACTCCGCGCCGCCCGAGCCCGAGCGCGACGTTGGCAGGACTGCCGCCGACGTGCTCCACGGTGCCGGTCTCCGACTCGACGATGTCGATGAGCGCCTCGCCGATCACGAGGACCTCGACGTGCTGTGCGGTGTCCATGGTCGTCCCTTCGTTCGAGGCCCGACACTATCGCGCCGCCGGGCGGGCAGAACACACCGGGCAGAGCCGCCCGGGCCGTCCTGCCCTCGCCCCGTCCGTGCGCCGGTTGACAGGATGGGCGCGTGAGACGTCGAACCGGTGACGAGACCCGGGCCCTGCTGCTGAAGGTCGGCCTCCAGATGCTGTTCGAGCGGGGCGCCGCCGCCGGCGTCCAGCACATCCGCCTGCAGGATGTGCTCCGCCGCGCGGGCCTGACGACCGGAGCGGCCTACCGGCTCTGGGCGGACCAGACCGACTACCAGCGGGACCTGGCCGTCGCGATGGTCCGCCTGCGCCTGGCGTCGCCCGTCGAGAGCGCCGCGTCGGCGGTCGGGGACCTGGTGGCGCGCCGGGCCCCGCTCGACGACGTGATCCGCGCCGCGGCCGAGACCCACGTGGCCGGCGCGACGCGGGCGGCGGGGGATCGCTGCGCGCGCGATGCGCAGGCGTTCCTCATCGCGCTCGCGCTGCGGGCGACCGCGACGACGTGGCCCGAGCTGCGCGAGGCGAGCCGGCAGCGCCACGAGGAATCCATCGCGGAGTTCGCCCGGTTCTACGGCCGTCTGATGGGCGTGTACGGCTACCGGATGCGCGCGCCGCTCACGCTGGAGCACTTCACGGCCGCGATGGCGGCGCTGGGCGAGGGGTTCGCGATCCATGCCCTCGAGGGGCTCGATCATCCGGTCGTGGAGATCGCGGAGGGACACGACCTGCCGTCCGGCCGCTGGACCCTGTTCGCGGTCGCGGTGCGAGGGCTCATGGCGGCGTTCATGGAGCCGGATCCGTGCGCGGCGCCGGTCGATGCGGGCCCGGCACGCGAGACGGACCCGGGGCCGCACGAGGCGACGTCCGGGGCCGTCCTGGTCTGACGGCGGACGCCCTAGAACCAGGTCGACGCGCGCACCACGCCGTAATAGGTGTAGGCCGTGGCGTTGCAGGTCGCGCGCGTGCCGCTCTCCCACCAGCGGTCGTACGCGTGGTTGCACTCCTGCCGGAGGTTCGAGAGGAAGCGGCTGTCGCACGTGGCGCGCGAGACGTCGCGGTCCATGATGCAGAGGTCGTGGCGGGCGCACGGGCCGCGGAAGTCGGCCGAGCCGAACGCGTCGGGGGACTTGGTGCAGTAGTCGTGCAGCGTGCGCTGGTAGGTCGTGTTCGGGTTGTAGACGTAGCGGGCGGGGATCGAGACGTGGCCCTCGCCGGCCTCCATCGGGAGGATGCGCGATCCGATCGCGGCGACCGCGCCGGCGCCGGTGAGCGACGCGGCGGCGGTCGTCGGGGTGGCGGGCTGCGCGGCGGTCGCGGGGCTCGCCATGAGCACCGAGAGGCCGACGAACAGCGCGGCGGCCAGGGCCGCGAGTCGCTTCATGATCTTCACAGGAGTCCTCTTTCCCGGCCCCCGGCGGGCCGACAGGACTCATGCTGGCGACGCGTCTCGGCGCGCCGGAAGAAAGATAAGTTGTTTCTCCTCGCGGGTGGGGCGGCCGCCGAATACACACCAGACTTCGTGTGTACTCGAGCCGGCTCAGCGCGCGCGGCGGCGCCAGAAGCCGCGGCGGCGGGGCGCCTCGGCCTCGGCGCGGGCCGCCGCCTCGCGCGCGGCGCCGGCGCGGGCCTCGCGGCGCTCGTGCCACGCGGCGACCTCGGCGTCGACGTCGCGCAGCGCGGTCACGACCGGCGGGCCGCCGAGCAGCTGCAGCCGCGCGTACTTCACGCGCCGGTTGAAGTCCTCGAGCGTCTCGCGCACGTCGCTCTCGCGGTGCATCCCGTCCAGCCACTCGGTGAGCTCGGCGTCCTCGACCCGCAGGGCCAGGGCGGGCGGCGCCAGCCCGCGCAGGTTCTCGCGCTCGATCTTCTGCCGGATCCACCAGTCCGGGTCGTGGCTCGTGCCGAGGCCCGTCAGGGGCTTGCCGGCGCCGGGGAGGTCGTCGAAGTCGCCGCGCCGGATCGCCTGCTGGATCGCCTGCTCGACGACGGCCGCGCGCTCCTCGGGCGTCGACCAGGTCGGCGTGCGCTCCTCGCTCTGGCCGCGCTGCTCCGGCGGCAGGTCCCGCTCCGCGAGGTAGCGGGCCGCCTCCTGACGCGGATCCGGCCGATCGCCCACCCCTCCAGGCTACGTCGGCCCGCCGGGGACGGAGTCCGCGCCGAGCAGGCCGAGGATGCGACGGCGCAGGGCGCCCGCGTCCCCTGCCTCGTCGACGGCCTCGTCGGCGACCAGCCGGCCGTCCCGCAGCACCAGGATCCGGTCGGCGAGGGCGATCGCCTCGTCGACGTCGTGCGTGACCATGAGCACGGCCGGCGCGTGGCGGGCGACCAGCTCGGCGACCGTGCCGTGCATCCGGCGGCGCGTCAGGGCGTCGAGCGCGGCGAACGGCTCGTCGAGCAGCAGCAGCTCGGGATCCCGCACCAGCGCCCGGGCGAGCGCCACGCGCTGCGCCTCGCCGCCCGACAGAGTCGCGGGCCAGTCCCGCTCGTGGCCGGCGAGGCCCACCTCGGCGAGCGCCTCGCGCGCCGCCGCGCGGGGGGGCGCCGTGCGCGGGAGGCCGAGCATCACGTTGCCGAGCACGCGCAGGGACGGCACGAGTCGCGGCTCCTGGAACACGGACGTCGTCCGGAGCGGCACGAGCACCGCGCCGGCGTCGGGCGCATCCAGCCCCTGCAGGATGCGCAGCAGCGTCGACTTGCCGGTGCCGCTCGGCCCGAGCAGCACCGTGAACTCGCGGCGCCGGAGCGTCAGGTCGAGGCCGTCGAGCACGGCACGCCCGGCGTACTGCTTGCGCAGCCCCGTGATGCATGCCGCGGCGGTCTCCATCGCGACGGTCGACACCGCCGCGCCCGCGCTCACCGCGCCACCCGCGGCCGCCACGGCAGCAGCGCCGCCTCCGCTACCCGCACGAGCGCGTCGAACGCGACCCCGAGCAGCGCGTACAGCACGAGGCACACGAACAGGTGGTCGACGCGGTTGTACTCGCGCGCCATCGCGACCAGGTAGCCGATGCCCTCGCGCGTGCCGACGTTCTCGGCCGCGACGAGGGCGGTGACGGCGACCGCGAGGCACACGCGCACCGCCATCAGGATGCCCGGCAGCGCCTGGGGCAGGACGACGCCCGCCACGAGCCGCGCGCCGGTCACGCCGAAGCAGCGCGCGGCCTCGAGGACCTTCGCGTCGATCGCCCGCACGGCGAGGAAAGTGTAGGTGTACATCGGCACCACGACCGCGAACGCGATCACCGCGACCTTGAACGGCTCGTCGATGCCGAACCACGCGATGAACAGCGGGATCATCGCGAGGAACGGCACGGCGCGCAGGATCTGCAGGGTCGAGTCGACGAGCTCCTCGCCGAGCGTCGAGACCCCGGCGAGGAGCCCGAGCACGAGTCCCGCACCGGCGCCGACCCCGACGCCCGCCGCGATGCGCAGCAGCGACGCCTGCAGGTACGTGCCGAGCATGCCGGATCCGGCGATCTCGGCCGCGGCGGCGACCACCGCGCCGGGGCCGGGGAGCACGGCGGCGGGCGCCCATCCGGCCGCCGACACGAGCGCCCACGCCGCCACCAGGCCCACCGGCACGGCCGCGCGACGCACGACGCGCCACCCGGACCGTGCCGGCGCGGCGGCGGCGAGCGGGCGCGGAGCGACGAGCGTCGTCATCGCGGGTCAGCCGTCGAGGTCGGCCAGCAGGTCGGACGGAGCCAGCTCGGTCTGGATGACCCCCGCCCGGCGGAACAGGTCCAGCACGCGCTGGAGCCGCTCCGCGTCCGCGGGGCCCGGCACATGGACCTCGTAGCGCCCCTGCAGCTCGCGCAGCTCGTTCTCGTACGCGTCGCCCACGAGCGCGGTGGGTCCGGATTTCTCGAACACGTTGAGGAAGGCCTCGGGGTCCTCGTGCTGGCGGTCGAGCAGCTCCTGCAGCGTCTCGACGAACGCGACGCCGATCTCGGGATGCGCGTCGATCAGCTCGGACCGGAACGCGTACACGTTGTCGTCGACCGCGTCGAGCGAGCGCTCGGTCGCGAGCACCGTGCCGGTGCGGGCCGCCTGCGCGAAGTAGTCGCTGAACGTGCTCCACGCGTCGATCTGCCCGGACGCGAACGCCGCGACGCCGTCCGACGGCTGCAGCGCGACGCGCTCCACCGCGTCGAACGGGATCCCCGCCTGCTCGAGCGCGTCGAGCAGCAGGTACTCGCCCTTGCCGCCGGCGTTGACCGCGACGCGGCGGCCCACCAGGTCCTCGATCGTCTCGATGCCGGATCCGGGGGCCGCCACGATGCCCGCGTTCTCGGTCAGCACCTCGCGGCGCTGCACCGACACGATCTTCACGGGCAGGCCCTTGGCGGTCGCGCCCGCGATCGGCGCGAACGCGGCGTTCGCGACATCCAGCTGCCCCGCGTTGAACAGCGGCACGTTGGCCGTGAACGCGTACTCGCCGTCGACCCATTCGAGCTCGGCGCCGACCTCCGCGAACGCCTCGGCGAGCTCGCCGGTCTTCTTCGCGACGGCCAGCGGGCCCTGGTTGCCCGGGTCGTTGACCCGCACGACCACCGGCTCGCCCGACCCCGCCGCGGCGTCGCCCGCCGCGGGAGCCGCGGCGCATCCGGCGAGGCTCAGCGCGACCGCCGCCAGCGCGACGATCCCGGCCGCCCTCATCGGGCCGCCTCCGCGCGCAGCGCGGGAGCCGGGAGGTAGACCTGTCCGCCGGAGGCGGCGAACTCGGCGCTCTTCTCGGCCATGCCGGCCACCGCGGCCTGCGCCGCGGCGTCTCCGTACGTGTCGCGGATGTCCTGCGAGATGCGCATCGAGCAGAACTTCGGGCCGCACATCGAGCAGAAGTGCGCGGTCTTGGCGGGCTCGGCCGGCAGCGTCTCGTCGTGGAACTCCTGCGCCGTGACCGGGTCGAGGCCGAGCGCGAACTGGTCGCGCCAGCGGAACTCGAACCGCGCCTTCGACAGCGCGTCGTCGCGCGCGATCGCGCCCGGGTGGCCCTTGGCGAGGTCGGCCGCGTGGGCGGCGATCTTGTAGGTGATCACGCCGGTCTTGACGTCGTCGCGGTCCGGCAGGCCGAGGTGCTCCTTCGGGGTGACGTAGCAGAGCATGGCGGTGCCGTAGCGGGCGATCTCGGTCGCGCCGATCGCCGACGTGATGTGGTCGTAGCCGGGCGCGATGTCGGTGACCAGCGGGCCCAGCGTGTAGAACGGGGCGCCGTCGCACAGCTCCTGCTGGCGCTCGACGTTCTCGCGCACGAGGTGCAGCGGCACGTGGCCGGGTCCCTCGACCATGACCTGCACGTCGTGCGCCCACGCGCGGCGGGTCAGCTCCGCGAGCGTGTCGAGCTCGGCGAACTGGGCGGCGTCGTTCGCGTCCGCGATCGATCCGGGGCGCAGGCCGTCGCCCAGCGAGAACGCGACGTCGTACTGCGCGAAGATCTCGCACAGCTCGTCGAAGTGCTCGTACAGGAAGTTCTCGCGGTGGTGCGCCAGGCACCATCCGGCCATGATCGATCCGCCGCGCGACACGATGCCCGTCACGCGGTCGGCCGTCAGCGGCACGTAGCGCAGCAGCACGCCGGCGTGCACGGTCATGTAGTCGACGCCCTGCTCGCACTGCTCGATCACGGTGTCGCGGTAGATCTCCCACGTCAGCGCGCTCGCGTCGCCGTCGACCTTCTCGAGCGCCTGGTAGATCGGAACCGTCCCGATCGGGATCGGCGAGTTCCGGATGATCCACTCGCGCGTCGTGTGGATGTCGTTGCCGGTCGACAGGTCCATGAGCGTGTCGGCGCCCCACTTGGTCGCCCACTGCAGCTTCGACACCTCCTCGGCGATCGAGCTCGTCACGGCCGAGTTGCCGATGTTCGCGTTGATCTTCACGAGGAAGGCCTTGCCGATGATCATCGGCTCGGACTCGGGGTGGTTGATGTTGCTGGGGATGATCGCCCGCCCGGCCGCGACCTCGCTGCGCACGAGCTCGACGTCGCACTGCTCGCGCAGCGCCACGTACCGCATCTCGGGGGTGATGATCCCGCGGCGGGCGTAGTGCATCTGCGTCACGGTGCGGCCCGGCTTGGCACGGCGCGGCTCGGGCTTCGCGCCCGCCCAGCGCTGCGAGGGCGCGCCGCGGCGCACCGCCGCGCGGCCATCGTCGCTCAGCCGGTGCCCGCGCGCCTCGTACGGCTCGGTGTCGTCGCGCGCGGCGATCCACTCGGCACGCTGCGGCGGCAGGCCGCGCTCGGGCACGCTGCCGGGACCTGCCGTGCGGTACACGCGCAGCGGCGGGTTGGGCGTGCCGTCGGGCGAGTCCTCGAGCGCGATCTCGGTCACGGGGACGCGGATGCCGTGCGCGGCGTCCTCGACCCACGCGAGCGAGTGGGAGGGGTGCTGTTCGGTCCCGTGCTCTTCAGCGGATGCGTCGCCGGGAGCGGCGGGATCGACGGGAGGGATGGATGTCGGGAGAGCGCGCGCCACCATGGGCTGTCCTCACTTCCTACGCCGGTACGAGCCGGATCAGGTTCGACGGTCTCGGGCGGTGTCAGCCCGGTCTCAGCCTCTTCCGAGGCCCCCGTGTGGTCAGGACATGTGTATCACGAGCACCGGGAGTCGGCGCAAATCGGGCCGTGCGTCAGTCGAAGGCGAGCGGGTTCCAGAGACCGGGACGGTCCAGCGGCGCGTAGCGCACATCCGCGCGGCCGTCCTGGATCGACGCGACGCACGCGAGCAGCGACACGGTCGGGTAGCCGTGCGGATGGTTGTCGCGCACGATCGCGCGGTCATCGGTCGGCGGCAGCTCGGCCGTGCGGCCCAGCACCTCGAGCCACGGGCGCCACCAGGCGGCGTCCCCGTCGGTCGGGGCCTGCTCGAAGGCCTCATGCCACGCCGCGATGCGCGGGGTCGCGGGGTCGTCGACGCCGTCGTGCGCCAGCATGTGCGTGCCCGGGGCGAGGGTCTCGCGGCGCAGCTCGGCACCGTCCCAGGACGTCACCCGCACCTCGGCGCCGTCGACCTCGACCAGGTTGAACCCGAGCGTGCGCGGCGCGCCCTCGGGCGACGACCCGGCGACCGAGGCCAGCACGATCCCGCCGCGCGACTCGAGCTCGGCGGCATCCAGTCCCTCGGGGTACCCCGCCCGGTTCAGGAGCACCGCCAGCCGGCCGCCCTCGGCGGCGAGCCAGGCGCCGCCCGCGAGCCGGTCCTGCACGCCCACGAGCCCGGGCCGGTCCGGCCACCACGCGCCGAGCGGGTTCCACGGCCGGTTCGGATCCTCGTCCCGCACCGCGAGCAGGCGCACGGGCTCCGCCGAGGACTCCGGGACGCGGACGATCGCGGTGCACATGGTTCCATTCTCGGGTTCCGCGCGGGACTCGGCTTCGACTCGCCGCGCTCGCTCAGCCCGTTTCGACTCGGCTCCTTCGTCGCTCCGCTCGACGACCACAGGGTGATGCCGCGGGGCGTCGAGGGGCGTGAGCCACAATGAAGGCGTGAACATCGTCGTGGGCGTGACCGGCGGCATCGCCGCGTACAAGACCGTGCAGCTCGTGCGGCTGCTGGTGAAGGACGGGCACGAGGTGCACGTCGTGCCGACCGACGATGCGCTGCGCTTCGTCGGTCAGCCGACCTGGGAGGCGATCAGCCGCCACCCCGTGACGACGTCGGTGCACGACGACGTGGCGCAGGTGCGGCACGTCGCGCTCGGCCAGAACGCCGACCTCGTGGTCGTCGCCCCTGCCTCGGCGAACACGATCGCGAAGATGGCCGCGGGCCTGGCGGGCGACCTGCTCGGCACGACGCTGCTCGCCACGCGCGCGCCCGTGCTGATCGCTCCCGCGATGCACACCGAGATGTGGCAGCACGCCGCCACGCAGGCGAACGTCGCGACGCTCGCCGCGCGCGGCATCCGGATGATCGGCCCCGACAGCGGGCAGCTCACGGCTGACGACATCGGCCCGGGCCGGATGAGCGAGCCCGAGGCCCTCCACGCCGAGATCGGCCGGATCCTGCGGTCGCGCCGCGATCTCGCGGGGCTGCGCTTCGTGGTCTCGACGGGCGGCACGCGCGAGCCCATCGACCCGGTCCGCTTCCTCGGCAACCGGTCGAGCGGCAGGCAGGGAATCGCGGTCGCGCTCGCCGCGGCAGACCGTGGCGCCGAGGTCACGCTGGTCGCCGCGCACGTCGACGAGTCGGTCGCGGCGCCCGCCGTCGCGCACCCGGGCATCCGGATCGAGCGCGCCGGCACCGCCGCAGAGCTGGGGGAGCGGATGACCGCCCTCGCCGGCGACGCGGACGTGATCGTGATGACCGCCGCCGTGGCCGACTATCGCGTCGCCGACGTGGCCGACCACAAGCTGGCCAAGGAGGACGGCAAGCCCACGCTCGAGCTGGTCGAGAACGCCGACATCCTCAGCGGGCTCGCGGCCGCGCGGCGTCCGGGGCAGACCGTCGTGGGCTTCGCGGCCGAGATGCCGACCGCCGACGAGACCGTGCTCGAGCGCGGCATCCGCAAGCGCCGCCGCAAGGGCGCCGACCTGCTCGCGGTCAACGAGGTCGGCTGGGAGGCCGGCTTCGAGCGCGCCGACAACACGGTCACGGTCATCGGCCCGCACGACGCGCCGGTCGCGACCGCGAGCGGCAGCAAGCGCGAGGTCGCCGACGCGCTGCTCGACGCGATCCTGGCGGTCCGCGGGGCGCCGGCGCCCGCTCAGTAGGCTCGTGCGCATGAGCACCGAATGGGCCCACCAGCCGCTGGTGGACGACGCCACGGTCCGCACGAACACCGGCCGCGGCTGGGAGGACTGGGTCGCCGAGATCGACGGGGGTCAGGGCGCCGACGCGGGCCACACCGCGATCGCGCGCTGGCTGGTCGCCGACCTGGGCGTGCGGCCCCTCGCCGCCGTTAGGCTCGGGGCATGGCGACCATCGACATCCCCCGGATCACGCTCAACGACGGCACCGCGTTCGCCGAGCTCGGCCTCGGCACCTACAAGCTGACCGGGGAGGAGGGCATCGCGGCCATCGAGGCCGGCATCCAGACCGGCTACCGCGTGCTGGACACCGCGGTCAACTACGGCAACGAGCACGAGGTCGGCGAGGCCGTGCGCCGCAGCGGGATCGACCGCGACGAGATCGTCGTCACCACGAAGATCCCCGGCCGCCACCACGGCTACGACGAGGCGATCGCGAGCGGCCGCGAGTCCAACGCCACGATCGGCCTCGGCCGCATCGACCTGCTGCTCATCCACTGGCCCAACCCGAGCGTCGACAAGTACGTCGACACGTTCAAGGGCATGATCGCGCTGCGCGACGAGGGGCTCGTGCGCTCGGTCGGCGTCTCGAACTTCACCGAGGAGATGCTGCAGCGCCTGATCGACGAGACCGGCGTCGTCCCGGCCGTGAACCAGGTCGAGCTGCACCCGTACTTCCCGCAGACCGCGCTGCGCGCGTTCCACGCCGAGCACGGCATCCGCACCGAGAGCTGGAGCCCGCTCGCGCGGCGCAGCGAGCTGCTGACCGAGCAGCTCATCACCGACCTCGCCGAGGTGTATCAGGTGAGCCCGACGCAGGTCGTGCTGCGCTGGCACGTGCAGCTCGGCTCGACGCCCATCCCGAAGTCGGCGGATCCGGACCGCCAGCGCGAGAACGCCGACGTGTTCGACTTCACGCTCGACGACGAGCACGTCGAGGCGATCTCGGCCCTCGAGCGCGGACGCCTCTGGGACGGCGACCCGCTCACGCACGAGGAGTTCTGAGAACGGATGAGGCGCCCCCGCGGGGGCGCCTCATCCGTTCGGGCGACGGCCGCTACTGCTCCTCGTCCTCGAGGTCCTCGAAGTCCTCGTCGTCGTCCTCCTCGTTCTCCTCGAAGTCCTCCTCGTCGAGGATCGAGATCATCCACTTCACGCCGAAGCGGTCGGTGAGCATGCCGAACAGCCCGCCCCAGTCGGGCTCGGACAGCGGCAGCACGATGGTTCCGCCCTCCGAGAGGGCCTCCCACCACTCGGTGAGGTCCTCCTCCTCGTCGCCGCTGATCGAGATCGAGTGGCCGCCCGCGCCGTCGTAGGGCACGCCCTGCGGGGTGTCGCTCGCCATCAGCACCATGCCGTCGGGCGTCTCGAGCACGGCGTGCAGCACGAGATCGGCGTCGTCCGGGTGGTGGTCGATCTCGCTCTCGCCGAACGTCTCGATCTCGAGCTCGCCCCCGAACACCGACTGGTAGAACTCCATCGCCTCGCGCGCGGTGTCGTGGAAGTGGAGATACGGGTTGAGCACGGGCACGGCGGACTCCTGACGTGTCTGGCGGGCGGGGTCGCGATCAGTCTCGCCGCCCCGCGTCGCGCGTGGCAAGGGTCTGCGCGCGGCGTGTCCGGGTCAGCGGGCGGCGGCGGGCGGCGCCTCGGCGGCGGCGTCCGGAGGCAGAACGCGCACGGCGTGGCCCCACGGGTCGTCGAACGACAGCATCCGTCCGTCGTGCGCGGTCGGCACGCCGAAGTGCCGCAGCCGATCGTCCAGCGCGCCGAGGTCGTCCGCCGTCGGGACGGTGATGTCGACGAGTCCCAGGCCGAGGGTCATCCGGCGCCGGCCGGCCCCGCGGCTGCGCCACGTGTTCATCGCCATGTGGTGGTGGTAGCCGCCCGCGCTGACGAACAGCGCGGAGTCGCCGAGCGTCGACGTGGTGTCGAACCCGAGCCGGTCGACGTAGAACTCGCGTGCGGTCGCGACGTCGCCGACGCTCAGGTGCACGTGACCCACGCGCGCACCGCCGATCACCGGATCCTCGATCGCGGCGTCGGTGAGGTGCTCGCGCAGGAAGGCGTTCGGGTCCAGGTACAGCGTGTCCATCTCGACGCGGCCGTGGGTCCAGCTCCACAGCGACCGGTCGCGGTCCCAGTACAGCTCGACGCCGTTGCCCTCGGGGTCGGTGAAGTAGAACGCCCGGCTCACGAGGTGGTCCGAGCTGCCCGTGAACGTGCCCGGGGCGTGGCGCGAGACCGAGTGGACCGCGGCGGCGAGGGCCTCCTCGGTCTCGAACAGGATCGCGGTGTGGAACAGGCCCGCCTCGCGGGGGCCGGCGTGGCGCAGCTCGGGCGCGTGCTCGAGCACCAGCACCGGCGTGCCGCCGCGCCCGAGCACCGCGCGGGGGCCGTCGTGCCGCAGGACCGTCAGCGGCACGGCCTGCGTGTAGTAGCGGATCATCGCGTCGAGAGCCGCCACGCGCAGCGTGACCGCCCCCATCGCGGTGTCGGCGGCGAGCCGGT
The DNA here is from genome assembly GCF_054779895.1 of Microbacterium lacusdiani. Taxonomy (NCBI): domain Bacteria; kingdom Bacillati; phylum Actinomycetota; class Actinomycetes; order Micrococcales; family Microbacteriaceae; genus Microbacterium; species Microbacterium lacusdiani. The sequence goes on along the minus strand of NZ_BAAGXJ010000016.1, from coordinate 29,166 downwards.
CGGTCATCGTCACCGGACCAGCGCGAACCCGGCGGTCCAGGCGATCTGCTCGCGCGCCGCGAGTGTGAGCTGCAGGAACCCGAGGGCCTCGAGCTCGCGGGCGCGCGACAGCGCACCGGCGTCGACGGCGGCGAGCGAGCCGGCCTCGATGGCCGAGATCAGCCGGGCCTTGGCCTCGGCGTCGTCGCCCGCGACGAGCACCGTGGTCGGCTGCGCGCCGACCTGGCCCGAGTTCAGCGTGCCGGCGAAGGTCGTGTTGAAGGCCTTCAGGACCTTCGCGCCCGGCAGCTGCTTCTGCAGCTCGGCGGCGGCCGAGGAGTCGGCGGGCACCACGAGCGAGTCGAAGGTCTCGAAGTCCACGGGGTTCGTGATGTCGACCACCGTGCGGCCCTCGAGCTCGGCGCCGCGCGTCTGCGCGATCTCGGCCAGCGCGCCGTAGGGCACGGCCAGGATGACGATGTCGCCGGTCACCGCGGCGGTGTCGCCGTGGCCGAGCTGCTGGATGGAGGCGCCGCCCCGGGCGAGCACGCCCGCGATCGCCTGACCCATGTTGCCGGTGCCGATGATGGTGATGTCCGTCATTGCCGTTCTCCTTCGTGATGCTTGTACCTACAAGTAATGAGCCCAACCCGGTTGTGGCTACAACTATTCCCGTAGGATCCGGGCATGGGAAGAGGCCGGTCGTTCACCTCCGAGGAGCGGGACACGTGGGCGCCCGTCGCGGCCATGCTCGAGCTCATGCCGCGGCAGCTCGACGCCCAGCTCCTGGCCGACGAGGGGCTCACTCACTTCGACTACTTCGCGCTCTCGGTGCTCGCGCTGGAGCCCGCGCACCGGATGCGGATGGCCGAGCTCGCGTCGCACACGAACGCGACCCTGCCGCGCCTCTCGCACGTGATCACGCGGCTCGAGAAGCGCGGCTACGTGCGGCGCGAGCGCGCCGCCGACGACGCGCGCGCGACCGACGTCGTGATCACCGCGGAGGGGCGCCGCAAGGTGGTCGGGGCGACGCCCGGGCACGTCGAGAACGTGCGCGCCATGATCCTGGATGCGCTCACGCCCGAGCAGCGCGCTCAGCTGCGCGAGATCACCGCCGCGGTGCTGGCGCGGCTCGACCCCGAGGGCCGGATGGCGATCACGCGCCGCGGCTGACGCCCGCGCTCAGGCGCTCGCGCTCGCCCAGGCGGCTGTGCCGGCGCGAGTACACGAAGTACACGACCACGCCGATCGCGAGCCACACCACGAACCGGATCCACGTGTCGAGCGTCAGGTTCAGCATCAGGTAGAAGCAGATCACCGCCGAGATGATCGGCAGTACCGGCACCCACGGCACGCGGAACGCGCGGGGCAGGTCGGGGCGCGTGCGGCGCAGCACGATCACGCCGATCGAGACCAGCACGAAGGCCGCGAGCGTGCCGATGTTCACCAGCTCGGCGAGCGTCGACAGCGGCACGAACGCCGCCAGGATCGCCACGACCACGCCGGTGATGATCGTGATCCGGTACGGCGTGCGGAACCGCGGGTGGGTCTTCGACAGGCTCACGGGCAGCAGGCCGTCGCGCGCCATCGCGAACGCCACGCGGGTCTGGCCCATGAGCAGGATCATCGACACCACGATCAGGCCGATGCACGCGCCGATCGCGATCAGGTCGCCCATGATCGGCAGGCCCGCGGCGTCGAACGCGGTCGCGAGCGGGGCGCCGTCCTCGGGGTCGATGTCGCGGTAGTTCTGCATGCCCGTGATGACGAGCGACACGGCCATGTACAGCACCGTCACGATCGCGAGCGCGCCCAGGATGCCGCGCGGCAGGTCGCGCTGCGGGTTGCGCGTCTCCTCGGCCGTCGTGGCGACGACGTCGAAGCCGATGAACGCGAAGAACACCATGGCCGCCGCGGCGAACACGCCGCCGATGCCGTACACGCTCGGCTCGAGGCCGAAGATGCCCTGCACGATCGGCAGGTGGAAGACGTCGCCGCCGTCCGCTCCGGCCGGAGCCTCGGCCGGCGGGACGAACGGCACCCAGTTCGAGATCTTCACGAGGAACGCGCCGACGACCACGACCGCGAGCACCACGAGCACCTTCAGGCCCGTGACGATCTGGTTGATCCGGCTCGAGAGCTTGATGCCGCCGACCGTCACGGCGGTCAGGCCGAGGATGAGGAGGCCGGCCGGCAGGTTCACGAAGCCGTCCTCGACCGTCGCGATCGCCGCGGGGATCTCGAACCACGTGCCGTCGAGCACGACCGCGAGGTACTGGCTGAACGACGTCGCGAGCGCCGCGGCGCCGACCGTGAACTCCAGGACGAGATCCCAGCCGATGATCCACGCGAGCAGCTCGCCGAGGGTCGCGTACGTGAACGTGTAGGCGCTGCCCGCGACGGGCACGGTCGACGCGAACTCGGCGTAGCAGAGCGCCGCGAGCGCGCACGCGACGCCCGCGATCAGGAACGAGATGGCGATCGCGGGGCCTGCGTTCGTCGCGGCCGCGTGACCCGTCAGCACGAAGATGCCGGCGCCGACGCAGACGCCGATGCCGAACAGGATGAGGTCGAAGACGCCCAGGTTCTTCTTGAGCTGGTGCTCGGGCTCCTCCGTGTCGGCGATGCTCTGCTCGATCGACTTCGTGCGGAACAGGCTCATGGATCTCTCCTCGTTCGCGGCCGGGCCGCGCGCCGGAGGGTGCGGGCACGGGAGGACAGCCTAGTCGCGGGTCCGCGCGGGGACTACTCGAGGGCGGTCTCGGCGTCGCGCCAGCTGTGCTTCGGCGCGTAGCCGAGCAGGCGCCGGGCCTTGTCGATCGACAGCATGGTGTCGTGCTCGCCGAGGTCGCCCTTCAGCGGCACATCCGGGAACACCTCGGCGACCAGCTCGGCGTTCGGCCGCGTGGTCACGGTGTCGGCGGCGGCGATGATGAACCGGTCGAAGCCCGGAGGGGCGACCTCGAGCGCGCGCTCGACCGCGTGCGCGCCGTCACGCGCGTCGATGTAGCCCCACAGGTTCCACTTGCGCTCGCGCGGGTCTGCGTCGTACGGGAAGCGGGCGTAGTCCTCGGGCCACATCACGTTCGAGAAGCGCAGCGCCGTGATCGACAGGGTCGGGTTCCAGCGCGCGAGCTCGATCGCGAGCTGCTCCTCGAGGTGCTTCACGAGCGAGTAGACCGATTCGGGCCGGGCCGGGTACTCCTCGTCGACCGGGATGTACGGCGGCGGCACGTCGAACGGCAGGCCCAGCACGGTCTCGCTCGACGCGTACACGATCCGGTCGATCCCGATCCGGGTCGCGGCCCAGAACACGTTGAACGTGGTGGCCATGTTGTTGTGGAACGTCGCCACGTCGGGCGCGAGGCCGGGCGCCGGGATGGCCGCGAGGTGCACGAGCGCGTCGATGCCGTCGTGCGTGTCGCCCACGGCCGTGAGCGCGTCGACGACCTGGCCGTAGTCGGTCAGGTCGACCTGGACGAAGTCGCGGTCGCGCGTGCCGACCCGATCCATCCCGATGACGTGGTGGCCGGCGGCGCGGAGCTCCCGCGCGACGACCGACCCGAGCTTGCCCGACGACCCCGTGACTGCGATGCGCATGCCCCCAGCCTCACACGTCCGGCGAGGTTTCAGGCGTTTCGACTCCGCTCGCTGGCGCTCGCTCCGCTCAACGACCGTGGTTCGTCGCCGGTCGTTGAGCGGAGCGCAGCGGAGTCGAAACGGTCGAAGCCGCCGGCGGGGCTCAGCGCCTCAGCGCTTGACGCCGCCGATGAAGTACGCGAGCGGGCCGATCCAGTTGATCAGGATGATCGGGATCCACGCGGGCTTGGTCATCCGGATCTCGCTGTCGCGGCGCGCCCACAGGTCCGAGAACGCCGCGAGCGCGAGCGCGATCTGCAGCAGTCCCACGATGCCGAGCGCGAGCTTGGCGGGCGGGGACACGGTCTTCTTCGCGGTCATGATGCCTCCAGAGCAGTGGGGGAGCCTGGCTTCTAGTGTGGCGCGTGGTGGTGCGCGCCGTCCTCGCCGCGCTTCCAGTAGCCCTTCACCACGATCCGGTCGGGCGCGAGTCCCCAGCGGTCGACCAGCAGCGCGCGGCCGGGCCTCACGATCGCCTGCTCGGCGGCGACGAAGCCGAACACGTCGCCGGCCGGGCGCTCCGCGGCGGTGATCGCGTCGAGCCGCGCGGCGAGCGCCGAGCTCGCCGGAGCGTCGCCGCGGTGGACGTACTCGACCGCGACGGGCGCGTCGATCGGCATCTCGTGCTCGGCGTCGGCGACCTCGACGAGGATCGTCGCGGGAGCGCCGTCCGGGATCAGGGCCGCGTAGCGGCGGATCTGCGGCACGGCGGTCTCGTCGCCCGCCAGGATCCAGCCGTCGGGTGCTCCGGAGATCGACAGCGAGCCGCGCGGGCCGCCGACGCCGGCGAGCGAGCCCAGGGGAGCGCCCGCGGCCCACGGTCCGGCCACGCCCTCCTCGCCGTGCACCGCGAACTCGAGGTCGAGCCATCCGGTGCCGTCGCCGTTCGCGCCCCAGGCCAGCGGCGTGTACTCGCGGCTCGGGAAGGCCCGCATCTGCTCGACCGTGTCGGCCGGGCCCTGCGCGAAGAACACGCGGATGTGGTCGTCGTGTCCCGGCGTGCCGAAGCCCGCGAGGTCCTCGCCCTCGAGTCGGATGCGCACGTAGTCGGCCGCGAGCCACTCGCGCGCGACGAGGCGGGCGAAGCGGAACTTCAGGTCGAGTCCCTGCCGCTCCAGCGTGAAGGCGGGCGGGGCATCGGCGGTCGACGTGGTCATGGAAGTTAGGTTAGCCTACCCAACGGCGGGCCGGACGGTCCTGTCCGGACCGGGACGCGATCCGCGCCCCGAGGCCCCGCCGATCCCTCACCGAGAAGACCGCGGCTGATACCGCGCTCTGGAACAGGAGCCCCGCCATGTCCGTGCCCCGTCCGTCCGTGATCCGTCCCGTCGCCGCGCTGTCGATGTTCGCGGCGTCCGCCGTCGCCCTCGCCGGCTGCGCCGCACCCGCCGCCGAGGCCGAGGTCGAGCCGACCGCCGCGGCCGAGGCCACCTCGGTCGAGGTCGAGGACAACACCGGCACGCACACGATCGAGCTGCCTCCCACGTCGGTCGTGGCGACCGACAACCGGACGTTCGAGACGCTCGCGGACTGGGGCGTGGAGCTCACGGCCGCCGCGGTCTCGCTCATGCCGTCGACCGTCGCGTACAAGGACGACGCGTCGATCATCGACCTCGGCACGCACCGCGAGCCCGACCTCGAGGCCGTCGTGGCGGTCGAGCCCGACCTGATCATCAACGGGCAGCGCTTCGCGCAGTTCCACGACGACTTCGTCGCGCTCGCCCCCGACGCCACGGTGCTCGAGCTCGACCCGCGCGAGGGCGAGCCGCTCGACGCCGAGCTCGCGCGCCAGACCACCGTGCTGGGCGAGATCTTCGGCAAGCAGGACGAGGCCGCGCAGCTCGTCGCCGACCTCGAGGCCGCGATCGAGCGCGCGGCCGCGGCGTACGACGCCGACCAGACCGTGATGGCGGTCACCACCTCGGGCGGCGAGATCGGCTACATCGCCCCCGGGCTGGGCCGCACGCTCGGCCCCGTGTTCGACATCCTGGGCCTGACCCCCGCGCTCGAGGTCGAGGGCGCGAGCGACGACCACCAGGGCGACGACATCTCGGTCGAGGCGATCGCGGACTCGAACCCCGACTGGATCCTCGTGATGGACCGCGACGCGGCCGTCGCCGCGGACGACCCGGCGTACGAGCCCGCCGCGGACATCCTGGAGAACTCCGAGGCGCTCGCCGACGTGACCGCGGTCAAGGAGGGCAACATCCTCTACATGCCCGCCGACACGTACACGAACGAGGGCATCCAGACCTACACGGAGTTCTTCGACGCGCTCGCGGACGCGTTCGAGGGCAAGTGACGGCAGTGACGGGAGCGGGGCCGCGGCCCCGCTCCCGCGCCCGCCTGCTCGACCCCTGGCTGGGGGTCGGGGTGCTCGTCGTGGCCGGGCTGCTCGTCCTGTCGCTGTTCACGGGCGTCTACGACGTCGTGGGCGCCGAGGGCGGCGGCGAGATGTTCCAGATCACGCGCATCCCGCGCACGGTCGCGCTCGTGCTCGCGGGCGCCGCCATGGCGATGTCGGGGCTCGTGATGCAGCTGCTCACGCAGAACCGCTTCGTCGAGCCGACCACGACCGGCACGACGGAGTGGGCGGGCCTCGGCCTGCTCGCGGTCATGATCGTCGCGCCGACCGCCGGCATCGTGCCCCGGATGATCGGGGCCGTGATCGCCGCGTTCGTCGGGACGATGGTCTTCTTCCTGTTCCTGCGGCGGGTGTCGCTGCGGTCGTCGCTGATCGTGCCGATCGTCGGCATCATGCTCGGCTCGGTCGTCGGGGCCGCGTCGACGTTCCTGGCGCTGCAGACGAACATGCTGCAGAACCTCGGCGTGTGGTTCGCGGGCAGCTTCACGTCGGTGCTGCGCGGGCAGTACGAGGTGCTGTGGGTCGTGCTCGCCGTGGTGGTCGCGGTGTTCATCACGGCCGACCGGTTCACGCTCGCCGGCCTCGGCGAGGAGGTCGCCACGAGCGTCGGGCTGGACTACGACCGGATGATCCTGATCGGCACGGGCCTGATCGCGATCGCGACGGGCGTGGTCACGGTCGTGGTGGGCAGCCTGCCGTTCCTGGGGCTGATCGTTCCCAACGTGGTGTCGATGATCCGGGGCGACGATCTACGCAGCAACCTGCCGTGGGTGTGCCTGCTCGGGATCGCGATCGTGACCGTGTGCGACCTGATCGGCCGGACGATCATCATGCCGTTCGAGGTGCCGGTGTCGCTCATCCTGGGCGTCGTCGGGGCGGTCGTGTTCGTCGTCCTGCTGCTGAGGGGACGCCGCCGTGGCTGACACGATGACCGCCGCCGCGCCGGCTCTCGCGCCGCGCCACTCCGGCTCGCTGCCCACGCCGCGGGCGCGCCGCCGCTACGCGATCGTGCTGGGCTCGCTCATCCTGCTCGCGGCGCTGTTCGCCTTCGGGCTGCTGGCCTGGGACAACCCCATGCCGGTCGGATCCGACGGGTTCTGGAAGATCGCGCAGCTGCGCGGCACGGCGCTGGTCACCATGGCGATCGTCGCGGTGTGCCAGGCGGTCGCGACCGTGAGCTTCCAGACCGTGACGAACAACCGCATCATCACGCCCTCGATCATGGGGTTCGAGGCGCTGTACGTGGCGGTGCAGACCTCGGCCGTGTACTTTCTCGGCGTGGCCGGGCTGGTCTCCATCCAGGGGCTCGGGCAGTTCGCGCTGCAGATCGCGCTCATGGTCGGGCTCGCCCTCGCGCTGTACACGTGGCTGCTGTCGGGACGCTACGCGAACCTGCAGGTCATGCTCCTGATCGGCATCGTGATCGGCGGCGGGCTCGGATCCGTGTCCGCGTTCATGCAGCGCCTGCTCACGCCGAGCGAGTTCGACGTGCTGTCGGCGCGGCTGTTCGGCTCGATGGCCAACGCCGACGCGGGCTACTTCCCGCTCGCGATCCCGTTCGTCGCGGTGGCGGCGACGCTGCTGCTCCTGCGCGCCCGCACCCTGAACGCGATGGCGCTCGGGCGCGACGCCGCGATGGGGCTCGGCCTGAACCACCGGCGCGAGCTGATCCTCATCCTGCTGCTGGTGTCGGTGCTCATGGCGGTGTCGACCGCGCTCATCGGGCCGCTGACGTTCCTCGGCTTCCTGGTCGCGACGCTGTCGTACCAGCTGGCCGACACGTTCGATCACCGGCTCGTGCTGCCGGTGGCGGTGCTGACCGGGTTCGTCGTGCTGACGGGCGCGTACTTCGTGATGAAGCACGTGTTCTATGCGCAGGGCGTCGTGTCGATCATCATCGAGCTGGTCGGCGGCACCGTGTTCCTCATCTTCCTGCTGCGAAAGGGCCGCCTGTGATCACGCTGCGCGAGGTGCGCAAGAGCTACGGCGACGAGGTCGCCATCGGGCCGGTGGATCTGCAGATCCCCGCCGGAGGCATCACGGCGCTCGTCGGACCGAACGGGGCCGGCAAGTCGACGCTGCTGACCATGATCGGCCGCCTGCTCGGGATCGACGCGGGCGCGATCGAGATCGCCGGCTACGACGTGGCCCGGACGGCGTCCAAGGATCTCGCGAGGATCGTGTCGATCCTGCGCCAGGAGAACCACTTCATCACCCGGCTGACCGTGCGGCAGCTCGTCGGCTTCGGGCGGTTCCCGTACTCCAAGGGCCGGCTGACGCGGGCCGACGAGGAGATCGTGAGCCGTGCGATCGACTTCCTCGATCTGACCGCGCTCGAGGGCCGGTACCTCGACGAGCTGTCGGGCGGGCAGCGGCAGCGCGCCTATGTGGCGATGGTGCTCGCGCAGGACACCGATTATGTGCTGCTCGACGAGCCGCTCAACAACCTCGACATGCGCCACTCGGTGCAGATGATGCAGCACCTGCGCCGGGCCGCGGCCGAGCTCGGGCGCACGATCGTGATCGTGCTGCACGACATCAACTTCGCGGGGCACTACGCCGACCACATCTGCGCCGTGAAGGACGGGAAGGTCGTGGAGTTCGGAACGCCCGACGCGATCTTCACGGACGAGGTGCTGACCCGCGTGTTCGACACCCCCGTCCAGGTGGTGCAGGGGCCGCACGGCCCGCTCGCCGTCTACTACTGAGGTGGATTCCCCTGGTGCTCGTTGAGCGAGGGAGCGCCAGCGACCGAGTCGAAACGGTCCAAGCCCCCTGCGGCCTAGAGCCGTGCGCCGTCGTCGTCCTCGTCGTGGCCGGGGCCGCCGCCCTTGCGCGCCTCGAACGCCATGAACAGCCCGAGCGACAGCAGGAGCCCCAGCAGCAGGCCGAGCCACCCGCTGCCGAGGTAGGTCGACCCGATGATCGCGCCCGCGATCAGGATCCCCGCGGTGCGCAGGAGGAGCCACATGCCGTCCAGGCTACGCGGCAGGCGATCAGCGGTCGCGGTGGTCCATGGGGTGCAGGCGGGGCGCGCGCCGGGGCTCGCTCACGCCCGACGCGAGGATGAGCCGGATTGCGCGCTGACGCTGGCCCGCCCACGGGGCGAGCAGCTCGAGCATCCCGTCGTCCTCGACGCGGCGGCCCGTGAGGGCGTAGCCGACCTGGTGCGCCAGGTGGAAGTCGCCGACGCTGACGGCATCCGGATCGCCGAGGGCGCGGATGCGGGTCTCGGCGGCGGTCCAGGGGCCGATGCCGGGCAGGGAGGTCAGCACGGCGTCGCGCGCGGGGCCGTCGGTCGCGCGCTCGACCGCGGCGACCAGCGAGGTGCCGCGGCGGGCGGCCTGGACGATCGTGCGGCTCTGCGGCGGCTCGAGGCCCGCGCGGTGCCACGCCCACGACGGGATGCGGCGCCATCCGTCGATCGACGGGGGAGCGAACATCGGCTTCGGCGTGGGGCCGGGGGCGCGCTCGCCGAACCAGGTGACAAGGCCGCGCCAGGCGGCGAAGGCCTGGATCGCGGTCACCTTCTGCTCGGTGATCGACTGCACGAGCGCGTCGAAGACGAGGTCGGAGCGGCCGAGACGCAGGCCGGGGTGGCGGTGGTGCGAGTCGGCGATCAGCGGATGCAGCGACGGGTCGAACCCGGCGTCGTCGTCTTCGGCGCCGCACAGCGCGGGCACCTGCGCGATGGCCCATTCGCGCCCGGGGCCCCACGCCGCGGCGCGGACCGCACCGTCGGCCTGCTGGCGCAGCGCCACGGTCGCGACGCCGAGGGGAGTGCGGGTCGCCCGCCAGAGCACGGCGCCGTCGCGGGTCTGCGTCGGGTCGCCCGGACCCCGCTGGAACACTCCGACGGTGGCGCCCAGGCTCAGGGCACCCCGGGGCCGGTACGCGGTCTCGAGTCGCGGACCCGGATCGGGCCGCGGATCGCGCGTGCGCGTCACGGCCGTGGAGATCATGCCGCCACGCTACGCGGTCGCTCCGACATCCGTCTCATCAGTGGGCCGCCCCCTTGTGGTCGTTGAGCGGAGCGAAGCGGAGTCGAAACGTCCTGAAGCCGCCGGCGGCCGAAACTGCCCGGTCGTTGAGCGGAGCGAAGCGGAGACGAAACGACTGAAGCCGCCCGCGGGGCCCTGTCAGAAGCGGTCGGGCGAGGGAGCGCCGGTGCCGTAGCGCACGGCGACGTCCGCGTGGCGGTCGAAGCGGTAGCCCACGCCGCGCACGGTGCGGACGATGTCCTGGAAGGCGCCGAGCTTGGAGCGCAGGCGACGGACGTGCACGTCGATGGTGCGCTCGCCGGGGGCGTCCGCGTCGTTCGCGTCCCAGAGCGAGCTGACGAGCTCGGCGCGCTCGATCGTGCGGCCCTCGCGGAGGACGAGGTACTGCAGCAGCTCGAACTCCTTGAACGTCAGAGCGGCGGTCTCGCCGTCGATGACGACGCGCTTGCGGGAGATGTCGACCACGACGCCGCGGGCGGCCTCCTCCTGCTCCTCGGCCTGGGCCTTGGTGCGGGCGACGGCGCCGGGCTCGTGCAGCGCGAGGCGCACGACGTCGACGTCGCGGCCGCCGGCCTGCTGCGGGGCGAGGGCGACGGCGGCGTAGGTCTCGGCGCTCGGGGCGAGCTCGGCGAGCGTGCGGCGCAGGGCCTCGACCACGGCGGGCAGGCTGACGCCGTCGGCGGCGGCCTTCAGCTCGTCCAGGCCGACGTACAGGGCGAAGCCGCGGGGCGCGGCGGTCGACTTGGCCTCGGGGGCCGGCTGCGCGGGAACGAGCGGAGGCAGCGGGCGCAGGTGGCCGGGGCGGGGCGCGGCGGAGTTCGAGCGATCGGCGAGGGCGGTGATGTTCGACATCGGGGAAGTCCTTCGGGGGTGCACCGGTGGTGCGGGTGTGCGTCGGTCGGCCGTTCGTGCTCAGATGACGTCTGGCCGGTGCCGGCGGTGCGGGTGGCACCTATCGGCGGGTGAGGATCCGGATGATCCGGACACTCGGCATCGCGGCCGCGGTTGTGCGGCGGGCGAGCCTGGTCAGCGAGGAGAGGTTGTCGACTCAGCGGCACATTCGACAGCACATGCCAACGCGACCGGGCATCATGATCCCGGCAGTCCCGTTCGCCTCCGAGGCGGACAGAAGGTGTGCGTTGACAGACATGCTCCGATTGTGACCGGGCGTGTCGCGACATGTCAAACCGTTTCGGCCTGTGACGGCTTGCGTAACGCAATGTGACAACCCGGGCGTGCCATCGGGGCGCACATCTCGGAGACGACGCGGATCGTCGGGGCTTGCGACACGTCGGACGGATGCCGTCAAGAGGTCGCCACGCGGGCCCTCTCTCGCGCAGGATGGAGGGGTGCGCCGCGACCTGACCCCCTCCCCTTTCGACGGGGAGCTGCCGTGAGGCTCTGGTCGCTTCATCCCCGGCTGCTCGACCGTCAGGGGCTCACGGCGTGTTGGCGCGAGGCGCTGCTCGCCCAGGCCGTGCTGCTCGGCCGCACGCGCGGCTACACGGCGCACCCGCAGCTCGAGCGCTTCCGCGCCACCGCGGATCCGGTCGCCGCGATCGGCGCCTACCTCGACGGCGTGCGCGACGAGGCCGCGCGCCGCGGATACCGCTTCGACGCGTCCCGCATCGCGCGGGTTCCGGACGGGCCGGTCGAACGGATCGCCGTGACGTCGGGCCAGCTCGAGCTCGAGTGGCGGCACCTGATCGCCAAGCTCGCGGTCCGTTCGCCCGACGCGCACGCGCGTGCGCTCGCGGACGCGCCCGATCCCCATCCGCTGTTCTTCGTGGTCCCCGGTGACGTCGCGCCGTGGGAGCGCGCCGTCTGACCACTGGAGACACGCATGGACGAGCATCCCCGCCGATCGCGACGGGCCGCAGCCGCGCGCGGGGAGGGCGCGGCCGCCCGCGTGCCGCGCCGGCTCCGCGTCGCACTGCCCGCCGTGCTGATCCTGGTGTGGCTGGCGGCGGCCGCCGTGGGCGGGCCGTACTTCGGACGCGTCGACGAGGTGTCGTCGAACGACCGCACGGCCTACCTGCCCGAGACCGCGGAGGCCACCGAGGTCCAGGAGCGGCTCGAGGGCTTCACCGAGGGCGACGCCATCCCCGCCGTGGTCGTGTTCGCCGCGGATCGCGAGCTGACCCCGGATGACGTGGCCGCCATCCAGGAGCGGCTGGACGCGGCCGCCCGCCTCGACGTGGTCGGCGGCGAGCCGTCGCCCGCCCTGCCGTCCGAGGACGGCGAGGCGGTGCAGGCGTTCGTGCCGCTCGACGGCGCCGCCGACCTGGGCGACGCGACAGCCGAGCTCCGGGAGGCGCTCGCCGAGGGCCTGCCGGACGGCGTCGAGCTGTACGTGACCGGACCGGCGGGCTTCACGAGCGATCTGGTCGGCGCGTTCGCCGGCATCGACGGGCTGCTGCTCGGGGTCGCGCTCGCTGCGGTGCTGGTGATCCTCGTGATCGTCTACCGGTCGATCCTGCTGCCGCTGGCCGTGCTGACCACGAGCATGTTCGCGCTGTGCGTCGCGCTGCTGGTGGTGTGGTGGCTCGCGAAGGCGGGCGTGCTGCTGCTGAGCGGGCAGACGCAGGGCATCCTGTTCATCCTCGTGATCGGCGCCGCGACCGACTACGCGCTTCTCTACGTGGCGCGGTACCGCGACGAGCTCGTGCGCACGCCGCGGAAATGGACCGCGACCCTGCGCGCGCTGCGGGGATCGCTCGAGCCGATCGTCGCGTCGGGTGGCACCGTGATCGCGGGGCTGCTGTGCCTGCTGCTGAGCGACCTGCGCTCCAACAGCGCGCTCGGCCCCGTGGCCGCGATCGGCATCGCGTTCGCCGTGCTGGCGGCGCTCACGCTGCTGCCCGCCGTGCTGCTGGCGTTGGGCCGCGCCGCGTTCTGGCCGCGCCGCCCGGCCTACGACCCGCGGGCGCCGGAGCCGGGGGAGGGCGGCGGGCTGTGGGCGAGGGTGGGCGGATGGATCGCCCGGCGGCCGCGGACGATCTGGATCGTGACGGCCGCCGTGCTCGCGATCGGATGCGTGGGCGTGACGCAGCTGCAGGCCTCGGGCGTGCCGCAGTCTGAGCTCGTGCTCGGCGCCTCGGAGGCGCGCGACGGTCAGCGGGTGCTGGGCGAGCACTTCCCGGCGGGATCCGGCAGCCCGGCGTCGGTGATCGCGCCCGAGGACGAGCTGCAGGACGCGGCCGAGGTGCTGCTCGCCGAGGACGGCGTGGAGGAGGTCTCGGTCGTCATCGACCGGGCCGGCAGGACCGCGCCCGTCACGGAGGACGGCATCCAGGCGTTCGGCCCGCCGGGCGCCCCGGCCCCGGAGCCCGTGGTGGCCGACGGCCGTGTGCTGCTGCAGGCCACGCTGGCGGATGCCGCGGACTCCGCCGCCGCGGAGGACACGGTGCGCTCGCTCCGCGCCGCGTTCGCGAACGCCGTGCCCGACGCGCTCGTGGGCGGTGTCACGGCGACCGACGTCGACACGAACGACGCGTCGATCCGGGACCGCACCCTGATCGTGCCGCTCGTGCTCGCGGTGATCCTGGTCATCCTGATGCTGCTGCTCAGGTCGGTGCTCGCGCCCGTGCTGCTCGTGGCGACGACCGTGCTGTCGTTCGGCACGGCGATGGGCGTCGCGGGCGTGGTGTTCCAGCACGTGCTGCGGATGCCCGGTGCGGATCCCGCGGTGCCGCTGTTCGGGTTCGTGTTCCTCGTGGCGCTGGGGATCGACTACAACATCTTCCTGATGTCGCGTGTGCGCGAGGAGTCGCTCGTGCACGGCACGCGCGAGGGAGTGCAGCGCGGGCTTCGGCTGACGGGCGGGATCATCACGTCGGCGGGACTCGTGCTCGCGGCGACGTTCACGGCCCTGTCGGTGATCCCGGTGCTGTTCCTGGTGCAGATCGCGTTCATCGTGGCGTTCGGCGTGCTGCTCGACACGTTCGTCGTGCGGTCGCTCCTCGTGCCCGCCCTTGCGACCGACATCGGGCGTGCGATCTGGTGGCCGTCGAGGCTCGGGCGCGGTGAGCCCTGAGCTCACCGCGCGCAGACGTGGGGGCCGGCGTCGTTGACCTCGGCGATCAGGAGCTCTCCGTCGATCTCCTGGTAGACGACCTCCTGGGGCTCGAGGTCGCGCTGCGGGTGCTCGACCGTGCCGTCCGGGTGGGTCATGGTCACGTCCGACCGGTCGAGGCACGCCTCGGCGACGGCCGTGGCGGGGATGCTCGTGCCGGCGAACGTCTCGATCTCGTTGCCCGCGGCGTCGACCATGCGGAAGCTCACCAGACGCTGCCGACCCGACTGGACGAAGCCGCTGTCGAGGAGCCCCACGATGCGGTCGACGAGGATGAACCGCTGCTCGGGGGTGGTGATCCCCGCGAGCACCACGGACGCCTCCGCGGCATTGCGCTGTGCGAGGAAGTCGTCGCGCGCGGCGACGTAGGCCGCGAAGAGACGCTCCTCCTCGCTCGGGGTGTGGACGCAGCCGGCCAGGGCCGGGGCGGCGAGAGCGAGAACGGTGGCGATGAGGATCATCCGGGTCGGCATGCGGCCGACGTTAGGGACGGCGCGAGCCGCGTGGGGCGCCGTCCACAGCAGAAGGTCAGCGGGGCGCGATCCGGGGGCCTGTGGACGGACGTAGCCTGTGGGCGTGACTGAGTTGACGTTCACGAACGACAAGAGCGCCTCGCGCTATGAGCTGCGGCGGGGCGACGAGCTGGTGAGCGTGCTCGACTACCGCGACAACGGCCGGACGATCGCGCTCACGCGGGCGTTCACCATCCCGACCTACCGCGGCCACGGGTACGCCGCCGTGATCACCGAGCGCGCCGTCGAGGAGATCGAGCGCGCGGGCGACCGCACCGTGCTGCCGGTGTGCTGGTACGTGGCGGACTGGTTCGCCGATAACCCCGCGCACGCGGGCGTGCTGGAGGGTCAGCGCGTGCGCTGAGCCCGTCCGGGTTCGGACTCAGGTCCGGGCCCCCAGGGGTGGTCGTGCTCTGCCGCGTGCTCTGCGCCTCGTCATCGCGCAGGGCGCGGGCCGGTGGGTGCCGCGGCTGTCGATCCACGGCGGGGCTTTGACTTCGGGGACGCCGTTGCGCATCCGGATGTCCCATCCGGATCGTTCGAGGTTGTGGTGGTGCCACCAGCAGAGGAGCACGCCGTTGTCGGTGTGGGTGGGGCCGCCTTTGGCGTGGTCTTGGACGTGGTGGATCTCGCACCAGGCGGCGGGGATGGTGCATCCGGGGATGATGCAGCCGCCGTCGCGGGCGGTGATGGCTTTGCGCTGGTGGTGGTTGAACAGGCGTTCTTTGGTGCCGAGGCGGACGATGCGTCCGTTGCGGTCGAACACGACCTTCTGCACCGCGCCGGTGCAGGCGATGCGGTGGGCGAGGTCGGCGGGGACGGGCACGTCGATGCCGTCGATCGACGCGACGCCGGTGGGGGACTGGAGGTCTTCGAGGGCGACGTGCACGAGGAGGGTGGGGGCGTCGCCGCCGAGGGTGGGGGCCTCGAGGGAGCGGGTGGCGGCGTGGAGGGCGGCGACGAGCACGTCGTGGCGTTTCTGGGCGGGGGTGCGGGGGTCGTCGACGGGTTCGTCGTCAGTCCACGGCTCGCCCTCGCCCTTATCTCGGTAGCTGTCGGTGAAGCGGACGGCGGGGTTGCCGCCCGCGTCCAGGATCCGCTGGAGCACCGCGGCGCCTTCGGGGGTGAGGTCTCCGCGTGCGGGGAACAGGCCGTCGCGTTCCTTCCCGATCGTGAACCCGCGCCGCCGGGATGCCTTCTCCGCGTCGGGGGCGGGGCCGTCCTGGTCGAGGTACGCGGCCCACGTGTCCGCCTGCACCTTCAGCTGCGCGAACGTGGGCGGCATCCCGTCGATGAGCCCGGTGGCGCTGGCGACGAGCTCGCGCTCGGCGGCGATCATGACGACCGGGTCGGCGCGGTGCGCGACCCGGTCCAGCGTGCCAGTGATCAGTTCCGCGACCGGCGTGCCGATGTCCCCGTGCCGCATCGCGGCGGCGACCTCGGGATGCCGGGGAGGGAGGACCTCGCCGGTGAGCGCCGTCTCCGCGCGCAGCCGCTTGTCCAGCCGCACCCGCGCGAGGACCTCCCGCGTCGGCGCCTGGGTGAGTCGTTCGAGCAGCTCGATCCCGTTCCGGCATCCGTGCTGCGCGGACAGCCGCTCGTCGAGCATCCGGTCGGAGCGGGCGTCGATCTCCCCGGCGGTGCGGACCCGGATCCCGTCCGTGAGGCGGCCGAGCTCTTCGGCGAGCGGCGCGAACGACACCGTCTCCGCGTCGCTCATCCCCGCGATCTGCGGCTGCACCGACCGCAGCACCTCGATCGCCGCCCGCATCGCCTGGTGCGGGGAGAGAGCTTCGAAGATCGGCTGCTCGGCCATGACCCCAGTATAGTACGCAGCTACGACATTGGAAAGGGTGTGGAGTACTTCAGTTCGAAGATATCTTCGAGCGGTAGCGTGTGCGCATGCGCATCCTGATCATCGGCGGCACCGGCAACATCAGCTCGTTCGTCACGGAGCTCGCGATCGAGCGCGGGCACGACGTCACGGTGCTCAACCGGGGCCAGAGCGCGCTGCCCGACGGCGTGCGCGGGCTGGTGGGCGACGCCGGCGACGCGGCATCCATCGAGCGCGCAGTCGCCGACGAGCAGTTCGACGTGGTCGCGAACTTCCGCAGCTTCTCGCCGCAGCAGGTGGCCGACGACATCCGGATCTTCACCGGTCGCACCCGCCAGTACCTCTACATCTCGAGCGCCTCGGCGTATCAGAAGCCGATCGCGCGGCTGCCGATCGTCGAGTCCACGCCGCTGCGCAACCCGTTCTGGCAGTACTCGCGCGACAAGATCGCGAGCGAGGACCTGCTGGTCGCGGCGTATCGCGAGGCGGGCTTCCCGATGACGATCGTGCGACCGAGCCACACGTACGGGCCGTCGCTGATCCCGCTCAAGGGCGGGTGGACGGCGCTGCAGCGCATCCGCGACGGGCGCCCGATCGTCGTCCACGGCGACGGCACCAGCTGGTGGACGCTCACGCACTCGCGCGACTTCGCCCGCGCGTTCGTGGGCCTCTTCGGCAATCCGCACGCGATCGGCCAGGCCGTGCACATCACGAGCGACGAGAGCCTCACGTGGGACGAGATCGCGCGCCTCCTGGCGGCGCCGCTTGGCCGCGAGCCGGAGATCGTGCACGTCGCGTCGGACGCGATCGCGCGCGAGGTGCCGGCGATGGGGCCTGGTCTCATCGGCGACAAGGCGCACTCGGTGCTGTTCGACAACACGCTCATCAAGCAGCTCGTGCCCGGGTGGGTCGCGACGACGCCGTTCGCCGAGGGTGCGCGCGAGATCGTCGAGTGGTACCTGGCGGATGCCGCGCGGCAGAACGTGGACGCGGACCTGGATGCCGCGTTCGACCGGATGATCGAGCGCTACGGGGCCTGAGCAGGCGCGTCAGCGCGTGCCGAGCAGGAGAGCCTCGCGGGCGAGCTCGCGCGCGACCGGGCTCAGGACGCGCTTGGTCGCGGCGAGCGTGCGGACCTCGCCGAGCTCGGTCAGCACGGCGATCGGCAGCGTCCAGGGCGTCGCGACCAGGTAGTCGCGCACGCTCGCGCCCTCGCTGTCGCGCCATCCGACCGCGTTCAGCGTGTCGGCGAGCTCGGCGCGGTCGATGGGCGCGCCGATCGTCGTGGCGGCGTGAAGCAGGGCCAGCAGCATCTCGTGCGCCGGGTAGCCGTCGTGCGGGTAGGCCGAGATGGCGCGCCGGATGACGCCCCAGAGCACCGTCGGATCGCTGTGGCAGCGCGTTCCGAGCTTGGTGCGCACGAGGTGTCCGCGATACTTGCGGATCAGCCCGAGGCTCTGCAGGCTCTGCCGGAACTCGTGCACGGGATGCGCGTCGGCCTCGCGGTTCACGCCGCGCACCCAGACCCGCATCGACGGGATGACGTCGGCCGCCTGCTTCACCAGCGTGGGCGGCAGGAATCCGGCTGAGGTGAGCTTGATGCCGTCACCCGCGGTGTGGTCGAGGAACCAGAGGTACGGTGCGAGCGCCTCGAGTCGTTCGGCGTCGGACGGCGGGCGGCGCCGCACCAGGAGATCGGCGAGGCGCATCACCAGGCGGTGGCCGAGCTCGGTGCCGTAGAGGCGGTCGACCATGTCGACGAGCCGCCCGTCGACGCCCGCCGTGAGCAGCTGGAACATGAGGCTGTCGAAGGCCGCGTTCAGCGTGTCGGGATCGAACGCCTCGGGATCGTCGAGCAGCCGGGCGAGCGAGGCTCCGTCGGCGCGTCCGCCCGAGTCGTCCGGGGGAGCGGCGCGCCTGCCGTCGATCATCCGGATGGGCGGGTCGACGCGGCGGGGCGCGCGTGTGCTCACGAGCGTGAGGGTGACGGCCCAGTGGTCGCCGTAGTCGTAGACGTAGTGCAGCTCGTCGTCGGGCGTGCCGAGCACCGTGTGCAGCGCGACGCGTCGCTCGGGGAAGGTGCTGTCGTCGTCGGTCTCGCTCTCCTCGTACTCGCCGACGAAGGAGACGAGGTCGTCGCCGAAGAGCGAGGAGTCGTAGGTGAAACGGTGAAGGTGGGTGCCGTTCCAGGCGAACGCGACCTGCAGCACCTCGTGGAGGACGTCGAGCGTCAGATCGGACCGGATCTCGAACTCGCGCCAGATGAGCGGATCGGAGCGGTCGAGCTCCGCGCGGATCGTCAGGATCCGGGTGTTCCGGGTCAGGGGAAGGGTCAGCGGCGTCGATTCCTCGACGCCGGAGATCACCTCGGCGAAGCGCTCGTCGAGGTCGTCGTCGGGCATGTGCCCATGCTAGGCGGGGCACCCGGCGGCGGCCGGGTTCTCCGTGCAGTCGTTCTGGACCAGCGCCGTGTGCACCTCGACGACGCGGATCTCGCGACTCGCGCCGGGCGCCGAGACGACGCCGTCGACGGGGCGGGTTCCGTAGGGGCCGAAGTCGACGACCGCCGTGTACTGCGCGGTGATCGTGAGCGCGTAGGTGCCCTTCTGCGCGTAGGCGTGACTCGTCGCGGTGGGCGTGTACTCGGCCTGGCCGAGCGCCGACCAGGACGCGCCGCCGGTGCCCGACTCGGTCACCGTGCCGTCGCCCCAGTCCTGCCGGAACCCCGCCGGCGTGAAGGTGACCGCCACCGGCAGCCCGAACAGATCGCCCGCCACGGTGTGGGCTTCGCTGCCGGCGATGGAGTTCATCGGCATGTTCTTCGCCGCGATGCCGTCGGGCTCGGTCGAGACCGACGGCGGCGTGGGAACAAAGCTGGCGATGTCGGCAAGCGTGATGACGGCCGGGATCTGCGGCTCCTCAGGCTCGTCCGGCGCCGGTTCGGGGTCGGGCGCAAAGGTCGCGCAGTCGCCACCGACCACGTTGCCGGTGGGGTCCAGGCACGTGATCGGGAAGTCGGACTCGTCGGGCGGGGGTGGAGGGGGTTCGGATGGGTCTGGGGCGTACGAACCTCGGTTGGGTGGGTAGTAGGCCGCGTCAGCGGCGGACGAGCCTGACGCCCCACTGTTGAACTGGTTCATCTGACCGTGCACGTCCACTTGGCTGCCGCTGTTGCCGGGGCAGATGTTCAGCTTCTGGGCATCGAGTGAACAAGGACTGCTCCCGGCCGCCACCAATCCAGATGGTGTGAGACTCAGCACGATCGCGAGGGCCAGGGTGGCCTTCAACACGCTTCATCCAAGGGTTGGTGATTGATGATCGCGAGACCATCTGCGCGTGAAGCGAACTCGGCGTCAACTTGGTAGCGCGTGCGCACATCTTTGGGTGTGACGTCCTCCCCCGCAGCGTTGATAACGCGCCTTTGGGAGTCGTCGATGCATGCGTACAAGTGAACGCTCGCGGCACCGGCGATGATGCTTGCATCAGCGTGCGAGATTGACACAATCTTGACGTCGCCGTCGAAGCGGACACCCGACTCCTCCATCGCCTCAAGCAACTCGCGCTCACTCGAAAGCATGGGGTCGGCAAGGTATGTCGTCGGGTCGGCGCTTTCATCACCCGCGTGGTAGGCGTTCAGTTCGTCTACGTACGCCCGATAGGTTTCCTCGGCGGCGGCAAACGCCTCATCCTCGCTCGCGAACCCAGTGGGCGTCGGCGTCGGCGCGGGTGTCGGTGCGCATCCGGTCAGCCCGGCAAGGACGAGCCCAGCGACGACCAGCGAGACACGACGCGACAGCATGCCCCCACGCTACGGATTCATGGCGTCGGCTGTCGCGGTTGTCCCCAGCCATGCCAGGATCCGGTCGGCTGCGGGGTCCGGGTTCTTGATCATGGCCTCGTGCCCGACGCCGGGCACCTCGACCAGCGTTCCGCGGGGGAGCGCGGCCGCGACCTGCTCGCACCAGGCGTGCGGGGCGACCTCGTCGTCCTCGCCGCGCAGCACGAGCGCGTCGGCGGCGACCCGCGGGTATGCGAGCTCCGGCTTGTGGACGAGCATCGCGCGCATCTTGAGCCGCAGATTCGGCCCGGCGCGCAGGTACTCGCGCGCTCCGACGACGAAGACCTTCGGGCTCTCGTCCAGCAGATCCCGCCCGAGTCGCGCGAGCTGGGTCCAGGCGTTCCGCTGGCCGATCTCGACCGTGGGGCCGATCAGCACCAGTCGTGCGTCCAGGTCCGGGTGGCGAGCGGCGACCTCGGCGATCACCTGCGTGCCCATGGAATGCCCGATCAGCACCGGCGCGGCGATCCCTTCGGTGCGCAGGAACGCGGCGACGATGTCCGCGAGTCGCTCGACCGTGGGTGTGCGCGGCGGCTCGGGCGCCTCGCCGTACCCGGGGAGGTCGATCGCGATGACGCGTCCGTGTTCGGCGAGCCGCTCGGAGAGCCCGTTGAACACCGTGCGTCCCATGCCGATGCCGTGGACGAGCACGAACGTCGTCCGTCCCGAGCCGCGGGCTTCCCGGATCAGCGTCGCGCCCTCGTACGTGAAGGGGCGGGCGGGCTGGATCGTGGGATCGGAGGACATGCAACGAACGTAGTCGGCGACACCTGTGGGGCCGGTGCGCTTGACGCGGGACACTGGCCTCATGAAGGGCGTCAAGAAGCGGTTCGTGCGGGTGCTCAACCGCACGCTCAACCCGCTCACACTTCGCGCGGCGAAGAGCGGACGCGGACCGTTCTCGCTGGTGGAGCACGTCGGACGCAAGTCGGGCCGGACGTTCGAGGCACCGTTGATCCTCGCCGAGGTCCCCGGCGGCTTCGTCGCCGAGCTGACCTACGGCGACGACGTCAACTGGTACCGCAACGTGGTCGCCGGCGGTGGACGGATCCTCCACCGGGGGCGGTGGTATCGGATCACCGGCGTCGAGCCGTACGGCGTGGAGGAGGGGATGAGCGCGTTCGGGGCTCCGGCGTCGTGGGTGCCGCGGCTCTTGCGGCGGCGGGAGTTCCGGCTGGTCCGGGTGGAATGGCACGTGACGCGCGAGTGACGTCGCGCCTGCTTGCGATTAGCGCATCAGATGCGTCGTCGCGTTCGAGCGTTGCTACTAGCCTGACTCGTCGTGTAGTTCGCCACCGTGTCGGTGGGTCGCTCTAACGTGTTCAGGCGGCCCACGGCGTGGGGCGGAAGCTGCCAACGCCCGCCGCATAGGGTTGTGCCCGGAGGAGCGGACATGGGTAAGTACACGGTCGTCGAGGTTTGCGCCGGCGCAGGCGGGCAGTCACTCGGGCTGCACAAAGCGGGCTTCGAGCACCGACTCGCGATTGAGATCGACGAGACGGCGGCCCAGACACTGCGCACTAACGGCGGGTGGCAGGTCGCTGTAGGTGACGTGGCTGATCTTTCGGTCTGGAACCCGGCAGACTACGAAGGCGTCGATCTCTTCGCAGGGGGCGTGCCATGTCCGCCGTTCTCAGTGGCGGGGAAGCAATTGGGCTCCTCGGATGAGCGTGATCTCTTCGCCTGGGCGATCGAGCAGGTGGCGATCATCAAACCTCGTGCCGTCATGCTCGAGAACGTACGGGGCCTGTCGTCGAACCGTTTTGCTGCCTATCGACAGCGAGTGCTTGATCGTCTCGCAGAGCTCGGCTACGTGGGGGGCTGGCGGCTGCTGTTTGCTGCGGACTTCGGAGTTCCCCAGCTGCGGCCTCGATTCGTACTCGTTGCGCTCAAGCAGGATGACGCGAGGTACTTCCGCTGGCCCGAGGGTAGTGGCGAGCGCGTGACCGTTGGTGCCGCGCTGCGTGACCTTATGGCCGAACGCGGCTGGAAGTACGCCGACGAGTGGGCTGCTCTGGCCTCTGATATTGCTCCGACATTGGTCGGCGGGAGCAAGAAGCACGGCGGGGCGGACCTCGGCCCGACACGCGCCAAACTCGCGTGGTCGAAGCTCTATGTCGATGGACGAGGTGTGGCAGACGAAGCCCCGGGGCCGGACGCGCCGTCTCCCCACGTCTCGATGCCGCGACTCACGGTGGAGATGGCTGCTCGCATTCAGGGCTGGGGTCCGGACGACAGCTGGCCGCTCGCTGGACGGAAGACGTCCCAGTACCGGCAGGTGGGGAACGCGTTCCCTCCGCCCGTTGCTGAAGCAATCGGACGCGCAATCGTCGACTCGTTTGAACGCGTGCGGGAGGCTGATGCACCCGCCCTCGGCGCGGACTTGCACGACCCGGTGTACCGGAGGCTTGCCGAAGCTGGCGACTTCGTTACCTACGATGAGCTCCTCGAAGTGCTTCGGCGCGATGACCGGGAAGCGCTTGAGCGTCGGATCGCGGCGATCCATCGCGACTTTCAGATCGAACCGAATGAGACCGGCACCGCGGTTCGCCTGGGCGCGTTCAGAGGTTTTGTTGGGCAGGACAATCATCACAGGCACGAGTTCTTCGCAACCCAGCGAAGCCGGGTCTCGTAGCCTGGGCGAGTGACGCTTTTCGATCTGACTGTCGACCCGCCGACCGGCGATCGCGAGCTGGACGCCGTTTGTGACGCATTGCGCGGAGCGGACCCCAACGGTACGCGATTTGGCAGGGTGCTTCGCTCGACATTTGACCAACTGTATGACGGGCAGCACACCGGCCGATACTCGTGGCAGCAGCTACATAAGACTGAGCGCACGCACTTCGGCACACTCGTTGAGATCAACCTTCGCCGCGAGTTCGACGATGTCATCGACGACGGTGACAAGCTTGACTATGCTATTGCGGGCACCGATGTCGACTGCAAGTACTCACAAACTTTCGGAGGGTGGATGATCCCTCCAGAGGCGTTCGAGCGTATCTTGCTTGTCGTCCATGCGAACGATGCCGCCGCGGAATTTGCGGTTGGGGTTATTCGTGCAAGGCCAGATTTCTTGCGCGCGTCCCGGAACAGGGATAACAAAACCAGCTTGAACCCATTGGGACGAGCTGCGATCCGATGGCTCCATAGACCCGGTGAGTTGCCACCCAACGTGCTACTGCAGGCGGACCCGGCTGATATCGAGGCTATCTTCGCGAAGGCGTCTGGTCAGCAGAAGGTGAACGAGCTGTTCAGACGCATCCAGCGCCGGCGTATCGGCCGAAATGCAGTGGCCACGGTAGCGCAGCAGGACGACTATATGAAGCGTGTCCGCGCGAACGGTGGAGCTCGGAGCGCGTTGCAGCGCGAGGGCTACCTGATTCTTGGCGGGGACTACGCGGGGCAGAGAGCCATCGCGCGAGACCTTGGCATCGACGTACCCATGCCGGGAGAAATGGTGAGCGTGCAAGTCGCGCGAGCGCGGGATGATGAAGTCAACACCGCACTAATCGATGGTGCATTGTGGCGTGTCGCAGATCCGCGATTCGATCGAGTCATGGCGGCACCAGTGGTTCCCCACGGTTAGTCCAGGGCTTGGAAAGCAGTGACCGCGCGGCACGCTGTAATCGAGGGACCCTCGTGTTCCCAGAAGCGAAGCACTAACCACCGAGCGTTTCTCGAGGGCCTCGGCATTCCGGACGTCTCACGCGGAGACCAGGGGGCCTGATCTTCCGACCGTCGCCGACCGGGGAGCGGGCACTGAAGCCAAAAGCAACCATCGACGAACACGGCGATTCTCCTGCGGGTGAACACGACGTAGGGTCGTAGAACACACTCGGGTAGTGAAAGTCGAAGATCGCAGCGATAGCGGAGGCCCGCGCGACGCAGCAAGGAGCGCAGCGCGAGTTCGGGGCTCTGCCGCCATCGCAGCAACGTCCATGCGTGCGGATTGGATGACGGCTGCTGTAGGTAGGGTGTGGCTTAGGGAAGGCTTGCGATGGGATCAATGACGGACCGCTACCTGTGGTGGCAGAACACGCTGTCCGAAAAGTTCCTGTTCGAGCAGAGCGGAGCGTTCGTCTTCTTCATCGACGACGCCGAACTGCGGCGGATTGCGCCTGATCTCGAGGATCCCGCGCCCGATCTTGCGCTTGCCGTTCGCGACTCGAGCTCGCTCACTCGTGGCGCGTACTTCGGCCGCGTGGAGCGAGAACGGCGGTTGTGGGAGCGCGGAGACCGGGCGACGCCTCCGCCCGTTCTTCCGGTGCTGGCGCTCACGGTGCTGGCGGCCACCCGCATGCGCTCAGATGAGAAAGCCCGGTCGACGAACTACTACCTTCGTTTGGCGCAGTCGCTCGACCCTACGGCCGGACCGAACGAGGTCATGGCGTTGCGAGATGAGGTGCGAAGCGCGTTTCAGGACGTCGTTTCCATGTGGGTTTCACTGGATGAGTGGGTTATTAGCCAGGGCGGACGGGTCGGGGCGTCGACTATCCGGACGCACGAGCGGCTCACGCGGATTGGGTACCCGCAGTCGCAGGCCCTTCTCACGCGAAATGACCGTGCCGAGCTCACCCGCCTCTTCACCGCGATGGGCCTCGAGTCGAACAGTCTGCCGGACGAAAAGACCATGCTCGGCGCGCTTGAAGTCTGGACCTCACGTAAGCAGAATCGGCTGGGGGAAACATTCATGGCCGCGCTCGAGGACGACCAAAGACGCGGTCTGATTGCCGCCGTCGTCCTCGCGTTTGGTGCGGCCTGGGACGGTTATGTCATCACCCGAGATGGCCGACGTCGCATAGCAATCCGCCTGGGCATTGACCTCGAAGCGTGGACCACGGAGTGGCTCTTCCCGGTTCAAGACGAAGTCGGCTCGCCCATCCTGCTCGATGGGCTGACTAGCGCTGATCCGCAGGTCTCGCTGTCGCAGGAACCGCCGTACCAGTACTACGTCGCCGAGCACGCGCCCGCCGTTACACCGGAGCTGATACACCAGGGGTTTCGGCTGCGAGGCTCCCAGTTCGCGGCCGAGTTCCCGAGGACTGACGTTCTCATCTTCCTCCGCGACGCACAGACCGGCGCGTGGTCCTCGACCGCTGGCATCACACCCTTCGAGACCCACGTGATTGCCGCCTCCGCCGCCGAGTCATCCGCAGTGTCCCGCGTCCTCAAACGTGCCGGTGGTGACGACTGGACGGTGCGACGGCAGAGCGCCAACCCGCTCCTGCCCGGGTTCACTATCTTCGAGGGCGTGCGGTTCACGGACGACAAAGCGCTGCAGGCCGCGCTGAGCGAGGAGCCCAACCTCCGGGTACTCGGCGTCGCGCCGACCCTCGTCCCGCGCGCGCGGTTCGTTCGCGGCCTGCCCATCGACCGTGACCTCGCCGCGAACCACTATCTGCTCGGTGGCGAACCGGACGTACTGATGCCGACTCCGGAAAAGCCCGACTGGGCCGTCCTGAGTCTCAACGGCGTCGAGGAACTCATCATGGCGAACGGATTCCCCTTCCAGCTTCGCCGCTTCCCCTTTCCGGAGGGCAACGTGGACGTCGTGGCTGGCGGTCAGAGCCTGCGATTCACCCTGCGGGCGGAGTCCGCGCTCGCCTCGGCACCGCATGGGACCGGCGCAGCGGGTTGGTCGGGGGACGGCACACTTTCCGTGGACGCCGCGACCATCCGCATCCGCGGTGGCATCGTCGACGCCGTCATCGACGCGCCATTCGTCCTTTGCCGGCGGGACCGCGAGGAAACCTGGCTGCTCTTAGAAGGAGGGCAGGCGCATCGCTGCATCCAGCCGGGGCCGCCGACGTTTGCTAGTGAGGCTGGGTTCCCTTATACGCCGGCTTACTTCGAGGTTCCCTTGCGCCCATCCGCGCAGTGGATTGCTCAGCGAGCAGGCGAAGTTTGGCATCTTGCGCGACTGACGCCGGGAACGCCCCGCGAGGTGCGGGCGTCCTTCGATGTGCTTGGCACATGGGCGCGGACCGCCGACGCCACCGGAGCTGCCTACTGGGCGCTGCAGCTGGGACTGGCCAATGAATGAGTCGGTCGGAGACATCCTGCTGCGGTGGATGAGCGAGGTCGGCTCTGGCACTATCGCTGACCTCCGCAACCGCATCGACTGGATTAGCAGGACGGTTAACCTAACTCTGCCGCCGCGGTCGAGCGGACGCTGGCTTCGTGACATGTCGTCTCTCGGTCACTGCGAAGTGGATTGGGACAGCGGGCATTGGTATATGGCGCCGACCGCGCTTGTCCGTCTGCCGGGCGCGGACGGTCTCGCCGTCCTCACGGGTGCGCGACGCCTACGGACGACTCGCCCGCTCGAGGAGTTCTGGGGTGGACTCGCGCCAGCGCGCCGGGAGCCGCCCGAAGACGAGATGCCGCTTCCCATCACCTACTACGTCACGTTCAGAACTGAGGCTGAGCTGACCGAGGGTGCAGCAGAAGCTGGAGTTGCGCTCGCGGGGTTGGCGTCGGCCCATATCGCCAGAGCTCTCACGGAGACGAAGCCACACGTCATTACGGGGCCGCCCGCCTATAGGTCGGAGCTCACGCGCCTTGTGGAGAGCAATCCGCGCAAGTGGGAGCCTGTCAGCGCTTCTGACATCAATCCGCCCGACGGACTGTACAGCGAGCGGGTCCACGGTAGGCGGCGCTATCTGACCCGACGCGACGGCGAGTGGTTCGAATGCAACCTATCCAGCGGGAGCTTCGCGGAACTCGCTCGCGAAGGGAAGTCCGCGCTGCGCTGGCGACCCGACCAGGGGCGAGTCGGCGCCGACCTCGGTACCGTCTTCGTCGACTGGGGAGCACCTCTGCCGGTCCTCCACAGCCGTGCGCTTGTTCTGTGCACTGGGCTTCCTCCAAAGTTCGGCAACATCGCGACCACCGCTATCTACGAGAACGTGCCTCGCGACGTCGCGGCGCGCATCTGCACATCGCTCGGCCAATCCCTGGTCATCGACTGAGAGGTCTGTCTCCGCATGAACGCTCCCGTTCCGCGTCATCTCGATGCCGTCAAGACGTTTGAGCGCCTCCGCGAGGCGTACTTCAAGTACTACGACACGCCGTTCGGGCTGGCGGACCCCAACCTCCAGGCGGAGCGGCGGGCACTCCTAGACCGGGATGGCGGTGTCTTCCGCGAACCGCTGCTCGAGCTTCGGCCGGAGTACGAAGGCACCGGAAGATCGCTGACGGATTCAGTGAGCGCGGTCGGAGCGGCACCTGAACTGGCCGAGTTCGCCTCGCGGGGTCTGCTCAAGGGCGTGCCGGCCCTTTACGGTCACCAGGAAGCCGCACTTGCCGCTGGTGTCACGTCCGGCACGAACATGGTCATCACCGCAGGGACAGGCTCCGGAAAGACCGAGTCCTTCATGCTGCCGTTGCTCTCGTCGCTACTTGATGAGTCGCGCGAATGGACGGGAACGGCGAGCAGCGGGCCGAGCTGGTGGAAGACCCCTGGTGCGAGCTTCGCGACCCAACGGCAGGGCGACGCTGGGCGAGCGGCAGTCCGCGCCATAGTGCTCTACCCGATGAATGCGCTCGTAGACGACCAGCTCATCCGGCTGCGCAAGGCACTCGACAGCGACGACGTCCGCGCATGGCTCGACGAACACCGCAATGGGCACCGCTTCTACTTCGGCAGGTACACAGGCGCGACGCCGGTTACCGGCAAGCGCACCAACCAACTCAGGGTGAACGAACTGGCCGCTTACCTCCGCGCGACGGCCGCGCGTGGGGAGCGCGCCAGAGAGCTCGCGACCCAGAACTCGGACGAGGACATGCGATACTTCGTGCCCCGGCTGGACGGTGCTGAGATGCGCTCCCGGTGGGACATGACTGACGCTCCGCCGGACATCCTCATCACCAACTACTCGATGCTGAACGTCATGCTGATGCGAGAGCGCGACAGCCACTTCTTCGAGTCGACGCGCGAGTGGCTCGAGAACCCAGCCAACCGGTTCACGCTCGTCGTCGATGAGCTCCACACCTATCGCGGTACCGCCGGTAGTGAGGTTGCTTATCTCCTTCGCCGCCTCAAGCGACGCCTCGGCCTCGACGAGCGCCCGGGCCAGTTCCGCGTGCTCGCAGCCTCTGCCTCGCTGGACCCCAAGCGCGATGAGGACTATCTGCATCAGTTCTTCGACGTCGCGCCAGGCTCGTTTGAGTTCGTTGAAGGCACGAACAAGGTTCCTTCGAAGACCGACGCCGCATCAAATGAAGACCCCGCCGCTCTCGCGGCATTACCTGCTAACGCCGCGGCGAAAGCCGCGCGGGACGCAGGAGTCGTCGAGTCTCTGCGTACCGCGCTCCACGCGAAGAACGGGGCAGCCAAGAGTGTCGATGACATAGCCGCTGCCATCTTCCCCACGGCGGACGCGTCGGTGGCCAAGACTGCCGTCGCTCGAGTTCTGGAAGGACTCTCGGCAGCACCGGACGACCGGGATCCGAAGCTCCGTGCCCATCTCTTCTTCCGCAATGTTGCCGGAATGTGGGCTTGCACTGACCCTGACTGCGCCGCGGTGGAGAATCCTGACCCTGACCGACGCATCGGCAAGCTCCACGCCGAGCCCGCAACGAGGTGTGAGTGCGGGGCGCGAGTTCTCGAGCTGCTTTACTGCCAGAACTGCGGCGACGCGTTCCTCGGCGGGTTCGCGCCGGAGGGGGAGCCGCAGGAGCAGATGGTGAAGACGATGCTCCTGGCAGACGTTCCTGAACTCGCGAAGCTCCCAGACCAGGTGAGCCTTCAGCGGACCGCCGACAACTACATCGTGTACTGGCCCCGGCCGGAAGCGCGCCTCACTCAGGTCGACGCAGTCGAATGGACACGCGATAGCGGCGCCGTTAAGTGGCTCTTCGGACATGCGGTGGGGGTGAGGCTCGCCGGGTGATGGTCGGCGGGTAGGGGTCGAGGTCCCCG
>NZ_BAAGXJ010000015.1:0-141285 GCF_054779895.1 Microbacterium lacusdiani | reverse complement strand
CAGGACGGCCGGCGAGGACCCGGCGCACGAGAATCAGACGGCCCGCGACAGTGAGCCGCGCATTACGGTGAACCAAGAGAAGGCCTCCACTTCGGTGACGTTAGACACCACCAATCGTGGAGGCCTTCTCCCTACCCGAGTGTCACCAACGTGCCGACCGGGTACAGCTAGCGCGGCGCGAGCAGCGCCTCGGCCTCGTCCAGCGTCGCCTCGGCACCGGATCCCTCGGCCTCGAGCACCACGCGGTCGCCGGCGCCCAGCGCGAGGTCCATCACCGCCAGGACGCTCGCCGCATCGACCGCCCGCTCGCCGGCCCGGATCAGCAGGCGCCCTTCCACGGCCTGCGCGAGCCGCGCCAGCTCGGCCGCCGGGCGCGCGTGCAGCCCCTGCGCCAGGCCGATCGTCACGCTCCGCTGCACCATGTCCTCAACCTACCCGCGCCCGTCGTCGCCGAACCCGCGCTCATCCGGCGAGCCCGCGGTCGATCAACCGCGGGCTCGGTGAAGCAGCGCGGGTTCGGCGATCACTCGTCGGGATGGATGCCGAACGAGGCGAGCCGGGCGCCGAGGGCGCGCGCGTTCGGCATGTCGCGATCCATCCAGCGGGCGAAGGGCTCCTGCGTGATCCCGCGCAGCCAGTCCTCGCGCCGCTTCTCGTCGATCAGCGCCTGCTCGGGCGTCCGCCCGCGAAGGAAGTGCGGATCCGTGTACTTGCTCGCGCCGTCGAATTCGCCGTGCCCCTTCTTGAATCCGAAGTCGACCCACAGGTCGCTGCCGTCCGGGCCGAGGAAGTGCACCTGGAGCCGGATGACGCGGAAGCCCAGCACGTGGAGGAACCATCGGCTCGCGCTCTCTCCGGGTGAGTCGGCGCGTGAATCCGCGAAATCCGCGACGATCCGCGCCCGTCGGATGCCCCGTGCCCCCGGCGCGCGAGCGATGCGTTCGCGCAGGCGATCGCGGAACTCATGCTCGACGGGGACCAGCCGCAGCGCGGCGTCGGTGAGGGCGACCCCCGCTTCCGGGCGCATCACGCGGATCAGGTCGAACACCGTGCGGTCGAGCGAGGTGACGAGCATGCCGTCGACGTCGACGACATCCTGATCGTCGAGCGGCGCCTCGTGGCGCACCACGAAGGCGTTCGCGGCAGCCGCCCGGCTCGCGCCGGCGAGCACGTGAACGCGGTCATCGCGCTCGCGGAAGAGCGGCAGCCCCTGGACGGCGGCCGCCGTGACGCCCGCGAGGACGGGACGGCCCCGCGCGGCCTGGAGTGCCGCCTGCGCGCCGGCCCGCTGCCGCTGCTCGCTGTGCGCGGCTCGCCACTCCGAGGCCTTCACGAACGCACCGGGTCGGATGCGATGCGCGCGTCCCTCGGCCACGGCCTTCCGTATCGCGCGATCGGTCATCCCGAGTTCCTCGAGGTCGGCGCGGGTGTAGACGGTGAGAGGCTCGTTCATGCGCGCGAGCCTGCTCCTCCGCGCACGGAGCCGTTCGGCCGCGCCGCACCGACCCGCACAACCCGCCCTTTCGCGGGGCTGTGGACGACATGTCGCCGAACCCGCGCTCATCCGGCGAGCCCGCGGTCGATCAACCGCGGGCTCGGCGAAGCACCGCGGGTTCGCGGGGCGCCCCAGTCTGTGACGGCGTGTGACGGGCCGCGTGACACCGGCGCGGCGTCGAACCTACCGTGGGGGCATGAGCGACAACGTGATCCGGGAAGTGCTGCCGATGCAGCGCGCCGTGGTCTCGGCATGGCCGAGCGCGTGGATCGACGCGCTCGCGATGTGCGCGGATGCGGACGGCGTCGCGCTCGTCACGCTCGCGGGGGAGCGGATCCTCCTGGACGCGCGCGTGCGCCTCGGCGCGGGGGAGCCGGTGGCCTTCCACCCGGTCGCCGAGGTGCTGGCCGTCGGCGGCGAGCTGATCCGCGCCCGCCGCCGCTGAGCGCGCGGCCTGACGAGATCAGGCCATCGACATCGAGGCCATCGCCTTGCGGCAGGTCTCGACCATCGCCTCGCACGCCATGGCGCAGATGCGGCAGTGCTCGTGCATCTCGGCGTGCATGCGGCACTCCGCCGCGCAGGCCTCGCCCATCGTCATGCAGGCGGTCATCATGGCGTGCATGACGGCCGAGTCGTAGCCCATCGGGCGCATCATCATGCGCATGGTCGCCGTGGCGACGTCGGCCATGTTGGCGCACATCGCCGAGCACGTGGCCATGTCCTCGCCCATGTCCGCGTCCGCGCACATGGTCGCGGTCATGCTCACGGCCGAACACGCCTCCATGCACTCCTGCATCATCGCCATGTCCATGCCCGAGGTCGACGCCTCCGGCATGGCCTGCATCATGTCCATCATCATGCCCATGTCCAGATCCCTTCGGTCTGCGCCGGCCCCGCGGACCGGTCCTCCTGCGGGCATGGTACGTCGCGGCGGCGGGGCCGCCAAGGGGCCGCCCCGCCGCCGGCGGCGACTCAGGACACGCGGTCGAGAAGCTCGCGCACGGACGCCTCGAGGGCCGCGAGGCGCGCGGCCGAGTCCGCCGCCGATTCGCCGCGCACGTCGAGGTAGACCTTGAGCTTCGGCTCGGTGCCGCTCGGCCGCACGATCACGCGCGAGCCGTCGTCCAGGCCGTAGCGCAGCACGTCCCCGCCCAGCCGTGCGGGGTCCTGCAGCAGGTCCGTCGCCTCGGTCACGGAGCGCTCGCCGAACGCGGCCGGCGGCTCGGCGCGCAGCGTGGCCATGATGGACGCGATCACCGAGACGTCGTCGACGCGCACCGACACCTGCCCGCTCGCGTAGAAGCCGATCTCGGCCGTCAGGTCGTCGAGCGCATCGGCGATCGTCCGCCCCTGCCCGCGCGCCTCCGCGGCGAGCTGGAGGAACGCGACGGACGCCGAGATGCCGTCCTTGTCGCGCACCGTGCCGGGGTTGACGAGGTAGCCCAGGGCCTCCTCGTAGCCGAAGACCAGGCCCGGCGCACGCGAGATCCACTTGAACCCCGTGAGCGTCTCGTGGAAGCCGAGCCCGTGCTTCTCCGCCAGGGCGCCCAGGCCGGGCGAGGAGACGAGCGAGCAGGCCAGGGACGCGCCGGGCTCGCCCGCGTGCGCCCGCGCGGCACGGCGCCCGAGGAGCAGCCCCACCTCGTTCCCGGTGAGGCGGCGCCATCCGCCCTCGCCCTCGCCGGCCGGGACGGGGATGGCCACGGCCAGGCGGTCGGCATCCGGGTCGTGGGCGATCACGAACTCCGCGTCAGCCGCGCGCGCGGTCGCGAAGGCCAGGTCCATGGCTCCCGGCTCCTCGGGGTTCGGGAACGCCACGGTCGGGAACGCGCCGTCGGGCTCGATCTGCTCGGCCACGACCGTCGGGGCCGGGTAGCCGGCGGCCTCGAGCACGCG
Source organism: Microbacterium lacusdiani (assembly GCF_054779895.1). NCBI lineage: Bacteria > Bacillati > Actinomycetota > Actinomycetes > Micrococcales > Microbacteriaceae > Microbacterium > Microbacterium lacusdiani. Next base: position 137,891 of record NZ_BAAGXJ010000015.1, on the reverse strand, counting down.
CGCGAACGTCTCCCAGCCCACCCCGTGCATGGCCGTGTACACCCAGCGGGTGCCGGCCGCGCCCTCGGGGGCGGGACCGACCGCGGCCGTCGCGGCGACGTACGCCTCGACGACGGCGTCGTCCGCGATCTCGTAGTCGGTCGAGCGCGGCAGCTCCGTGACGGGCGTGCCGTCGGCGACCCGGCGGATGCAGGCCGCGATCGACGCGTCGGACGGCGCCACGATCTGCGCGCCCTCGTCGCGCCCGCCGAGGTACACCTTGTAGCCGTTGTCGTTCGGCGGGTTGTGGCTCGCGGTCACCATGACGCCCGCGTCTGCACCGAGGTGGCGCACCGCGAACGCCAAGACCGGCGTGGGCAGGCGACGCGGAAGCAGGATGGCCCGCAGCCCCGCGCCCGCGAAGATCTCGGCGGAGTCGCGCGCGAACACGTCGGAGTTGCGCCGACCGTCGTAGCCGATGACCACGGTGGGTGCGCCCGCGCTGTCGCGCTCGCGGAGGAACTCGGCGAATCCGGCCGCGGCCTGCGCCACGAGCACGCGGTTCATCCGGTTGCTGCCGGCGCCGAGCGCGCCGCGCAGTCCCGCCGTGCCGAACTGCAGGCGGCCGTCGAAGCGGTCCGCGAGCTCGTCCGCGGCGTCCGGGTCGCCGGCCTCCGCGCGTTCGATCAGGCCGGCCAGCTCGTCGCGCGTCTCGGCGTCGGGGTCCTGCGCGAGCCAGGCGCGCGCCTGCGCGAGCACTCCGTCCATCGCCGCGCTCACAGGCGCTCGATGACCTTCGCGAGGAGCCCGGAGATCACCGGCTCGGCCTGGCGGCCCGCGTCGATGACCTCCTCGTGGCTCAGCGGGTCGGGCGAGATGCCGGCGGCGAGGTTGGTGATGAGCGAGAAGCCCAGCACCTCCATGCCCGCCTCGCGCGCGGCGATCGCCTCGAGCGCCGTGGACATGCCGACGATGTCGCCGCCGATGGCCCGCGCCATCCGCACCTCGGCCGGCGTCTCGTAGTGCGGCCCGCGGAACTGGCAGTACACGCCCTCGTCGAGCGACGGGTCGACCGAGCGGGCGATCTCGCGCAGCCGCGCCGAGTAGAGGTCGGTGAGGTCGATGAACGTCGCGCCCTCGAGCGGCGAGTCCGCCGTGAGGTTGATGTGGTCGCTGATCAGCACCGGCTGACCCGCCCGCCACGTCTCCCGGATGCCGCCCGCGCCGTTCGTGAGGACCATCGTCGTCGCACCGGTCGCGGCCGCGGTGCGGACGCTGTGCACGACCCGGCGCACGCCGTGGCCCTCGTAGTAGTGGGTGCGAGCGCCGATCACGAGCACGTGGCGGCCGCCGGCCGTGCGCAGCGAGCGGATGGTGCCGACGTGGCCCTCGAGGGCAGGCTTGGAGAAGCCCGTGACCTCGGTCGCGGGGATCTCGGCCACGGTCTCGCCGATCAGCTCGGCGGCCCGGCCCCATCCGCTGCCCAGCGTGACGGCGATGTCGTGGCGCTCCACGCCGGTCAGGCGCGCGATGTCGGAGGCCGCGGTCCGGGCGACCTCGAAGGGGGAGGCCGCGGCCTCCAGCGGATGGGCGTTCGTCATGGCACCACGATAGTTCGGGGTTTCCGCTTTCCGGCTCGCGCGCGGTCTCCCGCGTCGTCCGCACGTCGGTCGCCCGGATGACGCCCGTGGGGAACAATGGGGGGCATGGTCTTCGACTTCGAACGCAGGCAGCGCATCGCGATCCTCGGCGGAGGGCCGGGCGGCTACGAGGCCGCCCTCGCCGGCGCCCAGCTCGGAGCCGACGTCACCGTCGTCGAGCGCGCGGGCATCGGCGGATCGGCCGTCATCAGCGACGTCGTGCCGTCGAAGACCCTGATCGCGACGGCCGACGCGGCGCTCGCGATCGCCGAGGCCGGCGACCTCGGCGTCCAGTTCTACGCGAAGGGCGACACGGGCAAGCCGCTCAAGCCCGAGATCGCCATCAACCTGCTCGCGATCAACAAGCGCCTGCTCGCGCTCGCCGGCCAGCAGTCCGAGGACATGCGCAGCCGCCTGCTGGAGGCCGGCGTCCGGATCATCGCGGGCCACGGCCGCCTGGAGGGCGAGGACGCCGTCGTCGTCTCGACCGGTCCCGACGGCACCGACTTCGACCGCATCGAGGCCGACACGATCGTCGTCTCGACCGGCGCGACGCCGCGCGAGCTGCCCGCCGCGCGGCCCGACGGCGACCGCATCTTCACGTGGAAGCAGCTGTACAACCTGACCACCCTGCCCGAGCACCTCGTGGTGGTCGGCTCGGGCGTGACCGGTGCGGAGTTCGCCTCGGCGTACATGAACCTCGGCGCCAAGGTGACGCTGGTCTCCAGCCGGGACCAGGTGCTCCCTGGCGAGGACGTGGATGCCGCCAAGGTCCTGGAGAAGGTGTTCAAGCGCGGCGGCATGAAGCTGCTCGCGAAGTCGCGCGCCGAGAAGGTCGAGAACACGGGCGACGGCGTCGTGGTGACGCTGTCGGACGGCCGCACGGTCGAGGGATCGCACTGCCTCATGGCGGTCGGCGCGATCCCCAACACCGCGGGCATCGGCCTCGAGGAGGCCGGCGTGCAGATGACCGAGTCCGGCCACATCCGCGTCAACAAGGTGAGCCGCACGTCCGTGCCGAACATCTACGCCGCGGGCGACTGCACGACCCTCATGCCGCTGGCCTCGGTCGCGTCGATGCAGGGCCGCACGGCGGTCTTCCACGCGATGGGGGACACCGCGATCCCGCTCGAGGAGCGCAAGATCGCCTCCAACATCTTCACCAACCCCGAGATCGCGACGGTCGGCTGGACCGAGCGGCAGATCGACGACGGCACCGCGGACGGCGAGGTGTGCATGCTGCCGCTCGCCGCCAACCCGCGCGCCAAGATGATGGGCGTCAAGGACGGCTTCGTGAAGCTGTTCGCGCGCACCGGGTCGGGCACCGTGATCGGCGGCGTGATCGTCGCGCCGAAGGCGTCGGAGCTGATCTTCCCCCTGTCGATCGCGGTCGAGCGCCGCCTCACGGTCGACCAGCTCGCGCGCGCGTTCGCGGCCTACCCGTCGCTGACGGGATCCATCACGGACGCCGCCCGCGCGATGCACCACGTCGACACGAGCGGCTTCACCTCGGCCTGATCGGATTCGCGCCCGCCGATCGTCGGGCAGCGTGCGGGAAGCGCCGAGATCACGCCGCCGGGCGGTGTTGTGCTGTGCGATCCGTCCGGATGCTCTCGATCTGGTGAGCAATCTGCGTCGTTCTGACTGATCCCATTGCTCGGTCTGCGGCGCGGGCGTAGCGTGTGCCGTGTCCGGACCAGGACGGCGATGGCGCCCACAAGGTGCCGCGCGAACGAGGAGGTTCCGCGGATGTCGATCTCCCTGCCCGTGCCCCGCAGCGAGCTCATCGAGGGACTCGACGCGCCGCTCGGCGTGCTGGATCCCGAGGGCTCCCGGAGGGCGTCCCCGCTCCTCGACGAGAGCCTCGGCGACGTCGACGAGTCGGTCCTCACCGACCTGTACGTCGACATGTCGGTCGTGCGCCGCGTCGACGAGGAGGCCTTCGCGCTGACCCGTCAGGGCGCGCTGGTGCTGTGGCCACCGTTGCGCGGCCAGGAGGCGGCGCAGGTCGGGGCGCTCCGCGCGCTGCGCGACGAGGACTTCGTCTTCCCCTCGTATCGCGAGCACGCTCTGGCCGTCCTGCGCGGAGCCGATCTCGCGGACGTGCTCGCGGTCTGGAAGGGCGCTGCCCTGTCGGGCTGGGATCCGTTCGCCCAGCGCCTCGCGCCGTCGCAGATCATCATCGGCGCCCAGACGCTCCACGCGACCGGCTACGCCATGGCCGCGCGCCGCGACGGCGGCGACGACATCGCGCTGGCCTGCTTCGGCGACGGCGCCACGAGCGAGGGGGACGTGAACGAGGCGATGGTGTTCGCGGCCTCGTTCCGCGCTCCGGTCGTGTTCCTGTGCCAGAACAACCAGTACGCGATCTCCGAGCCGGTCGGCGTGCAGTCGCGGACGCCGCTCGCGCTGCGGGCGACCGGGTTCGGCATCCCCGCGCTGCGTGTGGACGGCAACGACGTGCTCGCCGTCCTCGCGGCCGTGCGCATTGCCGCCGAGCGCGCGCGCACCGGCGGTGGCCCGACGTTCGTCGAGGCCGTGACCTACCGGATGGGACCCCACACGACGACCGACGATCCGGGCCGATACCGGGACGACGCCGAGGTCGCCGCGTGGCACGCCAAGGATCCGATCGACCGCCTCGAGCGGCACCTGGCGCGGATCGGCGCGCCGGTCGACCGCATCCGCGAGGAGGCGGCGATCCGCTGCGACGCGATCGCGGCGCAGGTGAGGGCCGCGGCCGACCGGATCGCGGCGCCGGCCCCGGAGTCGATGTTCGACCACGTCTACGTGGAGCCCACCCGCCGCCTCGAGCGTCAGCGTGCGCAGCACCGGGCCTTCACGGCGAGCGTGGAGGGGCTGCGATGACCGCCGAGACGCTCACGCTCGGCCGCGCGGTCGGCCGGGCGCTGAGCGACGCGCTCGACGCCGACCCGGCCGTGGTGCTGATCGGCGAGGACATCGGCCGGCTCGGCGGTGTCTTCCGGGTGACGGACGGACTGCAGGCCCGGTTCGGGGCGGATCGCGTGATCGACTCGCCGCTCGCGGAGTCCGGCATCATCGGCGCGGCCGTCGGGATGGCGTACCGCGGTGCGCGGCCCGTCGTCGAGATCCAGTTCGACGGCTTCGTGCTGCCGGCGCTCGACCAGATCATCGCGCAGGTCGCGCGGATCCGCTTCCGCACGCGCGGGCGGGTGCGGATGCCGCTCACCATCCGGCTCCCGTACGGCGGCGGCATCGGATCCGTGGAGCACCACGGCGAGTCTCCCGAGGCGTACTTCGCGCACACCCCCGGGCTGCGCGTCGTGACGGCGGCCGATCCGCAGGAGGCGTACTCCACGCTGCGGGCCGCGATCGCGAGCGACGACCCCGTGCTGTTCCTCGAGCCCAAGGCCCGGTACTGGACCAAGGGCGAGGTGGATGTCGCGATCGCGCGCGACCTGGAATCGGCGCGCCTGCTGACCCGCGGGCGCGACGTCACGCTGGCGGTGTACGGCCCGCTCGTGCAGACGGCGCTCGAGGCCGCCACCGCGGCGCTCGACGAGGGGATCGAGATCGAGGTGGTCGACCTGCGCTCGATCTCGCCGCTGGACGTCGACGCGGTCGTCGCGAGCGTCGAGCGCACGGGGCGGCTCGTGGTGGCGCACGAGGCGCCCGCCGAGGCGTCCGTCGCGAGCGAGCTCATCACGAGCGTGGTCGAGCGCGCCTTCGCGGCGCTGGAGGCGCCGCCCGAGCGGGTCACGGGATACGACACCCCGTACCCGCCCTCCGCGATCGAGTCGCACTACCTGCCGGGCCTCGACCGCGTCCTCGACGCGGTCGACCGGACGCTCGGGCGGCGTTCGTCGCACGAGCTGCTCGAAGGGAGCGCACGATGAGCGTCGTGTTCCGGCTGCCCGACCTCGGCGAGGGGCTCACAGAGAGCGAGATCGTGAGCTGGAAGGTCGCCGAGGGGGACGAGGTCGCCCTCAACCAGGTCATCGCCGAGGTCGAGACCGCCAAGGCGGTCGTGGACCTGCCGAGCCCTTACGCGGGCGTGATCCGCCGGCTCCATGCGGCCGAGGGCGACACCGTGGAGGTGGGCGCCCCGCTCGTCGAATACGACGTCGAGGGGGCGGGCGGCCCGTCCGCGCCCGGCGGCGCACCGGCGCCCGCCGCCGAGCCCGAGCCCGCCGTGCCCGAGCCCGCATCGCCCGAGCCCGCCGAGCCCGGGCCGGCGGAGTCGTCCCCGTCGCCGAAGGAGCAGGGCGAGCCGGCCGCGGAGCGCGTGGCCATGCTCGTGGGATCCGTGCAGGTCGCCGACGGGCGGCGGCCGAAGCGCGCCGCGCGCACGTTCGAGCAGACGCCGTTCGTGCGTCAGGAGCGGCGCCGTGTGCGCGCCTTCCCGCCGGTGCGGCGGCTCGCGAAGGAGCGCGGCATCGATCTCGCGGCGGTCGTCCCGACGGGAGAGGGCGGTCTGATCACCCGCGAGGACCTCGAGCGCTCGGCAGCCGGTCCGGCGGCACCCGCCTCCCGGCGGGAGCGGGTGAGCCGCCTGCGCAAGCAGACGGCGAAGGCCATGACCGCCGCGCTCGCGGTGCCGCACGCCGCGTGCTTCCTCCAGACGGACGTGACTGAGACCCTGCGGCTCGCCCGCGATCCGGCGGATGACGGCGCGCCGTCGCCGACGCTCCTCTCGCTGGCGTGCCGGGCGATCGTCCTGGCGGCGAAGCGAACGCCCGGCGTCAACGCGACGTTCCATGCCGACGAGGAGGAGATCGAGTTCCACGGCCGGATCAACCTCGGCATCGCGGTCGCGACCGACCGGGGGCTGGTCGTGGCGAGCGTGGACGACGCGGACCGCCTCGACGCGACCGAGCTCGCCGAGGCGATCGCGGCGCGCGCGGGCGAGGCGCGCGACGGATCGATCGGCGTGGCGGCGCTCACCTCGTCGACCCTGACCGTCTCGAACGTGGGCGTCTTCGGCGTCGACGGCGGCATCCCGATCCTCACGCCCGGACAGTCCGCGATCGTGGCGCTCGGCGCCGTCCGCCGGCTGCCGTGGGAGCACGACGGCGGAATCGCGCTCCGCGAGGTCATGACCCTCACGGTGTCGTTCGACCACCGCGTGATCGACGGGCGCGAGGCGAGCGTGTTCCTGCGCGACGTGGGGCGGATGCTCGAGCGGCCGGCCCTCGCGCTCGCGCGGGGCTGACGGGGACGAACGCGGATGGCGACGGGAGGGCGGCGATGGAGCGGCTGACGACGCAGGTCGACCCCGGCGGCGCGGAGGCGACCGCCCGTGCCGAGGCCATACGCGGGCTCGTCTCGGAGCTGCGCGAGCGGCTGCGCGCGACCGCGCTCGGCGGACCCGCCCGCGCGCGAGAGCGGCACGCGGCACGGGGCAAGCTGCTGCCGCGCGAGCGCGTCGACCTGCTGCTGGATCCCGGCAGCCCGTTCCTCGAGCTCTCGCCGCTCGCGGCGAACGGGCTGTACGGCGACGAGGCGCCCGCCGCCGGCATCATCACCGGCCTCGGGCTCGTGTCGGGCCGCCGCTGCATGATCATCGCGAACGACGCGACCGTGAAGGGCGGCACCTACTATCCGCTCACGGTCAAGAAGCATCTGCGCGCGCAGCAGGTCGCCCGCGAGAACCGGCTGCCGTGCATCAGCCTCGTCGACTCCGGCGGCGCGTTCCTTCCGATGCAGGACGAGGTGTTCCCCGATCGCGAGCACTTCGGCCGCATCTTCTACAACCAGGCGACCATGAGCGCCGACGGGATCCCGCAGATCGCGTGCGTGATGGGATCCTCCACGGCCGGCGGAGCGTACGTCCCGGCCATGAGCGACGAGACCGTCATCGTCGCGGAGCAGGGCACGATCTTCCTCGGCGGCCCGCCGCTCGTGAAGGCCGCAACCGGCGAGGTCGTGACGGCCGAGGAGCTCGGCGGCGGCGAGCTGCACGCGACCGTGTCCGGCGTCGCCGACCACCTGGCCGAGTCGGACGAGCATGCGCTCAGCATCGTGCGCGACATCGTCGCGACCCTGCCGCACAGCCCGGCGCCGCCGTGGGAGGTCGTGCCGGCCCAGGATCCGCTCGTGGATCCCGGCACGCTGGCCGCGGCGATCCCCGTCGACCTGCAGACCCCGTACGACGTGCACGAGATCATCGCCCGGCTGGTCGACGGCAGCGCGTTCCACGAGTTCAAGGCCGGCTTCGGAACCACGCTCGTCACCGGGTTCGCGCGCATCCACGGCCACCCGGTGGGCATCGTCGCCAACAACGGCGTGCTGTTCTCCGAGAGCGCGCAGAAGGGCGCGCACTTCATCGAGCTGTGCGATCAGCGAGGCGTGCCGCTGGTGTTCCTGCAGAACATCACGGGCTTCATGGTCGGCGCCGAGTACGAGCGCGGGGGGATCGCCAAGCACGGCGCCAAGATGGTCACGGCCGTCTCCTGCGCCCGGGTCCCCAAGCTCACGGTCGTGGTCGGAGGATCCTTCGGGGCGGGCACGTACTCGATGTGCGGGCGCGCGTACGATCCGCGCTTCCTGTGGCTGTGGCCCAACGCGCGCGTGTCGGTGATGGGAGGCGCGCAGGCCGCGCGGGTCCTGTCCACCGTCAAGCGGGAGCAGATCGAGGCCGACGGCGGGCAGTGGAGCGAGGCCGAGCAGCAGGCGTTCGAGGATCCCATCCGCGCCCGGTACGAGGAGCAGGGATCGCCGTACTACTCCACGGCGCGGCTGTGGGACGACGGCGTCATCGACCCCGCCGACACCCGCCGCGTGCTCGGGCTCGCGCTCGACGTCGTCGGACAGGCGCCGCTGCCCGACATCCGCTATGGCGTGTTCCGGATGTGACCGGCGATGTTCGACACCGTCCTCATCGCCAACCGGGGCGAGATCGCGCTCCGGATCATCCGCACGCTCGACCGGATGGGCATCGCGTCCGTCGCCGTCTACTCGGACGCTGATGCGGACGCGCCGCACGTGCGCGCCGCGACCACGGCGCTGCGGATCGGCCCCGCCGACGCCCGCCGCTCCTACCTCGACGGCGACGCCGTCATCGCCGCGGCGCTCGCCGCGGGCGCCCAGGCGGTGCATCCCGGGTACGGCTTCCTCTCCGAGAACGCCGCGTTCGCGCGCGCGTGCGCCGACGCGGGCCTGGTGTTCATCGGGCCGCCGCCGTCCGCGATCGAGACCATGGGCGACAAGATCCGCGCGCGGGCCGCGGTCGAGTCCCGCGGCGTCGCGACGGTGCCGGGCATCGCGCGCGCCGGCCTCGACGACGCCGCGCTCGTCGCGGGCGCCGCGGACGTCGGCTATCCCGTGCTGGTCAAGCCGTCGGCGGGCGGCGGCGGCAAGGGCATGCACCGCGTCGACCGGCCCGAGGAGCTGCCCGCCGCGCTCGCGCAGGCGCGCCGCGAGGCCGCCGCCGCGTTCGGGGACGACACCCTGTTCGTCGAGCGCTTCGTGGCGCAGCCGCGGCACATCGAGGTGCAGGTGCTCGCCGACGCGCACGGCACGGTCATCCACCTCGGGGAGCGCGAGTGCTCGTTGCAGCGCCGGCACCAGAAGGTGATCGAGGAGGCGCCGAGCCCGCTGCTGGATGCGTCCCAGCGCGAGGCGATCGGCCGGGCCGCGTGCGAGACGGCGCGCGCGGTCGGGTACACGGGCGCGGGCACGGTCGAGTTCATCGTGTCGGGCGCGCGCCCGGACGAGCCGTTCTTCATGGAGATGAACACCCGCCTGCAGGTGGAGCATCCGGTCACGGAGCTCGTCACGGGCGTCGATCTCGTCGAGCAGCAGCTGAGCGTGGCCACGGGCGAGCGCCTGGCGCTCGCGCAGGAGGACATCCGTCTCGACGGCCACGCGATCGAGGCGCGGATCTACGCCGAGGACCCGGCGGCGGGCTTCCTGCCGACCGGCGGGCGCCTGATCGACGTGAGGTGGCCGCGCGCCGTGCGCGTGGACGCGGGCGTCGAGGCCGGCACGGTCGTGGGCGCCCACTACGACCCGATGCTCGCCAAGGTCGTCGCGCACGCCGCCACGCGCCGGCAGGCGGTCGCCGCCCTCGCCGACGCGCTGGCCGACACGCACCTGCCGGGCGTCGTGACGAACGTGCGGTTCCTGCGCAGCCTGCTCGCGGTGCCCGCGGTCGTGGCGGGCGATCTGGACACCGGACTGGTGGACCGCGAGGCCCCGGCGCTCGCGGGCGACCCCGTGCCCGACGCGGCGTTCGCGGCGTGCGCCCTGCACGACGTCCCCGCCGTCACGGGGCCGTGGCGGGCCGACGGGTGGCGCGTGTCGGGCGCCCGCGGGGCGGTGCTGCGCTACGTCGACGGCGACGAGCGTGTGACCGTGACGCTCGCCGGCGACGGTCGCACCGCCACCGTCGAGCGCGCGGGGACGTCACGGGAGGTGCGGCTCTGCGAGCTCGAGGGCATCCGGGTCCTCGCCGAGCCTGACGGGAGCGCCCTGTGGGTGACGGGCCCGGACGGGGATCATCGCGTCGCGCGCCCGACGCCCGGGCGCCGCGCCCGGCGCGAGACCGCGCCGGGACTCGCCTCGCCCATGCCGGGCACCGTCGTGGCCGTGCACGTCGACGACGGCGCGCTGGTGGAGGAGGGAGCCGCGGTCGTGAGCGTCGAGGCGATGAAGATGGAGCACGTGCTGCGGGCCCCCATCGCGGGCGTCGTCAGCCTCGCGGCCGTGCTCGGACAGGCGGTGGCGCGCGGGCAGCAGCTCGCGACCGTCGCTGCGAGGGAGGAGGCCTCATGAGCGAGTCTGGATCCGAGGAACGCCGCATCACCCAGCGGGGGCTGTGGTTCGAGGAGTTCGAGACCGGCGTCGTCTACGAGCATCGCCCCGGTCGCACCCTCACCGAGGCCGACGACGTCCTGTTCACGACGCTCACGATGAACTCGCAGGCCCTGCATCTCGACGCGCACTGGGCCGCGCAGACGGAGTTCGGCGAGCGGCTCGTCAACTCGATGATGACCCTCGCGACGATCGTCGGGATGTCCACCGGGCAGCTCACGAACGGCACGATCGTCGCCAACCTCGGCTTCTCGCTGGTCGAGTTCCCGGCGCCCATGCGCCACGGCGACACGCTCTACGGCGAGACGCGCGTGGTCGAGACCCGCGCGTCCCGGTCGCGCCCGGGGCAGGGGATCGTCACGCTCGAGCACATCGGCCGCAATCAGGACGGCGTGATCGTGGCCCGCGCCGTGCGCGCCGTGCTGATGCAGGGGAGGCCGGTGTGAGCTTCGACATGGGCCCGGCCATCCTGTTCTGCCCGGGGGACCGCCCCGACCGGTTCGGGAAGGCGGCCGAACGGGCCGACGCGGTCGTGCTGGACCTCGAGGACGCCGTCGCGCCGGAGGCGAAGCAGGCCGCGCGCGCTGCGGTCGCCGCCTCGGCCATCGACCCCGCGCGCACGATCGTGCGGGTGAGCGACGCGCGCTCGGGCCTGCTCGCCGACGATCTCGCGGCTGTCCGGAGTTCGCCGTACCGCGTCGTGATGCTCGCCAAGACCGAGGGCGCCGACGACGTGGACGCGCTGGGCGACCTCGACGTCGTGGCGCTGTGCGAGACCGCGGCGGGCGTGGTGAACGCGGCCGCGATCGCGGCGCATCCCCGCGTCGTCGCGCTCATGTGGGGCGCCGAGGACCTCGTGGCGTCGCTCGGCGGCACCTCGAGCCGCGACCGGGCGGGCGCCTACCGCGCCGTCGCGATGCACGCGCGGTCGAGCGTGCTCCTCGCCGCGGGCGCGGCGGGGAAGACCGCGATCGACGCGGTCCACCTCGACATCGCCGACGTCGACGGCTGCCGCGCCGAGGCCGAGGACGCGGCGGCGAGCGGGTTCGGCGCGAAGGCCGCGATCCATCCGTCGCACGTCGCGCCCATCCGGGAGGCCTTCGCGCCGTCGGACGACGAGATCGCATGGGCGCGCGACCTGCTCGCCGAGGCACGCCTCGCCGAGGGCCGCGGCGTCTTCCGCTTCCGAGGGCGCATGGTCGACGAGCCGGTCCTCAGACACGCGCGCGCCATCCTCGCGCGCGAAGCCCGCGGGGCCACGAGCCCCGCCCCGTGAAAGGAGACGACGATGTCGATCGTCACGCCCACCCGGACGCCGGTCCCCGGGACCGAGATGCTCGAGCCCGAGCTGCAGGAGCTCGCGCATCGCGTGCGCGCCTTCGCGGATGACGTCGTCGCTCCCGCGGCGTACCGGTACGACACCGAGCGGCGCCTGCCGCTCGAGATCATCGCCGAGATGGGGCGGATGGGCCTGTTCGGCCTGCCGATCTCGGAGGAGTACGACGGCCAGGGCAAGACCTACCTGCACCTGTGCATCGCGGTCGAGCAGCTCGCGCGCGTGGACCAGTCGATCGCGGTGACGCTCGAGGCCGGTCTCGGCCTCGGGGCGATGCCGATCTACCGCTTCGGCACCGAGGAGCAGCGCCGGGCGTACCTGCCGCCGCTCGCGCGGGGCGAGAACCTGGCGGCGTTCGGTCTCACGGAGGCCGAGGCGGGATCGGACGCGGGCGCGACGCAGACGACGGCGACGCTCCAGGACGGCTGGTGGACGATCGACGGGACCAAGCAGTTCATCACGAACTCCGGAACGCCCATCACGAGCGTCGTCACGGTGACCGCCGTGACGGGGGAGCGCCGCGCCCAGGACGGCACGCGCCGGCCGGAGCTCTCGTCGATCATCGTGCCCGTGCCGACGCCGGGATTCACGGCGCTGCCCGCGTACGACAAGGTCGGCTGGCACACGTCCGACACGCATCCCCTTGTGTTCGACGGCGTGCGGGTGCCCGAGGAGAACCTGCTCGGCGAGCGCGGCCGCGGGTTCTCGAACTTCCTGAGCATCCTCGACGAGGGGCGCGTGGCGTTCGCGGCGTTGTGCGTCGGCGCGGCGCAGGGCTGCCTCGAGGAGGCGGTGCGGTACGCGAAGAAGCGGGTGGTGTTCGGCAAGCCGATCGGCGACAACCAGCACATCGCGTTCACGATCGCCCGGATGCAGGCCCGTGTCGCCGCGGCCCGCGCCGTCATGCACGACGCGGCCCGCCGGATCGACGCCGGCCTGCCGTTCACGACCCAGGCGTCGCTCGCGAAGCTCATCGGCTCCGAGGCGGCCATGGACAACGCCGCCGACGCCACCCAGATCTTCGGCGGCTACGGCTTCATGAACGAGAGCCCGGTCGCGCGGCACTACCGCGACGCGCGCATCCTCACGATCGGCGAGGGCTCGACCGAGGTCCAGCTCGGCGTCATCGCCCGCAGCCTCGGCTTCGAGAACGCGTTCTCTTGAGGAGCGTCTCGCACGCTCGCGCCGACGCTCCGCGCCGGACACTCGCGAGCGAGGAACGTCGCTGACGCTCCGTTCGGCAGCGCTTCGCGCTGCGATTGGTCGCTTCGCTCCACGCTCGCTTCGCTCGCACGACCGTAGATGACCCGGGCTCGGTGTCGGTCGTTGAGCGGAGCGAAGCGGAGACGAAACGGCTGAGACGCGACTCGCACTCCGCGGTGGACCACACCATGCGTTGACTGGTCCTGGGCGACGAGACTGGTCGCGGCGAGACCAGTCTCGTCGCCCGAGACCAGTCTCATCGCGCGTCAGCTGATCTGGAGGAGCTGGTGGCCCGCCGGGACCGTGGTGCCGGGGGTGGCGTCGATCTTGGCGATCACGCCGTCCTTGTGGGCCTGCAGCGGCTGCTCCATCTTCATCGCCTCGAGCACGACCACCAGGTCGCCCTTCACGACCGTCTGGCCCTCCTCGACCGCGACCTTGACGACCGTGGCCTGCATGGGCGACTTGAGCGCGTCGCCCGAGGCGCCGCTGGTCACCGCGCCGGCCGCGTGGCTGCGGCGCGACGGCGGCACGATCGCGGGGCGGCCGGCGGTGCCGGGCGCCTGCGCGATGCGGTCGGGCAGGCTGACCTCGAGGCGCTTGCCGGCGACCTCGACGACCACGGTGTGGCGCGACTCGGCGGGCTTGGGCGCCTCGAGCTCACCGTCCCAGGCGGGGATGTCGTTCTCGAACTCGGTCTCGATCCAGCGCGTGTACACGCCGAACTCGCCGCTCTCGGCCGTGAACGCGGGGTCGCGGACGACCTTGCGGTGGAACGGCAGCACGGTGGGCAGGCCGGCGACCTCGAACTCGTCGAGCGCGCGGCGCGAGCGCTCGAGTGCCTCGGCGCGGTCGCGGCCGGTGACGATGATCTTGGCGAGCAGCGAGTCGAACGCGCCGCTGACCGAGTCGCCGGCGGTCACGCCCGAGTCGAGGCGGATGCCGGGGCCGCCGAACGTCTTGAAGACGTGGATCGGGCCGGGCTGCGGCAGGAAGCCGCGGCCGGGGTCCTCGCCGTTGATGCGGAACTCGATCGAGTGGCCGACCGGGGTCGGGTCGTCGTAGTCGATCGTGCCGCCCGCGGCGATGCGGAACTGCTCGCGCACCAGGTCGATGCCCGTGACCTCCTCGGACACGGGGTGCTCGACCTGCAGACGCGTGTTGACCTCGAGGAACGAGATGGTGCCGTCGGCGCCGATCAGGAACTCGCACGTGCCGGCGCCGGTGTAGCCGACCTCGCGCAGGATGGCCTTGGACGCCTCGTACAGCGTGGCGTTCTGCTCGTCGGTCAGGAACGGCGCGGGCGCCTCCTCGACGAGCTTCTGGTGACGGCGCTGCAGCGAGCAGTCGCGCGTGGAGATCACGACGACGTTGCCCTCGGCATCCGCGAGGCACTGGGTCTCGACGTGGCGCGGCTTGTCGAGGTACTTCTCGACGAAGCACTCGCCGCGGCCGAACGCCGCGATGGCCTCGCGCGTGGCCGACTCGAACAGCTCGGGGACCTCCTCGAGCGTGCGGGCGACCTTCAGGCCGCGGCCGCCGCCGCCGTACGCCGCCTTGATGGCGATCGGCAGGCCGACCTCCTTCGCGAACGCGACGACCTCGTCGGCCGTGTCCACGGGACCCGGCGTGCCGGGGGCGAGGGGAGCGCCCACCTTCTCGGCGACGTGCCGCGCGGTGACCTTGTCGCCGAGCGCCTCGATCGCCTCGGGCGACGGGCCGATCCAGATCAGGCCGGCGGCCTGCACCGCGCGGGCGAAGTCGGCGTTCTCGGCGAGGAATCCGTAGCCGGGGTGCACCGCGTCGGCGCCCGAGCGTCGGGCGACCGACAGGATCTTGTCGATCTGCAGGTACGTGTCGGCGCTGGTCTGTCCGTCGAGCGCGTACGCCTCGTCGGCCAGGCGCACGTGCAGCGCGTCCCGGTCCTGATCTGCGTAGACGGCAACGGACGAGATCCCCGAGTCGCGGGCCGCGCGGACGATGCGAACGGCGATCTCGCCGCGGTTCGCGATGAGCACCTTGGCGATGGCAGGCATGGGTTTCAGCCTACCTACGCCGGGGCATCCGCCTTTGAGCACCCTCGACAAGAAAAGGGCGAGAACGTGTCGGGTCGTCTACGAGGAGGGCCCTACGCGGTCCGGTTCCACAGGTCCGTCCAGGCCACGCCGAGCTCGCGCACCAGGCGGCGGACGGTCGACAGCGACATCCCGACGACGGTGGACGGATCGCCCTCGACGCGCTCGATGAACGCGCCGCCCAGGCTGTCGACCGTGAACGCGCCCGCCACGTGGAGCGGCTCGCCGCTGGCGACGTAGGCCGCGATCTCGGCGTCGTCCACGTCCGCCGCGAATGTCACGGCGGCCTCGGCGACCGCGTGCGCCTCGACCGGCTCGGCGCCCGGGGCGACCCGGAACACGCTGTGGCCGGAGTGCAGCACCCCGGTGCGTCCGCGCATGTCCCGCCAGCGCGCCGTCGCCGCCTCGGGCGTGTACGGCTTGCCGTGCACGATCCCGTCCAGCTCGAACATCGAGTCGCCGCCGATCACGATCCCGTCGAACCCGGGGCGCTCCGCGGGGACCCGCGCGGCCACGTCGGCCGCCTTGCGACGCGCCAGCAGCAGGACGTGCTCATCCGGCGGCAGGATCCTGCCCTCCCGCGCCTCCGTCTCGGCGATCACCGCCTCCTCGTCGACCGCGGGTGACATCGTCAGAGGCTCGATGCCGGCCTGCCGCAGCAGCATCAGGCGGGCGGGGGACGTCGACGCGAGCAGCACCTGCATGGGGACCAGGGTATGGCGTCCGCGCAGGTGCGCTCTGGGAGGATGGACGGATGCAGAACGGCGACACGATCGACCTCGAGGTGACCGGAGTCGCGCACGGGGGAGTCTTCGTCGCGCGCCATGAGGGCCTGGTGGTGTTCGTCCCCGACGCGCTCCCCGGCGAGCGGGTGCGCGCGCGGGTGACCGACGTGAAGAAGTCGTTCGCGCGCGCGGAGACGCTCGAGGTGCTCGACGCGTCGCCCGACCGCCGCCCGCACATCTGGCCGCAGGCGGACGTCTCGGTCGCCCCCGAGGCGCGGCCCGGCGGCGCCGACTTCGGCCACATCGCCCTGCCCCGGCAGCGGGCTCTCAAGGCGCAGGTGCTGCGCGAGGCGTTCGAGCGCCTCGCGGGCGGCGCGGTCGACGTGGACGTCGTCGGCCCGGAGGCCGTGCTGGGCTCCGACCATCCGGACGCGACGGGCACCGTGGACGGCACGGGCTATCGCACGCGCGTGAGCCTGCACGTCGACGCGGACGGCCGCATCGGTCCGTACGCGGCGCGCAGCCACACCGTCATCCCCGTCGAGTCGCACCCCCTCGCGACGCCCGAGATCGAGGCCGTGGCGCTCGCACTGCGCAAGGCGCCCGAGGGCAGGATCGACCTCGTCCAGCCGGCCGACGGCGGGGTGCGCACCATCCGGCGCCCCGCGAAGGACCGCGCGGCGCGCGGCCGTGGGCGACGCCCGGCCGCACCGCGGGAGACGCGGGCGCCCGAGATCCTCACGGAGCGCGTCGGCGATCGGGAGTTCCAGCTCGACGCCGGCGGGTTCTGGCAGGTCCACCGCGCGGCGGCGGCGACGCTCGACCGGGCGGTGCGCGATGCGCTGGGCGAGGTCACGAGCGACGCCTGGCACCTCGACCTCTACGGCGGGGTGGGCCTGTTCGCCGCCGCGCTGGGCGAGCTGGCCGGGGGAGCGCGGCTCACGACGGTCGAGTCCGAGCCGCGGGCCACGATGCACGCCGAGCAGAACCTGGCCGATCTCGGTGCGGAGGCGGTCACGGCGCGTGTGGACCGCTTCCTCGCCCGCCTGGTCGGGCAGGCGAGCCTGTTCGACCGCGAGATGCTCACGCGCGGCGTGACCCTCCTCGACCCGCCGCGTGCGGGCGCCGGACGCGAGGTCGTCGAGGCGATCTCGGACCTCGGCCCGTCGCGCGTGGCGTACGTCGCGTGCGACCCGGTGGCGCTCGCGCGCGACGTGGGCTACTTCCGCGGCTCCGGCTACGAGCTGCAGTCGCTGCGGGCGTTCGACCTGTTCCCGCACTCGCACCACGTCGAGGCCGTGGCGATCCTCGCCCGCTGATCCGGGCGGATCCCCGTGATCCGGAATATCATCGGGCCGTGACCCGCGTTCTCGCGACCCCGCAGCTCTGGTACCGGTGCCTGCTCATCGGGCTGTCGGTCTTCGGGTTCATGACCGGGTCGCACGGGTCCGCGTTCCTCACGACCGTGACCAACGCGATCCTGCTCGGCTACCTGGTCGTGGGCGTGTGGACGATGCTGGACCGCGGCACGACCGACCTCCCCGCGCCGCGCCTGCGGGGCGCGATCACGACCTGGATGGTGTTCGTCGGCATCATCGCGCACGCCATGCTGTCGCACTGGGCGAACCCGTTCGACCAGGTGCTGGATCCGGATCCGGCCGTGGCGCTCGAGGGCGTGGCGATCCTGCTCTCGCATTACGTCATGCCGATCGGCTTCCTGCTCGACTGGCTCGCGTTCGGGCCGAGGGGGCGCACCCGATGGACCGACGTGGCGTGGTGGCCGCTGTACCCCCTCGCGTACGGGCTGCTCACGATCCTGCGGGCGGTCGTCTTCCCGCACGTGGACGACCGCATCCCGTATCCGTTCATGGAGCCCGGGATCGGCGGCTGGCTCGGGGTCGCAGTCTCGCTGCTGCCGATGATCGTCGCGGTCGCGCTGCTGGCCGCGCTGGTCATCGGCTACGACCGGGCCGTCGCGAGGCTCGCGGCCGCGCCCCGCGAGACCGCGCCGGCGCTCACCGGTCAGTGAGCCCCGTCCGCGCCGCGCGGCCGCCGCGCCCCGCCGCGGACAGCGCCGTCCGCGCCGATAGGCTCTCCCCATGACGCGCGTGGCCCTCATCGACGATCACGAGTCCGTGCGCCTCGGGCTCGTCGCGGCCCTCGAGCGGGACGGCATGGAGGTCGTCTTCGCGGGCGCCGGCGTGAACGAGTACTGCACGTGGCGCGCCGCCACCGGCGCGGGGCCGGCGGACGTCGTGCTGCTGGACCTCACGCTCGGCGACGGGACCACGGTCACCGAGAACGTGACGCGGCTGGCCGGCGAGTCCGCCGTGATCATCCACTCCGTCGCCGATCGCCCCGCCGCCGTGCGCGAGGCGCTCGCCGCGGGCGCCGTGGGCGTCGTGAGCAAGGCGTCGCCCCTGGACGACGTGCTCGGGGCCGTGCGCACCGCCGCGCGCGGCGAACCCCTCAACAACGTCGAGTGGGCCAGCGCGGTCGAGGGCGACCGGGAGTTCGCCGACGCGCAGCTGTCCACGCGCGAGCGCGAGGTGCTGCGCCTGTACGCCGCGGGCCTGCCGCTCAAGATCGTCGCCAGCCGGCTCGGGATCGCGTACTCGACCGCCAAGGAGAACGTGAACCGCGTGCGGATGAAGTACATCGAGGTCGGCCGCCCGGCGCCCACCAAGGTCGACCTGCTGCGCCGCGCCATGGAGGACGGCATCGTCGACGCGTCCGCGGAGGACTGACCGCGTGACCGCCCAGGGGCTGCTCCGCGAGGCCTGGGGCCGGCTACCCGCAGCGGGCCTCGGCGTCGCCTCCGCCGGAAGCTACACGGCGACCCGCATGGAGCGGATCATCCAGATCCTGGTCGCGGTCGGCTGCCTCGGCGTCGGCGGCCAGGCGTTCGTGGTGTCGCTCGACCTGCACGGGATCGGCCCGGCGCACGACGTGCTCCACATGGTGGTCTTCGTCGCGCTCGCCGCCATGATCGTGTGCTGCCTGGCCGGGTATCGCGCGCGCACCGCGTCGGCCGTGTTCGCGATCGTCTACCCGATCGCCCTCGTGTTCTGGCCCATCGCCACGACGGGAACCCCGCCCGACCCCGGCGCGCAGCCCTGGACGTTCTTCCTCATCAACCTCGCGACCGTCGGGGCGGTCGTCGCCTTCCCGCTCGCGTGGCAGTACGCCTGGGCGGTCGGGATGTCGCTCCTGTACGCCTTGATCCGGCTGATCCGCGGCGGCTCCGAGCCCGAGTTCTGGGTCAGCACGGGGTACGACGTGTCGGTCGCGCTCATCCAGGGCGGGGTCTTCGTCACCGTCGCGTGGGTGCTGCGCAGCCTCGCGGGCGGAGTCGACGCCGCCCGCGCCCAGGCCGTGCTGGCGTACGCGCGCGCGGCCTCCGCCGACGCGGCCGAGCAGGAGCGGGTCGCCGTCGCGGCCCTGATGCACGACAGCGTGCTCGCCGCGCTGATCGCGGCCGAGCGCGCCCGCACCGACCGCGAGCGGCAGCTCGCCGTGTCCATGGCGCGGGAAGCCCTGACGCGCCTCGCGAACGCCGAGAGCGACGACCCCGAGGGCAGCGACGAGCCGGTCTCACGCTCGGCGATCGCCTCCGACATCGAGCGCTCCGCCGCCGACATGGGGGTGCAGCTCGCGGTCGAGCGCGAGGACGACGACCAGGACGCCGTGGTGCCCGGCCGGGTGGCGCGCGCCGTCGTGCTGGCCGCGACCCAGGCGGTCGCCAACGCCGTCCAGCACGCCGACGGCGTCGGCCTCGCCGTGCGCGTCGAGCCCGCCGGCCGGGGAGTGCGGGTCGAGGTGTCCGACACCGGCCCCGGCGTGGATGTCGCCTCGATCCCGGCAGACCGCCTCGGCATCCGCGCGTCGATCTTCGCCCGCATGGCCGCGGCCGGCGGTGACGCCACGATCGTCTCGGGCGCCCGCGGCACCACCGTGGCGCTGACCTGGACCGGGGAGAAGGCGCTGTGAGAAGCGTCCGACGCGTGCTCGAGGTCATCGCGCTCGCCTTCACGGCGTACTTCGCCGTGCGCGGCCTCGTCCGCCCCGAGGGCGGCGATCTCGGGGTGGCGCTCGCGGCGGTCGGCCTCTACGTGGCGATCACGCTGCTGGTGCTCCTGGCCGTCGACCGCGACCACCAGCCGCCCGTCGACCCCGACGACGACGCCCCGCGGGCCGGACGGCCGCTGCCGTGGTGGGCGGCGCTGATCGCGCTCGCGGGCGCCGCCATCATCCCGCTCCTGGTGACGGCCGCCACCGACGAGGCGCAGCGCACCGCGTCGCACGCGACCTGGTATCTGGGCGCCGTCGGGGCCGTCATGACGATCGTGTGCGTCCGCCATCGTCCGATCTCCGCCTGGATCGGCATCGCGATCCTGACGATCGAGTCCTCGGCGGCGATCGGGCTCCCGGCCGCGATGTCGCTGGGACTCGTGGGGTCCGTCGTCTGGGTCACGCTCGCGCAGCTGCTGATGATCTTCACGGATCGCGCGTACCGCGACACAGCGCGCCTCGCGGCGCTGCAGCAGGCCACGTCGGCCTGGCAGGCGACGCAGGCCGTCCGGCGCCTGGAGCGCAGACGCCGGGTGCAGTACGCCCTGGCGGTGGCAGGGCCCATCCTGTCGCGCGTGATCGAGACGGGTGGGGATCTCACCGACGACGAGCGCACGGATGCCCGCCTGGCCGAGGGGCGGCTGCGCGACGAGCTGCGCGGCGCGCGGCTGCTCGACGACGACGTGCGCGAGGCGATCGCCGCCGCGCGGCTGCGGGGCGCGACGGTGACCGTCTTCGACGAGGGCGGCCTCGACGACCTGACCGACGCGGAGCTCGAGGAGGTGCGCGGCGAGCTGGCCCGCACGCTCGAGGGCACCGACGCCGCCCGCATCATCATCCGGTCGGCGCCGGACCCGCAGGTGGCGCTGACGATCGTCGGCCGCTCGGCCGGCGGCGACGGCCTCAGCGACGAGGACGACGTGCTGCTCTGGCGCGAGGTCCCGCGCCCCACGCGCTGACGCCCCCAGGCTCGAGCTCCGCGAGTCAGTACAAAGAAAGGTGGGGGAGGCGATGCCTCCCCCACCGGGTCGCGGATCGGTTACCCGAAAACCGTCCGCATCAGGGGCCGATTCCCGTGCGCCTACCCTGGAGCGGACGGTCGGCCTAACGCTAACGCTCAAGCGTTTCCACACTCAGTATCCGTGGGACGCGAGAGCCCTGTATGTAGGTACTTTGGGGGACATCCGTCCCCCTTGTCCCCGATGGGGATCAGCGGGCGAAGCGACCCCACGGGATGTCCCGGCGCAGGGGCTCGCGGAAGCGGCGCTGCGTGCGCTCCCAGGCCGAGACGCGCGGCTCCTCGGCGACGGCCTCCTCAGTCTCGCGCGTGTACTCCTCGCCGACCACGGCGAGCAGCGCCGCCAGCTCCTCCTCGGTCGGCGCGCCGCGCACGACCTCGACGCGGGGCGCGGGGTGCTGCGCGCCCGGCTCTGCGCTCGTCGCGTCCATCAGAGGGGGATGTTCCCGTGCTTCTTGGGCGGCAGCTCCGCGCGCTTGCCGCGCAGGGCGCGCAGCGCCTTCGCGATCGCCACTCGGGTCGCCGACGGCTCGATGATGCCGTCCAGCTCGCCGCGCTCGGCCGCCAGGAACGGCGAGGCCACGTTGTAGGTGTACTCGTTCGCCAGGCGCGTGCGCACGGCGGCGACGTCCTCGCCCGCCTCCTCAGCCCGCTTCAGCTCGCCGCGGTACAGGATGTTGACCGCGCCCTGGCCGCCCATGACGGCGATCTCCGCGGTCGGCCACGCGAGGTTGACGTCGGCGCCGAGCTGCTTGGAGCCCATCACGATGTACGCGCCGCCGTAGGCCTTGCGCAGGATCACGGTCACGAGCGGCACGGTGGCCTCGGCGTACGCGTAGAGCAGCTTCGCGCCGCGGCGGATCACGCCGGTCCACTCCTGATCGGTTCCCGGCAGGTAGCCCGGCACGTCGACCAGCGTGACGATCGGCACCGAGAAGGCGTCGCAGAAGCGCACGAACCGCGAGGCCTTCTCGCCGGCCTCGATGTTGAGCGTGCCGGCCATCTGCTTCGGCTGGTTCGCGATGATGCCGACCGTCCGGCCCTCCACGCGTCCGAATCCGATCACGATGTTGGGCGCGAACAGCGGCTGCACCTCGAGGAAGTCGCCGTTGTCGACCAGGTGGCCGATCACGTCGTGGATGTCGTAGGGCTGGTTCGGGGAGTCGGGGATGACCGTGTCCAGCGTGCGGTCCGGATCCGTGGTCTCCCACTCGAACGGCGTCTCGTAGACGGGCAGCTCGGCCATGTTGTTGTCGGGAAGGAATCCGAGCAGCGTGCGCGCGTAGTCGAGCGCGTCGTCCTCGTCCTCGGCCAGGTAGTGGGCCACACCTGAGCGCGTGTTGTGCGTGTACGCGCCGCCGAGCTCCTCCATCCCGACGTCCTCGCCCGTGACGGTCTTGATCACGTCGGGGCCGGTGACGAACATCTGGCTGGTCTTGTCGACCATGATCACGAAGTCGGTCAGCGCGGGGGAGTACACGGCGCCGCCCGCGGCCGGGCCCATGATGATCGAGATCTGGGGGATGACGCCCGAGGCGGCGGTGTTCAGGCGGAAGATCTCGCCGTACTTGCCGAGCGCGACGACGCCCTCCTGGATGCGCGCGCCGCCCGAGTCGAGGATGCCGATGATGGGCATCCCACCGCGGAGCGCGAACTCCATGATCTTGATGATCTTCTCGCCGGCCACCTCGCCGAGCGAGCCGCCGAAGGTCGTGAAGTCCTGCGCGTACACGGCGACGGTGCGGCCGTGGATCGTGCCCACGCCCGTGATCACCGAGTCGCCGTACGGGCGCGACCTGTCCATGCCGAACGCCGTCGTGCGGTGGCGCACGTACTCGTCGAGCTCGACGAAGCTGCCGGGGTCGACGAGGAGCTCGATGCGCTCGCGCGCCGTCATCTTGCCCTTGGCGTGCTGCTTCTCGCGGGCCTTCTCCTCGGCCGCCACGACGGCCTCGTGGTAGCGGGCGCGCAGGTCGGCGATCTTGCCGGCGGTGGTCGACAGGTCGGGTTCGGTCACGCGTTCCACCCTATCCGCGGACCCCGGCCCAGCCTTGGCGGCCGCGCACAACGACCCGGAGGAACCTGTGTGGTGTGTCGCCATCCGGGGCGACGGCGCCGCCTCCGGCGCGGCACAAGGAGGACTGCGCGAGGCCAGGATGATCTGCCGCCATCCGTCCTCGTCTCGTGGACTTCTCCTTGTGCGGTGACGGGGTCAGAGGTGCAGACCCTGGGCCATCGCGGACCGGATCTGGGCCTCGACGTCCGGCCAGTGGTGCATCACGTCGGCGTAGGTGAACCGCAGGACCGTGTAGCCCCGCAGCCGGAGCAGACGGTCGTGGGCGAGGTCGGCCGTGCGCGTCGCGGCGTCGGAGTGGAAGGCGAAGCCGTCGACCTGGATCACGAGATGGTCGCCGATCAGCGCGTCCACATCGCGGCCGTACAGGTGCACCTGCTGGCGACAGGGGATGCCGGCCGCTCGGCACTGCCGGACCAGGTACGACTCGGTGCCCGCATCCGAGTGGGCCCCGACGTCGGCGGCGACACGGCGAGCCGCGGTGGTCGTCCAGCGGATGCGTCGAATCGCGTCGACGGTGATCAGCCCCTTGCGGATGGCGGACTCCCAGATCGCGAAGGTCTCGAGCTCGGTGAGGCAGGACGCGGTGTGATGCAGTACGTTCTCGATCGGGTCCACCAGCAGGCCCGCCGCCGGAGCGGGGCCGGTCGACCAGTGGGCGATGCCGCGCGGGGTGAGATCCGCGTTCCG
Organism: Microbacterium lacusdiani; assembly: GCF_054779895.1. Lineage (NCBI taxonomy): Bacteria > Bacillati > Actinomycetota > Actinomycetes > Micrococcales > Microbacteriaceae > Microbacterium > Microbacterium lacusdiani. The sequence continues at coordinate 114,284 of NZ_BAAGXJ010000015.1, read as the reverse complement.
CGGGACCGCGATGTGGGGTCGCGGATCCCGCCGGGGGATCCAGAGGCCGATGCGCTCCGCCTCGGCGACGCACGTCAGGCGGCCGCCGACACGTGCCGCCTCGCGCACTCCAGGTGGTGCGGAAGGCAGGAGCAGCCACTGCCGGCGCACGAGGGGAAGCCCTGCCTCGAGCGCCGCCTGGCGCAGCTTCCGGGGATGCCATCCCGCGGCGATGAGCGCCCGCCGGCTCGCCCAGCCGCCGCGCGCCGCGAGCTCCCGCACCAGGTCCATGGGCCGAGCCTGGCGTGGGCGAGGCGCCGTCGGGGCGGCCACCGCGTCGATCGGGAGAAGGCGGCCCGTGAGGGCGGACGGTGGACGAGCGGTCGGCCGTCGCACGGGACAAGGAGGAATGCGTGAGACCAGGAAGCCGGCCGCCCGATCATCCTTGTGCGGCGGAGGAGTCCTTGTCCGGCGTGACCTTAGGCTTCCGGCATGGAGTTCGAGCGGGCGCGGGACGTCGCCGGGGCATGGCGGCAGGTGGAGTCGACCGGGTCGACCAACGCGGATCTGGTGGCCGCGGCCGCCGATGCGTCGCTGCCGCACCTGTCGGTGCTGCTCACGCGCGACCAGCGCGCCGGGCGCGGCCGCCTGGACCGCGTGTGGCAGGCGCCGGCGGGCTCCGCGCTCGCCGTGTCCGTGTTGGTGCGCGTGCCCGAGGTGCCGCCCGCCGCGCGCGGATGGATTCCGCTCGCCGCGGGCGCCGCGATGGCCCACGCGGTCGCGGCGCAGCTGCCGGGCCGCGGAGTCGGGGTGAAGTGGCCCAACGACGTGCTGGTCGACGGACGCAAGATCTGCGGCATCCTCGCGGAGGGCACCGGCGATCCGGATGCGGTCGTGATCGGGTCCGGCGTGAACACGGCGATGGCCGCGGAGGACCTGCCGGTGCCGACCGCGACGTCCTTCGCCGCGCTCGGGGAGTCCTGCGACGAGGACGCGCTCGTGACCGACTACCTCGCGGAGCTCGACCGGCTGCTCGGCGCGCTCGCCGCGTCGGGCGCCCCCGGCGTGCACGGCGTGGTCGCGGAGCGCTGCGTGACGATCGGACGCGAGGTCGCGGTGTCCCTGCCGGACGGCTCGACGCTGCGGGGCCGAGCCCGCGCGCTCGACGCGGAGGGCCGCCTCCTGGTCGGCGACCGTGCCGTGTCGGCGGGCGACGTCGTGCACGCCCGCGCCGTCGGCTGAGCCCCCCGGCGCGCCCGGCGGGCCGTGTCGGTCCCCGTGGGCACAATGGAGGGGTGAGCCAGCCGACCCCGGGTTCGCGTCCCGTGACGCCGCCCCCCGGCGCGCCCGCGCCCGAGCTGGTCATCGCGACGCTTCGCGGTCACGCCGGCAGCCTGGCGTGGTCGGCCGCGCTCCTCATCGCGGTCGCGGGAGCCGTCGGCTTCCTGTACGGCAACCTCCCGGCGCCCTTCGAGGACTGGATGCTTCTGGCGGCGGCGGGCGCGCTCGTGCTGCTCGGCGTTGTCCTGCCGTTCGCGGTCTGGCTGTCGCGCACCTACACGATCACCACTCGGCGGGTGATCAGCCGGAACGGCATGCTCTCCCGCTCGCGCGTCGAGATGTCGCACGCGCGGGGCTACACCGTCGCCACGCACCGCAGCGTCCTGCAGCGCATGCGCGGAACCGGCACCCTCACGCTGTCGGACGGCGTCGAGGGGCAGCTGGTCATGAAGGACGTGCCTGGCGCCGTTCTCATCGGAGAGGTCCTCGCCGACCAGGTCGAGATGAACCAGATCCTCGCGCACCGGGACAGCCTTCTTTAGAACGGGCGCTTTCTTTTCAGAAGTGAATGCTGTGGACGCGGGGCCGACGGGGCGACGAACGGGGTTGTGCGGGATGCGCGAAGATGGAGCCTGACCAACTTGGAGGATCTATGGGTATGCGAGTCGGCGTGATCGGCGGGGGACAGCTGGCGCGGATGATGATCGCGCCCGCGGTCGAGCTGGGCGTCGAGCTGCGGGTCCTCGCGGAGGGCGACGGGATGGCCGCATCGCTCGCGGCGACCTCCGTCGGCGACTACCGCGACGTCGACACCGTGCTGGAGTTCGCGAAGGACGTCGACGTCATCACGTTCGACCACGAGCACGTGCCGCAGCCCGTGCTGCGCGCGCTCGTCGACGCGGGCGTCGCGGTGCACCCCGGTCCGGATGCGCTGCAGTTCGCGCAGGACAAGCTCGTGATGCGCCGTCGGCTGGCCGAGCTCGGCGCGCCCCAGCCCGACTGGGCGGCGGTCGAGGGCGAGGACGAGCTGCAGGCCTTCCTCGACGACCACGGCGGTCGCGCGGTCGTGAAGACTCCGCGCGGCGGCTACGACGGCAAGGGCGTGCGCGTGGTGTCCGACGCCGCGGCCGCCGCGGACTGGTTCGAGGCCGTCGAGGGGCCGCTGCTGGTCGAGGAGCTGGTGCCGTTCACACGCGAGCTCGCGCAGCAAGTCGCCCGGCGTCCCGGCGGCGAGGTCGTCGCGTACGCCGTGGTCGAGACCGTGCAGCGCGACGGCGTGTGCGCCGAGGTCATCGCGCCCGCGCCCCGCGCGAGCGAGAAGCTGATGGAGGTGGCCGCCCGCATCGGCGTGACCATCGCCGAGGGCCTCGGCGTGACCGGCATGCTCGCGGTCGAGCTGTTCGAGACCCCGGACGAGCGCATCCTCGTCAACGAGCTCGCGATGCGGCCGCACAACAGCGGCCACTGGACGCAGGACGGCTCCGTGACGAGCCAGTTCGAGCAGCACCTGCGCGCCGTCCTCGACCTGCCGCTCGGCGCGACGGATCCGCTCGCCGACTGGGCCGTGATGGTGAACATCCTCGGCGGCCCGAAGGACGCCGGGCTCACCGACCGGTTCGCGGCCGCGATGTCCCAGCACCCGACGGCGAAGATCCACACGTACGGCAAGGACCCGCGTCCCGGCCGGAAGGTCGGCCACGTCAACACGCTGGGCGACGACCTGGACGACGTCGCGTACGAGGCCCGCGCGGCCGCGGACTTCTTCGCCTGATCGGGCGCGCCCGCCCGGCGACTCGAGCGAAACGATCGCGGATGCCGCCATTCCGGGGCGAAACCCGGTGGTTTCCCGGGTCGCATCCGGGAACGTCCAGGCTCTCGTCCTAGCCTGGGGCGCGTGCTGAATTCGTCTGACGCCCCGCTGATCGGCGTCGTCATGGGATCCGACTCCGACTGGCGCGTGATGGTCGACGCCTCCGCCGCCCTCACCGAGTTCGGCATCCCGCACGAGGTCGAGGTCGTCTCGGCCCACCGCACGCCCGACAAGCTGATGCGCTACGCCCGCGAGGCGCGCGGACGCGGCTTGCGCGCCATCATCGCCGGCGCCGGCGGCGCCGCCCACCTTCCGGGCATGCTCGCGTCCATGACGCCGCTGCCCGTGATCGGCGTGCCCGTCCAGCTCAAGACCCTCGACGGACTGGACTCGCTGCTGTCGATCGTGCAGATGCCCGCCGGGATCCCCGTCGCGACGGTGTCGATCAACGGTGCGCGCAACGCCGGTCTGCTCGCGGCGCGCATCCTGGGGGCCGCAGACCCCGGCATCGCGGATCGCATCGAGGAGTTCGCCCGCGACCTCGAGCGCCAGGTCGAGGAGAAGAACGCCCGGCTGAAGGACTCGCTGTGATCTTGCGGGCCACGAGCGGACCGGTGCGGTGACGGCAGCCGCCACGCGATCCCGCGGGGTCGCGCATCACGCGCGCCCCGCGATGGGCGGTGCGCTCATCGAGAAGCGTCCGCTGCGGCGCCCCGACCTCGCGGACGAGGGGATGATGACCCGCCGCGGCTGGTGGCTCGTCGTGCTGGGCTGGCTCATCCCCGGATCCGCGCAGGCGCTCGCGGGCAGTCGCCGGCTCGGACGCTTCGGCCTGGGCGCCACGCTCTGGGCGTGGGCGATCGCGCTCCTGTTCCTGCTCGGGATGCTGCTGTGGCGGGACGCCGTCGTGTGGCTGCTGACCTCGGTGCGCGTCGGGCCCGTGAACGTGAGCGGCGTGATCCTCACGGTCGCGCAGGTGCTGATCGCCGCCTACGGCGTGCTCTGGATCGTGCTCGGCATCGACACCCTGCGCCTCGTGCGCCTCGTGCGGACACGCACGCCCGCGCGCTACGGGATCGCGCTGCTGTCGGTCGTCCTGATGGTGCTCTCCGGCGGGACGGCGGCCTACGGGGCGGGGACGGTCGGCGCGGCGCGCGACGCGATCGGCTCGGTGTTCGGCCTGGGCGGGCCCACCGTGCCGCCCAGCGAGGGGTACTACAACATCCTGCTGCTCGGAGCCGACAGCGGCGAGGGCCGCGACTCGATGCGGTTCGACAGCATCTCGGTCGTCTCCATCCACGCCGAGACCGGCGCCACGACCATCACGGGCATCCCGCGCGACCTCCCGCACTTCCCGTTCAGCCCCGGTCCCATGCAGGACCTGTATCCGTACGGGCACGAGGGGCATGCGGACCCGGAGTGCGGCTGGGGCTCGGGCATCAACCAGCTGCGCACCGAGGTCGAGCTCTGCCGCGACGGCGCGGCCCTCTATCCGGAGGCGGCCGCACACGGCTCGTCGCCGGGCGTCGAGGCGACCAAGGACGCCGCCGAGGGCATCCTCGGCATCGAGATCCCGTACTACGTCTTCATCGACATGCACGGCTTCGCGGATCTGGTCGACGCCCTCGGAGGCGTCGAGATCGAGGTCACGCAGCGCCTGCCCAAGGGCGGCGGGCCCGCCTACGAGGGCCAGCCGGCCGAGGAGTGGGCGATCGGCTGGATCGAGCCGGGCGTGCAGCGCATGGACGGCGACACCGCGCAGTGGTACGCCCGCTCGCGCTACACGACCAGCGACTGGGACCGCATGAAGCGCCAGCGCCAGCTGCAGGAGGCGATCCTCGCGCAGTTCACCCCCGAGGTCGTGCTGACGCGCTTCCAGGCGGTCGCGCAGGCGGGCCAGAACCTGGTCGAGACGGACCTGCCGCAGTCGATGCTGTCGTACTTCGTGGACCTCGGGCTGAAGGCGAAGGAGCAGCCGGTCACCACGGTGGAGCTGGCGCCGCCGACCGTGCCCGACCCCGAGAATCCCGACTACCCGGCGATCCGCGAGCTGATCGCGGCGACGCTGCACCCCGTGGAGGAGACCGAGACCCCCGCGCCGTAGGTCGGTCTGCCCAGGCTTCCTCCCGGGCGGGCTGACTAAGGTTCGAGGCATGACGGTCACCCTTCGCGTCGTGCTCGACCAGCTCGTCTCCGCCACCCACCCCGACCTCGCGATGGCGTCGCGCGGCCTGGCGGCGGCGCTCGCCGAGACGGCGCCGTCGGGCTGCGCGGTCGAGGCGATCGCTCCCGCGGGCACGCTGCCCGCCATCGCGGGCGTCGCCCCCGGCCGGCGCCTCCCGCTCGGCCGCCGCGAGACCGCCGCCGCATGGCAGCTCGGCGTGGTGGCCGGTGTCGGCGGGGGGATGATCCACTCGCCGACCCTGCTGGCCCCGCTCGTGCGGCACGACCGCGTGCACGACCACGACCAGACCGTCGTGACCCTGTGGGACCTGCGCGCCTGGGAGGCGCCCGACGAGCTGCCGCGCGCCGTCGCGATGGCCGAGCGGGGCCTGCTGCGCCGCGCCGCGCGCCACGCGGACGCGGTGATCGTGCCGACTCACGCGATGGCCGAGAGGCTGGAGGTCTACGCGCGGTTCGGCGAGCGGATCCGCGTGATCGCTGGCGCCCAGCCCGACGGCTTCGCCGTGCCCACGGACGCGGACGCCCGCCGCCGCGAGCTGAAGCTGCCCGCCGGGTACCTGGTGATGGCGGGCGGCACCGCCGCCTCCGACGGGCTCGCGGCGGGCTTCCGCGCGGCGGCTCCCACCGGACTCGACGTCGTCGTGATCGACGTGCCCGAGAGGCAGGAGGAGGGCGTCTCCGCGCTCGCCACCTCGTCGGGGGTGGCGGCGGACCGCGTGCACGCGCGGTCCGGGCTCGATCAGGGCGACCGGGCGGCCGTCCTGGGCGCCGCGGCCGTGCTCCTTGCGACGGGACTGCGCGCCGCGTGGCCCTGGCGCGTGGTCGAGGCCATGGCGCTCGGCACGCCGGTCGTCGCGGTCGACACCGACGTGCATCGCGAGGTCGTGCTCGACGGCGGCCTGGTGGTCCCCGAGGCCGGCCTCGAGGATGCGCTCGTCGACGCGCTCGCGGACGGCTCGCTCACGGGCGGCGCCGGCCGGCTGCGCGTGCTGGGGCGGGACAGGTCGCGCGCGTTCTCCTGGGCGGGGGCCGCCGAGCGCGTGTGGCAGGTCCACGCGGACCTCTGAAGCGACGACGCATCCAGCTTTCCCCGTGTCGCCCTGTCCTAGGATGAGTGCTCGTGCCGAGTGAACCCGAAGTCTCCGCGCCCGACCTGTTCGCGCACGTGCCGCGCTCGGAGTTCCAGACCCCCGGCACCAGCCGCGGGCTGCTCGACGTGTTCCGGTGGCACTACCTGCTGAAGCTCCTCGTGCGCACCGGCGTCACGACGCGCTATCGCAACTCGGTGCTCGGCTGGACCTGGTCGTACGTCCGGCCCGCCACGCAGTTCCTGGTGTTCTGGCTCATCATGGGCGTCTTCATGAAGCTCGGCGACACCGTCCCGAACTACCCGGTGTACCTGTTCAGCGGAATCATCGGCATCAACTTCTTCAACGAGGCGTTCGGCAACGCGACGCGGTCGATCGTCGGCAACGCGCCGCTCGTGCGGAAGGTCTACCTGCCGCGCCAGCTGTTCTCGGTCTCCGCGGTCTTCGTCGCGTTCGTGCACTTCCTCCCGCAGGTGGGCCTCCTCCTGATCGTCTGCCTGTTCATGGGATGGATCGTCAACATCACGGTCATGAGCGTGCTGGCGTTCCTCGCGGGCATCCTGATCCTGGCGATGGTCGCGTTCGGCGCCGGGCTGTTCTTCGGCGCCGTGAACGTGCGCTTCCGCGACGCCGAGCCGATCGTCGAGCTGCTGCTGATGCTCGTCACGTGGGCGTCGCCGGTCCTGTACTTCTGGACGATGGTGCGCGACGCGTTCCCCGGCTGGCTGCTGCAGCTGTACATGCTGAACCCCATCACCGTGGCGGTGGAGCTGTTCCACTACGCGTTCTGGGAGCCGGTGTCGCGCGGGCGGATCTCCGAGCTCGGCATCCCGCTGCACCCCGACCTGGGCTGGCTCACGCTGTGGGCCTCCCTCATCTCCTTGGCCACCATCCTGATCGGCCAGGCCGTGTTCCGCCGTCTCGAGGGGAGGTTCGCTCAGGACCTCTGAGCGACGCATCATGAGAGCCACCGCCCCCGTGCACACGCCGAGCATCATCGTCGACGGCGTCCGCAAGACGTTCATGCTCAATCACGCGCACTCGCTGAAGGACACGGTCGTCAGCTGGATCCGCGGCCGCAAGCTGTCGACGCAGTTCCACGCGCTCAACGGTCTCGACCTCGTCGTGAACGAGGGCGACTCGATCGCGATCCTCGGCTACAACGGCTCGGGCAAGTCGACCCTGCTCAAGCTTCTCTCCGGCGTCATGCAGCCGGACGGCGGGCACGTCCTGACGCGCGGCCGCGTCGCCGGGCTGATCGAGGTCGGCGCCGGCTTCCACCCCGAGCTGTCGGGTCGCGAGAACGTGTTCCTGAACGCCGCGATCCTCGGCATGCAGCAGAAGGAGATCGAGGCGCGGTACGACGAGATCGTCGCGTTCGCCGAGATCGGCCAGTTCATCGACCAGGAGGTCAAGCACTACTCGTCGGGCATGTTCATGCGCCTGGCGTTCTCGGTCGCGATCCACGTGGACGTGGATGTCCTGCTGGTGGACGAGATCCTGTCGGTCGGCGACGCGCCGTTCCGCGAGAAGTGCCGCGCCAAGTTCGAGGAACTCATCGCCGCGGGCAAGACGCTGGTGATCGTCAGCCACGACATGGAGATGGTGCGTGAGCTCTGCAATCGCGCGGTCGTGATCCGCAAGGGCGAGCTCGTCTTCGACGGCGACGTCGACGACGCCATCCGCGCGATGGGGGAGTGACCGGCCCGCATCAACGAGAACGCGCCCTCGGCTGAGCCGGGGGCGCGTTCTCGGTTTCGGTGCGGCTCAGCGGCCCATGCCGGTGTAGGTCCAGCCGGCGGTGCGCCAGGCGGTGGGGTCGAGGATGTTGCGGCCGTCGAAGACGACGGGGCGGGCGACCTGGGCGGCGGTGGTGACCGGGTCGAGGGCGCGGTACTGCTTCCACTCGGTGACGATCACGACGGCCTCGGCGCCGGTGAGGGCCTGGTCGACGGTGTCGGCGTAGTCGAGCTGGGGGTGCAGGCGGCGGGCGTTGGGCATGGCCTCGGGGTCGTGGGAGATGACCTCCGCGCCGAGGCCCTTGAGGCGGACGGCGACGTCGAGGGCGGGGGAGTCGCGGATGTCGTCGCTGTCGGGCTTGAAGGCCAGGCCGAGCACGGCGACGCGGTGGCCGTAGACCTGTCCGTCGAAGGAGTCCACGACCAGGTCGACCAGGCGCTGGCGGCGGCGGAGGTTGATCTCGTCGACCTGCTTGAGGAACGCGACGGACTCGCCCTTGCCGAGCTCCTCGGCGCGGGCCGCGAACGCGCGGATGTCCTTGGGCAGGCAGCCGCCGCCGAATCCGACGCCGGCGTTGAGGAAGCGGCGGCCGATGCGGTTGTCGTGGCCGATCGCGTCGGCGAGCTGGGTGACGTCCGCGCCGGTGACCTCGGCGATCTCGGCCATCGCGTTGATGAAGCTGATCTTCGTGGCCAGGAACGAGTTCGCGGCGACCTTGACCAGCTCCGCGGTGGCGTAGTCGGTCACGATCCGCGGCGTCCCGGTCGACAGGGCCGTCGCGTACACCTCGTCCAGGATCTGCGTGTCCTGCTCCCGGGACGCGTCGGCCACGCCGTACACGAGCCGGTCCGGCTCGATCGTGTCCTTCACGGCGAAGCCCTCCCGCAGGAACTCCGGGTTCCACGCCAGCCGCGCCCCGGCAGGCTCCACCAGCCCGGCCAGGCGGGCGGCGGTGCCGACCGGCACGGTCGACTTGCCCACCACCAGGGAGCCGGGCTTCAGGTGCGGGATCAGGCCCTCGACGGCGGAGTCCACGAACCGCAGGTCCGCGCCGGCGCCGTCGCGCCGCTGCGGGGTGCCGACCGCGATGAAGTGCACGTCCGCGTCCGCGGCGGCGCCCATGTCGGTCGTGAACGACAGCCGGCCCGACCCGATCCCCGCGGTCAGGATCTCCGCCAGCCCGGGCTCGAAGAACGGCGTCTCACCCGCGGCGAGCTTTCCGATCTTCGCCTCGTCGACATCGATGCCGACCACGTCGTGACCCAGCGACGCCATCGCCGCGGCATGCACCGCGCCGAGATACCCGCAGCCGATGACGCTCAGCTTCATCCCGAAAGGCTCCTCTCGTCGGGCCCGCGGCCGACCCGCGCGCACGCACGCCCTCCATCCTTCCATGGATGGGGAGCGCGGGCCGGTCCCGGCAGGTGGGAGGGCATCGGGCCCGTCTACCAGGCCTTCTTCACTTCTGTCACACTGTTCACATGCGTGCCCCCGACCACGTCCGCCCCGCCATGCCCCGCGGCGGATCCCCGGTGCGCGTGGCGCGCCTCCTCGCGACCTCGCTCGCCGCGCTCGCCCTCGTGGCCGGGCTGTTCCCGCTGGAGTCGGCATCGGCGGCGACGCCCGCCCCGACTCCGGCCGCCACGTCCGAGCCCGCCCCGACGTCCGAGCCCGCGGCTCCGGCCGCCACGGACGAGCCGGCCCCCGACGCGCCCGGCGCGTCCGAGGTGAAGGCGCCCCAGGCGGCCTCGCCCGATCCCGAGACCCCGACGCCCGAGCAGAAGGCGACCCCCACGCCGCCGGTCGCGAAGGTCCCGATGGATCGCGACGACCACCGGGCGGGGGCGGACCAGCTGGCCGAGCGCGACAAGGCCGGCGACGAGACCCTCGACGCCGCGAACCCCGGGAACGTGCCGTACCCCGCGTCGGGTTCCGGATCGGGCGGCGACGCGTCCTCGAGCCGCTTCGAGCTGGTCGCGCCCAAGGAGGCGTTCGTGCCGGCCGCCGCCGTGGTCGGCTTCGTGCCGGGCGACATCATCAGCAACGCGGTGTTCACCAATCGGTCGACCATGACCGCGGCGCAGATCGCGAGCTTCATCGACGGCAAGGTCGCGACCTGCCAGTCCGGCTACACGTGCCTCGAGGAGTACGTCGAGACGACGCCGACGCGCGCCGCCGACGCGTACTGCGCGCAGTACACCGGGGGAGCGAACGAGAGCGCGGCCCGGATCATCTCCAAGGTCTCGCAGGCGTGCGGGATCAACCCGCAGGTGCTGCTGGTCATGCTCCAGAAGGAGCAGGGTCTGATCACCCACACCTGGCCCAGCGACTGGCGCTTCACGATCGCGATGGGCATGGGATGCCCCGACACCGCCGACTGCGACAAGACCTACTACGGGTTCTTCAACCAGGTGTACGGCGCGGCCCGCCAGATGAAGATCTACGGTTCCAGCACCTACTTCACCTGGTACGCGCCGGGCGGGACGCGCAGCATCCGATACCACCCCAACTCCGCGTGCGGCTCGTCCGGCGTCTACGTCAAGAACCAGGCGACCGCGAACCTGTACTACTACACGCCGTACCAGCCCAACGCAGCCGCGCTCGCGGCAGGCTTCGGCACCGGCGACTCCTGCTCGTCGTACGGCAACCGCAACTTCTACAGCTACTTCCGGCTGTGGTTCGGCTCGACCGGGACCGGCGTCACGAGCGTCGCGGACGGCACCATGATCAAGGCCGAGCCGCACGTCTACCTCGTCACCGGTCGCAAGAAGGTGCACATCACGCGCGAGACCCTCGCGGAGTACCAGCGCGTGTTCGGCGCGCCGCGCACCGTGACGGCGGAGACGGCGGAGTCCATCCCGAACGGCGGTCAGGCCTCGTTCTTCCTCCGCAACGCGACCACGGGCGACGTGTCGCTCCTGCAGGGCGGGCAGCGGCATCACTTCTCGTCGTGCGCGCAGGTGTCGGCCTGGGGAGGCTCGTGCGGGACCGAGACCGTGCTGGCCTCGGCCGAGTACACGCGGGTGCCGACCGGAGCCGCGATCACCGGCTGGGCCCGCCGCACGTCCGGGGGCGCCATCCACCGGATCTCCGGCTCGACGCTCATCCCGATCTACAACGAGGCGAACGTCGCCGCCATCACGGGCGGGGCCGTGCCGTACGCGGCCGTCATGCCCGCCGCCAAGGCCGCGCAGTACCAGGTCACCGCGACGAGGTGGGCGCCCGGGCGCTTCATTGAGCCCGCGGCCTCCACGCGGACCTACCTGCCCACGTGGGACTCGCGCCTGCTGTACCTGCCGACGTGGCTGTATCCGGCAGAGATGGGGCTCACACGCGCGCGCGACACCGGCGTCCCGTCGACCGCGTACCAGGGCTACACGAGCGGGGGGACCCTCGCGCAGTTCGTCAAGTGCGGCAGCACGATCTACCTGCCCTCGCGCGGCACGCTGCAGCCGGTGACGGCCGCGGCGGTCGCCGGCTTCCCCGTGACGACGCTCGACGCGCGCACGTGCGGAGTGCTCGAGCTGTCCTCCGCCGCGCCGCAGACGCGCGTGTTCGTGCAGGGAGTCGGCCGCAGCGACGTGTACGTCGCCGAGGCCGGACGCTGGCGCCACATCGCCTCCCGGGGCGTCATGGAGGCCCTGACGGGCGGGCGCTGGCCGACCGTGCTCCGCCTGGCGGATGCGCTGATCGACCACCTGCCCAAGGGCACGCGCATCACGTCGGCCGTGCCGCCGTCCGGATCCGTCATGCAGGTGCGCGGCACCGACCCCGTGTACTTCACGGACGGCGCGAAGGCGTGGTGGATCTCGTCGTGGGACATCGGCGAGGAGTTCGGCATCCGCTCGCGGCACGCCGTCGTGTCGTCGCGCGAGGCGATCGCCGCCCTGACCGTGCAGACCCGCAACCGCCTCCGCCCGATCGTGAGCTGCCACGACGGGTACTACGTGGCCGCGCAGGGGCGCCTGCACCGGATCGCGCTCGCCGGGCTCGGAGGCCTGCCGGGCCAGGGCCTCGCCGCCGCCACGTGCGGCTCGCTGCCCAAGGCCGCCGCCGCCATCAGCGGGCGCCTGTTCGTGAAGGTGGGCACCACGACCTACGTGGCCGAGGCGGGTCGGATGCGCGCGCTGCGCGCCGGCGAGACGCCCACGTCGCTCAACGGCGGGAAGACGCCCACCGTCCTGACGTGGAACGCGGGCACGCTGGCGTTCGTGCAGGCCGGCAGCCGCTGACCCGGATCCCCGCTCCGGCGGCCGAGGGGTGATCCGCCGGCCGCCGGACGCAGGGGAGGGCGTCACTCGATGAGCAGGCCCTCGGCGCGCAGCTTGTCCTGGAGCTCGCCCGGCATGATCCACACCCAGCTCGCGTAGAACTCGATGCCCTCGACCGGCAGGGCGCCCGAGGCGCGCAGGTTCGAGTCGCCCACGCACGACACCACGATGTCGTACGGCGGGTTCGGCTCCCCGTTCGAGTCGACGCGGTCCACCACCGCGTCGGGCAGGATGCTCCATCCCAGCTTGTTGAAGTACACGCCGGGGAAGCCGCCGGGACGGCCGCAGGAGAAGTCGTACGCGATCTCGGTCTCGCCGGTCTCGGCCACGAACTCCTCGAACGCGGCGGTGTCGGCGGGCTGGATCTCCTCGCCCGCGCGGAACCGGTCGGACCAGGCATCGGCGCCCGCCGTGCCGGCGATGCCGAGGGCGAGGACCGCGGCGGGGGCGACGAGCGCCCAGCGCCGCACGACGAGGTAGCCCACGAGGCACGCGAGCACCGTGAGCGAGGCCCACAGCCAGAACCGGTTCTCGTTCGTGAACGACGGGATGACGCCCGGATCGAACGGCTCCGTCGGCAGCAGGAAGCCCCACGGGAGCACGCCGGCGATGTGCACGGGCGTCACGTGCGCCCACGTGGGCGCCTGCGGGGCGAGCCACACCAGCACGGGCGCGAACAGGGCGGCGGTGCCCGCGGTCGCCCAGGCCCAGATACCCGTGCGCACGCCGCGGATGACCACCGCGAGGCCGAGCGCCACCACGAGCGCGGACACGGGGTCGAGGTAGCGGCCATAGACCCACGAGTCCAGGCGGCGCCACGGGTTCTCCCAGAGGTTCCAGTCGTTGGCCCACGCGAGCACCGACAGCAGCCAGGACGCCGCGAGGACGCCGAACAGCCAGGTGGCGCGCCCCATCCGGAACCGGCGCACCTCCCGCCACGCGAGCACGACCAGCGCCACGAACCCGATCGCCACGAGCCCGTACGATCCGACCACCTGGTTCCAGGTCTGGCCGAGCGCGACGCGGACGAAGAACCCGGGAACGAAGTTCTCGATGTTCTTCATGACCGACTCGCTCTGATTCGGCTCCGACTCGAGCAGGACGTCGTTGAGCGTGTTGCCGATCCGCTCGACCGCGTACCAGGCGACGGCCAGCGTGAGCCCGCCGGCCAGCGCGGCCTGCCAGCGCTTCACGAGCAGGCCGACGAGCCAGACGCCGCTCGCGAGCACGACGGGCAGCATGCGCATGTGCGTCAGGTAGACCGCGGCGACGGCGACGGCGAACACCACCGCGCGCCAGATCGTGGTGTGCTCGAACAGGCGGAACGCCGCGAGGGCCGCCAGCACGACCAGCAGGAACAGGAGCCGCTCGCTCAGGACGTAGTCGGCCTGGATGGCGCGCGAGGGCAGCGTGGAGACGACGGCTGCCACCGTGAGCGCCTGCGGCAGGTCGAGGCGCATGCGGCGCACGAGAAGCGCGAGCGGCCAGATGGTCGCGGCGGCCAGCACCCAGCCGATGATGCCCGCGGCGCGGTACACGGTGTCGGGATCGTCGAGGAACCACCACAGCGGGGTGAGCAGGATGCCCCAGCCGGGGAAGTAGCCGGCGGAGCCGTACTCCGGCATCGGGTCGCCCGCGAGCAGGCGCGCCAGCTGCAGCAGGTGGAGCTCGTCGAACGGGAATGCCGGCTGGTCCGCGGACAGCCCGACGATCGCGGTCGTGACGAGGTTGGCGAGGATGGCGCCTGCCGCGACGATCCACCAGATGCGCGTCACCGCGCGGGGGTCCCGCGGACGGGCGAGCGCGACGGCGCCGACCGGGAAGGCCGGCGGGCGGGTGCGGCTCACGGGGTCGCCTCGAGGTAGCGCACGAGGCTCGCGTCGGCGTCCGGCGGGGTGAAGCCGGTGCTCTCGATCTTGGTGAGGTCGAGCACGCTGTTGCGCGGGCGGGGAGCGGTGGGCCGGTCGTTGCCGGCGTAGTACTCGGCAGTGGTGACGGGCGTGACGCGGGCGGGGTCGTGTCCGGTCAGCTCGTACACCCGGGCGGCGTACTGCGCCCAGGTGCGGGGCTCGCCGGCGCCCGTGAGGTTGTACGTGCCGTAGGGCGCGCGCGTCTCGAGCAGGTGCTGGATGCCGCGGGCGAGGTCCGCGGTGAACGTGAGCCGGCCGGTCTGGTCGTCGACGACCGTGGGGTCGACGCCGCGCTCGGCCAGGGACGCCATGGTCCGCACGAAGTTGCCGCCGTCGCCGATGACCCACGAGGTGCGCACGATGTAGTGGCGCGGCACGGTCGCGACGATCGCGTCGCCCGCGGCCTTGGTCTGCCCGTAGACGCCCAGCGGGGCGATCGGGTCGTCCTCCCGGTACGGCTCGGCGGCAGTGCCGTCGAACACGTAGTCGCTCGAGACGTGCACGAGCGTGATGTCGTGCTGCGCCGCGACGCGCGCGAGCGCCGCGACGCCCGTGACGTTCGCGGCCCACGCCTCGGCGCGGCCCTCGGGGGTCTCTGCGGCGTCGACAGCGGTGTGCGCGGCGGCGTTGACGATGACGCCGTAGTCGCGCCAGCGGCGCGCGGCGGCCAGGTCGGGGGAGGTGAGGTCCAGGTCCTCGCGGCCGGCGTACTCGATGTGCGCGGCGTCCCCCAACTGGGCGCGCAGGGCCCGGCCGAGCTGGCCGTTCGCGCCGATCACGAGCGTGCGGCGGGGCGGGACGGGCGTGGCGTCCGCAAGGCGCGGGTGCGCGCGGTCCTTGTCGGAGATCTCCGCCTGCTCGAGCGGGATGGGCCACGGGATGGCGACGGTCTCGTCGGCCAGGTTCAGGAACGAGTACGAAGCGTCGGGCGACCAGTGGTCGTTGACCAGGTACGTGTAGGCCGTGCCGGGCTCCAGCGTCTGGAACGCGTTGGCCACGCCGCGCGGCACGAAGATCGCCGTGGACGGGTCGATCTCGGCCGTGAAGACGTTGCCGAAGCCGGGGCCCTCGCGCAGGTCCACCCAGGCGCCGAACACGCGGCCGGTCGCGACCGACACCCACTTGTCCCACGGCTCCGCGTGGATGCCGCGCGTGACGCCGGGCCGGTCGTTGTAGGAGATGTTGTTCTGCACCGGGCCGAAGTCGGGCAGGCCCAGCGCGGTCATCTTCTCGCGCTGCCAGTTCTCCTTGAACCACCCGCGCGCGTCGCCGTGCACGGGCAGGTCGAACAGCAGCAGCCCCTCGATGGCGGTCGGCGTCGCGGCCAGCTGCTTGCCCAGCTCCGTCACGGCCGTCACTGCCCCTTGCTGGCGTAGAACGCCTCGACGCCGTCCTTGACCGGAGCCCACCACGCCTCGTTGGCGCGGTACCACTCGATGGTGTCCGCGAGACCGGCGCGGAAGTCCTGGAAGCGCGGCTGCCAGCCGAGCTCCGTGCGCAGCTTGGTGGAATCGATCGCGTAGCGCAGGTCGTGTCCCGGACGGTCGGCGACCAGGTCGTACGCGTCGCGCGGCTGGCCCATCAGCTCGAGGATCAGCTCGACGACGTCCTTGTTGTTCTCCTCGCCGTCGGCGCCGATCAGGTAGGTCTGCCCGATCTCGCCCTTGTCGAGGATGGTCAGCACCGCGGAGGAGTGGTCGTCCGCGTGGATCCAGTCGCGCACGTTTTCGCCGGTGCCGTAGAGCCTGGGGCGGATGCCGCGGATCACGTTGGTGATCTGGCGCGGGATGAACTTCTCGACGTGCTGGTAGGGGCCGTAGTTGTTGGAGCAGTTCGAGATCGTGGCCCGCACACCGAACGAGCGCACCCAGGCCCGGACCAGCAGGTCGCTGCCGGCCTTGGTCGACGAGTAGGGCGACGAGGGGTTGTACGGGGTGCTCTCGGTGAACCGCTCGGGGTCGTCCAGCTCGAGGTCGCCGTACACCTCGTCGGTCGAGATGTGGTGGAGGCGCACGTCGTGGCGGCGCGCGGCCTCGAGCAGCGTGTACGTGCCGATGATGTTGGTGTCGAGGAACGGGCGCGGGTCGTTCAGCGAGTTGTCGTTGTGCGACTCGGCCGCGTAATGCACGACCGCGTCGACCTCGCGGAACAGGCCGTCGACCAGCTCGGCGTCGGCGATGTCGCCCTGCACGAAGCGCACGCGGTCCTCGGGGAGGCCCTCGAGCGAGGCGAGGTTGCCCGCGTAGGTGAGCTTGTCGAGCACCGTCACGTGGTGGTCGGTGTGCTCGACGACGTGGTGCACGAAGTTGGACCCGATGAACCCGGCACCGCCGGTGACAAGAAGCTTCGACATCAGCGACCACGCTCCAGAACCTCGAGGAGGTACGAGCCGTACCCCGACTTCACCAGCTTCTGCGCCCGCTCGCGCAGCTCGTCGTCCGAGAGGAACCCCTGCCGCCAGGCGACCTCCTCGGGCGCGCCGATCTTCAGGCCCGTGCGGCGCTCCATCGTGCGCACGTAGTCGGCCGCGTCTGTCATCTGGTCGAACGTGCCCGTGTCGAGCCAGGCGGTGCCGCGGGGCAGCACCTCGACGCTGAGCTTGCCGCGCTCCAGGTAGGCGGCGTTCACGTCGGTGATCTCGTACTCGCCCCGCGCGGACGGCTTGAGGTTGCGGGCGATCTCGACCACGTCGTTGTCGTAGAAGTACAGGCCGGGGACCGCGTAGTTGCTCTTGGGGGCGGCGGGCTTCTCCTCCAGGGAGACGGCCTTGCCGTCGGCGTCGAACTCGACCACGCCGTACGCCTGCGGCTCGGCGACCCAGTACGCGAACACGGCTCCGCCGTCGACGTCGGCGAAGCGCTTGAGCTGGCTGCCCAGGCCGGGGCCGTACAGCAGGTTGTCGCCGAGGACCAGCGCGACCTTGTCGTCGCCGATGAAGTCGGCGCCGATCGTGAAGGCCTGGGCCAGGCCGTCGGGCGAGGGCTGCTGCGCGAACGTGATGTTCACGCCGAACTGCGAGCCGTCGCCGAGCAGCCGTTCGAACGCGGCCGCGTCGTGCGGCGTCGTGATCACCAGGATGTCCCGGATCCCCGCCAGCATCAGCGTCGACAGCGGGTAGTACACCATCGGCTTGTCGTACACGGGAACGAGCTGCTTGGAGACGCCGAGCGTGATCGGATGCAGACGCGTACCCGAACCACCGGCGAGGATGATGCCCTTCACCCGACCATCGTGTCATATGCGCTTGTCCGCATCCCTGGGAGGCGCGGTTGTTAGCATCGGGTTCCGTGAGCAGACGTGTCCGCAGGATCGGCTGGCCGATCGCTGCGGCGGCCGCCACGCTGGTGTTCGCGCTCGCGCGCCTCGCCGGGAATCCGCGCTTCTACTTCGCCGACGACACGCAGCTCGGATCCTTCGGCCAGTGGTGGCAGCTCGGCGACCTGCTGCGGCAGGGGCGCCTCCCGCTCCTCGAGCCGTCGGCGTGGCAGGCGGGCAACTACCTGGCGGAGGGGCAGTGGGCGCTGCTGAACCCGCTCAACTGGCTGATCGCGCTGGGCGCGCGGGCCTGCGAGGACCCGGTTGTGTTCGCGACCGTCGTCAAGATCGCGTTCCTGGTGCTGATGACCGTGGGCGTCTACCTGCTCGCGCGCTCCTTCACCGCCGCGCGGCCGTGGGCGGCGCTCGCCGCCGTGCTCGTGCCGCTGTGCGGCTTCACGGTCTACATGGACGCCGCCTCCTGGTCGACCGGCCTGTTCAACTCCGCGCTGCTGCCGTGGGTGTGGTGGGCCCTGCGGCGCGCGGTGGAGGCGTCGCGGTCGCCCATCCCGTACCTGGTCGCGAGCTACGTCCTCATCACATTCGGGTACATCTTCGGCGTGATCGTGCTCGTGGGCGTGCTGGTCGAGTCGCTCGTGCGCGCCGCGTGGATGCGCGACCGCGGGCGGATCGTCCGGAGCCTGCTGGCGTCGGTGTGGGGCGCCGCCTGGACCGTCGTGGTGTACCTGCCGGGGATCCTCACCGCCCCCGTGACCGACCGCGGCTCGTTCGTCGTGCGCAACTGGTTCTTCCTGAACGCCGATCTGACGGATCTCGCCGGTGCCGCCGGCCCCACCTTCACCGGCACGATCCGGACCTGGGACGGCGAGGTGCGCGCACCCGAGGGCGTGCTGGAGAAGGGCGTCATGCTGTGGACGGGCGAGGTCACGGACGCGCCCCTCGTGTACATCGCCTGGCTGCTGCCGTTCGCCCTGCTGGTGCTGCCGATGTCGCGTGCCGCCCTGCGTCGCTGCGTCCCGCTGCTCGCGATCGGCTCAGCGGCGCTCGTGGCCGTGCTGGCGCCGAGCCACATGGGGCCCATCCGCTGGCCGCTGCGGTTCATCCCCTACCTGGCGCTCGCCCTGCTGGTGCTGCTCGCCGTCGCCGCCACCCGCACGAAGTGGGGCGAGCTCTCTGCGCGCCGGATGCGCTGGACCGTCGCGCTGATCGCGGTGCTCGCGCTCGTGAACCTCGGGAACGTGCCGCTGGACTGGCGCGGCATCGTCGCCACGGCGGTCGCGCAGCTCGCGCTGCTGTGGGCGATCCGCCGCGTGGCGACCCGGCCCTGGCGCGAGGACGCGCGGCGCTTCGCGCTCGTCGCCGGTGCGCTCGGCGTGACGGCGGTCACCGTCGCGCTGCAGATCGTCGCGATGCCGGCGACCCCGCTTCCCGGCGGCGCCGTGCCGACGGTGGGCGAGATGCGGCAGGTGCTGAGCGAGGCCGACGGCGAGTCGTACGGCGACGCCATGGTCGTGGGCCGCGCGAGCGCGGGGGCGGGCGATCCGGCCTCCTGGCGCGAGCGCCTTCTCGCCAACCTCTGGTACCTGAGCGACACCGACGTCTCGAACCTCTACACGGTGCTGCCGTACTCGGAGTTCGTGCAGGACTTCTGCATGGACCTGCGCGGCGAGACGTGCGGCGACGGCCTGACGACGCTGTGGAGCGTCGACGAGTCGACGGGCGAGCGCGTCAGCGACCTGATGGGCGTCAGCACCGTCATCGCGATGCGCGCGACCTACCGGGATCAGCCCGAGCCCCCGGCCGGCTGGCACCTCGCCGAGGCGGGGGAGCACACGTGGCTCTTCCGGCGGGACGAGGTGCTCCCGGCAGCCGGAGGCGTCGTGTGGTCGGGCGAGGGCACCGAGGTCTCCGAGCTCGAGGCGACCGACACGTCCGTGAGCTTCCGGGTCGACTCGGTGGGATCGGACGGCCGGGTGGTGCTCAGCCGACTCGACTACCCCGGCTACGCCGTCGACGGCGCGGCGAAGGCCGAGCCGGTGCGCGACTGGCTGCTCACGGTCGACGTCTCGGGCGCCGCGCCCGGCGACGTGGTCACGGTCCGCTTCCTGCCGCCGGGACTGCCGCTGCTGGCGGGAGCCGCGCTGCTCGGCGTGCTGACCGCCGCCGGATGGCTCGTGGCGCGTCGCCTGCGCCCGCAGGGCCTCAGCCGGCCACGGGGCGCCGCGCCCACGTCGCCAGCTGCGACGCGTACACGCGGCTGAGCCCCTCGGGGAGGGGAGTGCGGGCCAGACCGTCCAGGTCGGGCCACACCCGCGAGCGCACGCGCAGGTCGAGGGCCTGACCCCGCGGATCGCCGCCGCCCAGCACGATGAAGCCGCGGCGGCGGTTCAGCCGCTGGAGCTCCCCGATCAGGGCGCCGATCGACACGGCGCGGCCGCTGCCGACGATCTTCACGGTGGTGGTGCCCGGCGCCGTCGCCGCGGCGCGCAGCGCGGCGCTCGAGAGGATCTGCGCCGCGTCGTCCTCGTAGACGTAGTCGCGGAGCGTGTCGAGCGGCACGTAGATCGATGCCGGAACCCCGGCGACGTGCGCCCGGGTGAGGATCGAGATCAGGCCCTGCGCCTTGGCGAGATCCTGGCCCGGGCCGTACAGGTTCGTGACGCGGGCGACGAGCGCCGTCCATCCGCCCGACGCGGTCGCCGCCGTGAGCGCCGCCTCCATGGCGAGCTTGCCCTCGCCGTAGGGTGAGGCGGGCGCGACCGGGGTGGTCTCGGTGAAGGGCGCGCCCGACGAGCCCGCGTAGGCGCCGCCGACGGACGAGGCGAGCACGACCGTCAGCCGGGCCCGCGCCGCGGGCGGGAGAGCGGCGAGTTCGGCGACGAACCGGCGGAACACGTCCACCTCGGCCTGGACGTGCTCGGGCGGCGTCGACGTGACCGCGCGGCCGGCCGTCCACGAGATCTCGAGCCGCTCGTGCGTCCCAGCCGCCTCGACGAAGCGCCGCAGCGCGTCCGCGAGCACCGCGCTCGTGTCGGCGCCGTCGTCCCAGTCGGGTACGTCGACGGCGAAGGGCGCGTCGGACCTCGCGCGCGCGACCGCCCTGCCGAGCAGCCCCCGGCCGATGATCCAGCGGCGGATCGTCACGACGTCCGGGCCGTCGATCCCTCGTGCGCGGCCCGCTCGGTGTGCGCGAGCGGGCCGAGGGCCGGGTCGCGCACGATCAGGTACGACGGCTTGCCGAGCGCCGTGCTCACGGCGACCCCGAGGTACTCGGCGATGATGCCGAGCGCCACGAGGATCACCCCGATGCCGAGCAGCAGCACGACCATGAGCGAGGTCCAGCCGGGCTCGTTCACCACGCCGGCGAGCCGGGCGATCACGAGGTACAGCGCGAACAGGAGGCCCGCGACGAACACCGAGGTGCCCGTCAGCGTGACGATGCGCAGCCCGCGCGTGCCCGAGGTGAGGACCATGCGCAGGAAGTGCCCGAACAGGCGCCGGTACGAGTAGCCCGAGCGGCGGTCGCCCTCCTCGCGCAGCGTCACGGGGGCCGTGGCGGTGCGGGCGGCGATCCAGCCGAGGGCGACATCCAGGTACACGCCGGTGCCCGCGTACGCGGCCACGCTGCGGCCGATCTCGCCGAGCACCAGCCGGAAGCTGTTGAACTCGGCCGCGTTGCCGCCGCCGAACACGGTCTGCAGGACGCGCTTCGACGCGCGCGAGGCGGTGTTGCGCATCAGCCCGTGCGGGGGCCGGTTGACCGGCGCTCCGTAGACGAGGTCCGCCTGCTCGTCGAGCGCCGCGTCGAGCAGCACGCCGATGTCGGCGGGGTCGTGCTGCCCGTCCTCGTCCATCGTGATGATCCACTCGCCGCCCGAGGCCGCCATCCCGGCGAGCGTCGCGGCGTGCTGGCCGAAGTTGCGGCTCAGCCACACGGGGGTGATCCACTCGTCGCCGCTCGCGAGCTCGCGGATCACGGCGTCGGAGCGGTCGGGGCCCCGGTCGTGCGCCAGGAGCACCTCCTCGACGCGCGCGAGGCGGCCGCCCGGCGTGCGGAACCCCTGGGTGAGGGGACGCAGCTCCCCGACGACGCCGGGCAGGGTGCGCTCGCCCTGGTAGACGGGGATCACGACGCTGATGCGGTGCACGTACGGCTCGGTCATCGCATCCTCCTCTTCAGCACACGATACGAGAGCCTCCGGGCGCGGGCCATGAGCGCGGCCCGGGCGTCCCCGATGCGGCGGTCGAGGCCCGAGAGGACATCCGGATGCGCCTCGCGCACCCACGCGTGGAACTCGCGCGCCTCGGCCGACTGGCGGGAGGCGAGGGCGACGCTCCACTGGGAGTCGCTCATCCGGAACGTGGCCCCCACCTCGGGGTCGGGGACGAAGTCGCCCTCCAGCAGGACGCGCGTGTACGTCGCCTGGTCGATCAGGTACGAGAACCGGTCGAACCAGCCGCCCG
The DNA here is from genome assembly GCF_054779895.1 of Microbacterium lacusdiani. NCBI lineage: Bacteria > Bacillati > Actinomycetota > Actinomycetes > Micrococcales > Microbacteriaceae > Microbacterium > Microbacterium lacusdiani. Next base: position 92,281 of record NZ_BAAGXJ010000015.1, on the reverse strand, counting down.
TGCGGGCCAGCACGTCGCGGCGCATCATGACCGAGGCGGGCTCTCCGAAGAGGTTGGAGCCCGCGCGCACGGCCCGGCGCACCGCCTCGGCGCCGGGCATGCGCCGGTCCAGGCCCCGCAGTCCCCAGCCGGCCAGCAGCACGTCGCCGTTCATGTCGATGAGATCGCGGCGGCACGCGGTCATCACCGCGCCGGTGGTCTCGAGCAGCGCCGCCTGGCGCGCCAGCACGCCGGGGCGCAGCACGTCGTCGCCGCAGACGAGCTTGATGAGCTCGCCGCGCGCCGCCTCGGTCACGCGGTTCCAGTTGCGACCCGCGCCGCCGCCCGCCTCGGTCTCGAGCAGCGCGACGCGCGGATCGTCCGCGAACCGCCGCATGACGTCGAGGGTGTCGTCGGAGGACGCGTGGTCGGCCACGATCAGCTCGAGGCCCTCGACCTCCTGGTCGAGGATCGAGCGGAGCGTCTCGTCCAGCGTGCGGCCGTTGTCGTAGGCGGGCACGACGACGCTGAGGCGGATGCCGGCGCTCATCGCTCCTCCTTCCTGCGGTGGAATGAGAACCGGCTGTGGCCGACGTAGCTGATCACCGCGATCACGAACGTGAACAGGAACTGCGCGACGATCTCGTTCATGCCCAGCAGGATCGTCAGGGGCGGGACGACGAGCTGGTTGAGCAGGAACGAGGTCAGGTACACCAGCTGGAATCGCCAGAAGTCCAGCCACAGGTGCCCCGTGACGCGGAACACGAGCCTCCGGTAGAGCACGAAGGCGGAGATGGTGCTGGCCAGGTGTGCGCACGTGATGATCACGAAGATGCGCCAGGGCGCGTCCGGCCACACGGCGGCCGCGAGCAGCGAGAACAGGATGAACCAGACGAAGCCGACGCCGGTGTTGATCGCGCCGACGAGCAGGAACGCCACGCGACGGTCCTTGATGAGCCGCAGCAGCGGGCCGTCGGGTGCCGAGCCGCCGCCGATCGCCTGCTCGGCGCCGCCGGGCAGCTCCGGCGCGTCGCCCGCCTGATCGGGGGCGGTCACGGCGTCGTCCGCCGCGGTGCGCCGACGAGGACGCCGAGCGCGATCGACGCGCCGGCCAGGGCGACGCCGAAGCCGATCCAGGTGGGCGTCGGGTAGAAGGCGGCCTGCGGACCGGACAGCTCGCGCGCCAGCGTGGCCGCGATCTCGAGGCCCAGCAGCGTCGTGCGGACCGCCGTCCACGCGGCCAGGGGCAGGGCGCGCGCCCACAGCAGGGGGAGCGCCAGGAACGGCGCCAGGAACGGCAGCATCGCGAAGAAGTACCGCGCGAACGCGCTGCCGCCGCCGGCGTGATGCATGATCTGCATGATCGCGATGCCGCCGCACGCGCACAGGGCGGTCGCGAGGATCACCAGGCGCACGGCGCGTTCGCGGCGCTCGCGGAGGACGTCGGCCACGTGCGCTACGAGCCCGATCAGGAGCGGCAGCGCGAACAGCAGCAGCGTCCACGGCAGCGGGGTCTCGAGCGCGCGGGGGAGCGGCGGGTACGTCCCGGTCGAGAACTGCTCGGTCATGCGCGTCCAGAACGCGGGGTCGCGCGTGACCTCGAGCACGGGCCGGGCGACGCGTCGCGTGTGCTCGGCCGCCCAGTCCGGGTGGCCGCCGCTCGCGTTGCCGGTGAGCGCGATGTTGCGCAGATAGAACCACAGGGACGATGCCACGACCGTGACCCCGGCCGCGACCGCGGCGGTCCACGCGTGCCGGGCGCGGAGGGGGCCGGGGAGGTGACCGATCACGATGACCGCGACCGCGAACAGCACCGCCACGGGCAGAAGCGAGAAGCGGGTCAGCGCGCATCCCGCGCAGGCGACGGCGAACAGCACGATGTCCCGGACCGGGGTGCGGCCCCTGGCCAGGCGCAGCAGGGCATAGAACGCGAGCGCGCTGACGAGGGCGGCGAGCGTGTCGGTGTAGACAGAGCCGCCCAGGCGCACGAACCAGACCGAGAGTCCGACGATCAGCGCCGACGCGAGGCCGATGCCTGCGACGGTGGGGAGCAGCAGGCGGGCGATGCCGCGGATCGCGTAGAGGAGGGCGATCGAGAGAGCGACCATCACCATCCGGCCCGCCATGCCCGCGCCCTCGATGTTCCCGGCGTCGGCCAGCGGACCGACGAACGGGGCGAGCAGGAGGTACAGCAGGGGCGGGTGGTGGGCGGTCCACTGAACCGGCGGGTGCACTCCGACCGTGTTGCCGAGCTCGAGCCCCTCCTCGAACACGGGCAGCTCGCCGTGCCACAGCTGGAAGGCGTAGTCGACATGCGCGGCCTCATCGCCGCTGGAGTAGATGGGCGAGGCCATGGCGTAGGCGAACGGCCCGCCGATCCCGAGGAGGACCAGCGCGACGTGCTCCAGGACCGCCCGGATGCGGGTCACGCGGGCGCTCATGCCGGCTCCGCCGATCCGGTGCGGCCGAGGCGTCGCCGGGCGAGCCGGGTCTCGACGCCGCCGACGGCCGCGAAGCCGAGGTCGACGGCCGTGAGCAGGACCCGGCTCAGCAGCACGAGCGTGACGATCTCGGCCGAGGCGAGCGTGCCGGCGAGGGCGGCGGCGAGCACGAGCTCCCGCACGCCCGCGCCCGCGGGCGCGATCACGAACAGGAATCCGATCACCCACGCGAGCGCGTAGCCGCCGATGCACTGGACGACCGTGTGCCACGTGGCCGGGGCGCCGAGGCCGATCGCGAGCGCCGCGACCGCGACGCCGGCCACGATCCACGCGAGCAGCGACCAGGCCGTGGCGACCGCGACGCCGCGCGTGGACAGCGAACCGCCCGCGGTGTCGAGCGGCTCCAGGCGCAGGATGCGCCACGCGAGCGCGATGAGCCGATTGAGGACGGGTGGGATCAGCAGGACGAGCAGCGGCACGCCGAACCACATCAGCCACGCCCAGTCGGCGAGCGCGGGCGTGGGTGCGACCGCGAACCCGAGCGCGCCGACGCCGACGCCCGAGACCAGGGAGATCAGCAGCGCGATCGTCATCGCGGCGACCGAGTGCCGGGCGGGGATGCCGTGGGCGCGCCCCAGATCCGCGGCGGCGGCGATGTTCCACACGCCGCCGGGGATGTACTTGCCGAGCTGGCTGACGCCGAACAGGGCCACGGCGGGGCGCACGGCCAGCGGGTGCCCGAGGTCGCGCACGATGCCGCGCCAGGCCTCTAGGGTCAGCCCCACGTACACGGCGCTCGCGAGCAGGGCGACGATGAGCGCCCACCAGGGCAGACGGGCCAGCGCGGCGGCGATCTCCTCCCAGCGGCTCGCGACGAACCACGCCGCGAAGCCGAGCGCGACCGCGAGGAACGCCCACTTGACGGCGGGGGAGCGCAGGACGCCGAGGACGCGCTTCATCAGGCGGATCCGCCGCGCGTCGCGAGCCGGTCCACGAGCGGCGCGACGACGTCGACCGCGCGGAACGACTCGGCGGCCGCGGCCGCGGCGGCGCGCGCGGCGGTCACGCGGTCGCGCGAGCCCGCGAGCTCCGCGATCACGTCGGCCAGAGCGGCGGCGTCGCCCGGCGCGGCGTAGAGCGCGGCGTCGCCGAAGGCGGCGCGCTGGGGCGCGGTGTCGCCCGTGATGATCGCGCAGCCGGCCGCGGCGCCCTCGTAGACCTTGTTCGGGACCACGCGGCGGGCCTTGCCGGAGGTCCCGAAGACGCCGAGGCAGACGTCGTGCCGCGCGACCAGCGCGGGCAGCTCGTGCGCGTCGACCCAGTCCAGCCACGTGACGCCAGGCAGGTCGCCCGCCGCCGCGCGTGCGGCGTCGTAGTCCTGGCCCGTGCCCACGATCGTGGCGGTGAACTCGGCTCCGGCCTGGTGTGCGCGGCGCAGAGCCTCGGCGATCGTCGGCGCGCCCTGGAGCGGGGTGAACAGGCCGAAGAAGACGAGCGACAGCGGGCCGTCGGCGGGGGCATCCGTCGCCGGGCGGGCGTCGAACCACTCGGCGCGCGCGCCGACGGGCACGTGCACGCCCTTGGAGCGATCGGGCAGCATCTCGAGGTGCTCGACCGTGTCGACGAGCACGATGTCCGCGGCCGCCAGCGCGCGGTGGTCGAGCTCCCGCAGCAGGCGGACGCGCAGGCCCTCGGCACCGCGGTCCTGCGCGGTGTCGCCCGCGAAGATCAGGTGGTCCAGGACGATGGTGGACCGGCGGAACAGGCGGCGGGCGAGGAGCACGTCGAAGTGCCCCATGTAGCCCACGAGCACGGCCTCGGGAACGATGCCGGCGCGGCGCATCGCGCGGGCGTCCCGGGCGAGCGCGATCCAGCACGTCAGCAGGCGCCACGCGAACGCGGGAAGCCGCCACGGCTGCTTCAGCATGCGCACGCGCTCGGCCGTGCTGAAGCCCAGCGGGCGGTTCAGCTCCCGCACCTCGAGTCCGCGCTCCCGCAGGCCGTCGACGATGATGCCGACGCGCGGGTGCTTGACCGCGTCGTACGTGCCGAACGAGACGATCACGACGTCGTCCGGGCCGATCCCGCGTCCTCCGTGGGCGCATCCACCACCGAGCCGGCCGGCCCCGGCAGCGTCACGTGCCGCACGTCGGCCGGGCGCGCATCCTCGCCGTACTGGATCTCCTTCAGGCGCTGCAGGGTGTCCTCGAGCAGCACGCGGTTCGTCCGCAGCAGGTCGGAGATGATCAGCAGCGCGAACGACAGCAGCGAGCCGACCAGCAGCGACGAGCCGAGGATGAGCGACTGGATGTGGTCGCCCGCGGTTCCCATCCAGTTCAGGATCAGGAAGCGCAGGAACGGGATCAGGCCGACGACCAGGAGCAGCACGCCGAGGGTCGTGAAGATCGTGTGCGGCTTGAACATGATGTAGCTGCGCATGATCGCCTGTCCCGACTTCGCCATGTGCTGGAAGATGTTCTTGAACAGGCGCGACTCGCGGGTCTTCGGGTTGGTCGTGATCGGCACGCTCGCGATCTTCAGGCGCTTGTTGCCGGCCTGGATGATCGTCTCCATGCAGTACGAGAACTGCGTGACGATGTTCAGGCGGATGAGCGCCTTGCGCGAGTAGGCCCGGAACCCGCTCGCCGCGTCGGGCAGCTCGGTGCCGGCGGCGAAGTTGACGACCTCGCTGCCGACGCGCTGCATGACCTTCTTGAAGGGCGAGAAGTGCGCGATGGTCGCGGTCTGGCGGTCGCCGATCGCGATGTCGGCCTCGCCGCGCAGCAGCGGCTGCACGAGGTCGCCGATCATCTGCTGCGGGTACTGGTTGTCGCCGTCGGTGTTCACGACGATGTCGGCGCCCATGACGCCCAGCGCGTACTCGACGCCGTCGCGGAACGAGCGGGCGAGGCCCATGTTGCGCGTGTGGTGCACGAAGTGGCGCACGCCGTACGACTTCGCCACCTCGACCGTGCGGTCGGTGGAGCCGTCGTCGATCACGAGCAGCTCGATCTCGTCGATGCCGGGGATCTCCTTCGGCATCGTCTCCAGGACGAGCGGGAGGGTCTCCTCCTCATTCAGGCACGGGATCTGGATGACGAGTTTCATGCTGCTCCTGAGAAAGTCTGTCGGGGACGGCGCATCTGTTCTCCTGCGTGCGCAGCTGCGGCACGATCGCGCACGAAGGCGGGCCGTGACCCGGCGAGCGAGTCTACCAAGCGCGATCCAGCCAGTCTGAGAGTCACGCCCGCGCGCTCGGCGGGCTGGGAGGCTCGCCCCGTTAGGATGGGGCGTCGCCGACCCCGGGGTCGCGGCTGACCTGTTCCCTACAGAAGGCACTCACTCGTATGGATCTGCTTGTCGTCGGCTCCGGCTTCTTCGGACTCACCATCGCGGAGCGCGCGGCCAACGCGGGCCGCAAGGTGACCGTGATCGACCGCCGTCACCACATCGGCGGCAACGCGTACAGCGAGAACGAGCCCACGACCGGCATCGAGGTGCACCGTTACGGCGCCCACCTGTTCCACACGTCGAACCCGGCCGTGTGGGAGTACGTCAACCGCTTCACGACATTCACGAACTACGTGCACCGCGTGTACTCGACCCACAAGGGCCAGGTCTACGCGCTGCCGGTGAACCTGCACACCATCAACCAGTTCTTCCAGGCCGCGTACACGCCCGACGAGGCGCGCGCCCTGGTCAAGGAGCAGGCCGGCGAGTTCGACGTCAAGACCGCGGCGAACTTCGAGGAGAAGGGCATCGCCCTCGTGGGCCGCCCGCTGTTCGAGGCGTTCTTCGCCCACTACACGGCCAAGCAGTGGCAGACCTCGCCCGAGAAGCTGTCGGGCGACATCATCAGCCGCCTGCCCGTGCGCTACAACTACGACAACCGCTACTTCAACGACACGTGGGAGGGCCTGCCGACCGACGGCTACACCGCGTGGCTCGAGCGGATGGCGGACCACCCCAACATCGAGGTGAAGCTGAACGTCGACTTCTTCGACGAGTCGCAGCCCCTCAACAAGAAGGCGCTCGTCGGCCAGGTGCCGATCGTCTACACCGGCCCGGTCGACCGCTACTTCGACTACGCCGAGGGCGAGCTCGCGTGGCGCACGCTCGACTTCGAGGAGGAGGTCCTGAACGTCGGCGACTTCCAGGGCACCTCGGTCATGAATTACCCGGACGCGGACGTGCCGTACACGCGCATCCATGAGTTCAAGCACTTCCACCCGGAGCGCAAGGACGTCTACCCGGACGACAAGACCGTCATCATGCGCGAGTTCTCGCGCTTCGCGACGCGCGAGGACGAGCCGTACTATCCGGTCAACACCGCCGACGACCGCGCGGGCCTGCTGGCCTACCGCGAGCTCGCGAAGGGCGAGAAGGACGTGCACTTCGGCGGCCGCCTCGGCACGTACCAGTACCTCGACATGCACATGGCCATCGGGTCGGCGCTGTCGATGTGGAACAACACACTGAACGCCTGACCCGAGCGCGGACCATCCCCGTGTCCAGCAGCCACGCCGTCGGCGCCCCCGGGACACCCCGGCGGTACCTGCACGCCCTCTGGCTGCTGTCGGCGCGCGACCTGAAGGTCCGTTACGCCACGAGCTGGCTGGGCTACCTTTGGTCGGTGCTGGATCCGCTCGTGATGAGCGCGATCTACTGGTTCGTGTTCACGATGGTGTTCCAGCGCACCGTCGGAGTCGAGCCGTACATCGTGTTCCTGATCACGGCGCTGCTGTCGTGGGTGTGGTTCAACGCCGCCGTCACCGACTTCACGCGGGCGTTCAACAAGGACGCCAAGCTCGTCCGGTCGACCGCGATACCGCGCTCGATCTGGGTGAACCGGATCGTGCTCAGCAAGGGCTTCGAGTTCCTGTTCGCGCTGCCCGTGCTCGCGCTGTTCGCCGTGTTCTCGGGCGCCGAGGTCGGCTGGGGCATCCTGCTGTTCCCCCTGGGCGTCGTTCTGCAGGCGGTCCTGCTGGTGGGCCTCGGCCTGCTCGTCGCTCCGCTGTGCGTGCTGTTCACCGACCTGGAGCGCACGACCCGGCTCATCCTGCGCGTGCTGTTCTACGCGTCGCCGATCATCTACGCGATCCATGACCTGCCGGGGTCGCTGCCCGCCGTGATGGCGTTCAACCCGCTCGCGGGCATCTTCACCCTCTACCGGGTGGGCTTCTTCCCGGAACTGTGGGACCCCTTCGCGGTCGCGATGTCCGCCGTGATGTGCCTGCTGTTCCTCGGCGTCGGCATCCTCGCGTTCCGCCGCCTCGAGCGCCCGCTGCTGAAGGAGCTGTGATGACGTCGCAGGCATCCGCACCCGAGCACGCGATCGAGGTCGCCGGCCTGGGCGTGCGCTTCCGCCGCAACCGTCGCGGGCGCCGCAGCATCAAGGACATGTTCGCCGACGCGTCCCGCCGCAGTCGGCCGGGGGAGTTCTGGGCCCTGCGGAACGTCTCGTTCACGGTGCGCCCGGGGGAGTCCATCGGCGTGGTGGGACGCAACGGCCAGGGCAAGTCGACGCTGCTGAAGCTCGTCGCGGGCGTGCTGCTGCCGGACGAGGGCACGGTTACCGTGAACGGCGGCGTCGCGCCGCTGATCGAGATCACGGGCGGGTTCGTGGGCGACCTCACGGTGCGCGAGAACGTGCGCCTGACGGCGGGGTTGCACGGCATGGCGAAGGCCGAGATCGCCCGGCGCTACGACGACATCATCGCGTTCGCCGAGCTCGAGGACGCGCAGGAGACCCCGTACAAGCACCTCTCCAACGGCATGAAGGTGCGGCTCGCGTTCTCGGTCGTGTCGCAGCTGGACGAGCCGATCCTGCTGGTCGACGAGGTGCTCGCGGTGGGGGACAAGGCCTTCCGCGCGAAGTGCTATCGCCGGATCGACGAGCTGCTCGACGAGGGTCGAACGCTGTTCTTCGTGAGCCACAACGAGAAGGACCTGCGCCGCTTCTGCACGCGCGGCCTCTACATCCGCGATCACTCGCTCGTCCTCGACGCCCCGATCGGCGAGGTCATCGACCAGTACAACGCGGACAACCCCGAGGCCTGATCGGCCAGGCCGTCGCGAGGCGAGCCGGTCTGTCGCGGTGCGCGTCGGACCTGTATGTTGTCTGGGAGCGTGTCTGGGCGTGCATTCCCGATGTGCGCCCCGTCCCGAACACGTCATCTCATCCTGGAGTCCACCGGACAATGAAGCTCTTCGGTGCGCCGCGGGCGAAGGCGCCCGCGAACCCGACCACCGGCCCCGTCGCCGTCAGCACGCCGTTCTACCTCGTCTCCACCGCCGGTCATCCCAACTACGGCGACGAGCTGATCACGCGCGCATGGCTGGAGCACCTCGCCGAGCGCCACCCCGGCCGGCCCGTGTGGCTCGACTGCCCGCACCCGGGCCGGGCGTCGCACCTGTTCGGCAACGTGCACCCCGCGCTGCGCACCACCAGCACCGTGTGGGAGCTGGCGATGGGCAGCGAATCGCATGATCCGGTCGCGGACGCGGACCGCATCGCCCGCATCGTGCGCGACCTCGGCTCGCCCCGCTTCGACGCGGGGGTCAAGGCGCTGCGCGGCGTCGCGTCGATCCATCTCGTCGGCGGCGGATATGTCAACTCGATGTGGCGCGACAACCTCGGGCTGGTGACCGCGATCGCGGCGGTCAAGGAGGCGTTCGGGATCCCGGCCTTCGCCACCGGCCTGGACGCGATGCCGCTCGAGGGCGACCTGCCCGCGTGGCTGCGCGACCGCCTCGCGGTCTTCGACTCGGTCGAGGCACGCGACGAGGCGACGGCCGACGCCCTCGGCGCCGAACTCGGGCTCGACGACGCCTTCCTGGCCCTGACGCTGAAGCGCGCGCTGTACGACCGGCGGCCCACCCCCGACCGGATGGTGCTGGTGCAGGGCGACCTGCGGCAGTGGGAGGACGAGGCGGTCGTCACGACCATCGACGGCTTCCTCGCGGGCATCTCCGAGGCGAGCGTGGGCTTCGCCGAATCGAACCCGCCGGACGACCAGCACTTCCGCGGCCTGTCCCGGCCCGACGCGCGCATCTACACGTTCGGCGGGATGTGGGCCGACGGGCTCCCGGCCCGCGCCGGGCAGCGCTGGCTGACCTCCCGCTTCCACATCCACCTGCTCGCGGCCGCTGCGGGCGCGGCGGGTCTCGTCGTGGCGGGGAAGCGCGGCTACTACGACGTCAAGCACCAGTCCCTGCTGGACCTCGGCACCGGATGGACCGTGGTCGAGGCGGGCGAGCCCGTCCGCGCCCAGGACGCCACGATCGACCCCGCGTTCCCGGAGAAGGCCAAGCAGCTCGCGGCCCGCAAGCGCGCGCAGGCGGATCGGCTGTACCCGGTCTGAGTCATATGACGGCGGCGCCCGGCCCGAAGGGGGCCGGACGCCGCAGGCTCGGAAGCGAGGTCAGCGCGGAGTGAGCGCCCAGAGGTCGGTGGCGGTCACCCGGATCACCGAAGGGCCGGCGGAGAAGTTCAGGTCTCCTTCGAAGGCGCCCGTCGTGTCCACGAGGGTCGCCGTGCGCTCGGATCCCTCGCCGTTCCACTGCAGCACCCGGAACTCGGCGTCGCCCTCGGGCGACAGCACCGGCGTGTCGTCGCGTCGCACGCCGAGCGTGTCGGTGCCGTCGCCGTTCCAATCGCCGACGAGCGTCTTGTCGGTGGTGCGGCCGTAGACGAGCACGCGATCGGCGTCACCGGGCGCGAACCGGTCGGTCACGAGTAGGTCGCGCCGCGCCGGACCGCCGGTGTGTCGATGCCGTCGGCGTTCCAGTCGCCGACGAGCACCTGGTCGTCGGGGCGGCCGTACCGGATCACGACCTCGGCGGTGCCGCCGAAGCCATTGGTGAAGAAGTAGTCTCGGCCGCGCCGCACCGCGGGCGTGTCGATGCCATCCCCGTCCCAGTCGCCGAAGAGCGTCACATCCGTCGCGCGACCGTACGAGAACCCGCCGTCCGGCGGCTCGCCTCCTGCGATCGTCACGAGGTAGTAGTTGCCGTCGCGGACGGCCAGGTCGTCGTACCCGTCGTCGTTCCAGTCGCCCACATAGGCCTTGTTCGTCCGCTCGCCGAAGGTGACGACGCGGTTGGCCTGTCCGGTCCAGGAATCGTTGAGGTAGTACGTGCTGCCGACGCCGCCCACTTCACCGCCTTTGGCATGGGCGGGAGGGGCGGACAGGCAGAGGAGCACGGTGGCGAGCGCCGCGAGACCGGCGGCAGGGGCAAGGCGGGACATGACGACTCCGTCACGGGGAAGGGGCCGGAACTCCCCGAAACCGCATGAGGAGTGCTGATGCGAGTCACGCTCGCGCGTGGACATATCGCTATCCGATCAGCTACCGCACGGCGTGTCGCGCCTCAGGTCACGGGATCGACAGCGCCCAGGGATCGCGCGTGACCACCGTGACCACCGACGGTCCCGCGAACAGGGTGGACGCGCTCGTCGCGGGATGCAGCACGTTCGCGACCGAGGCATGCCGATCGCCCGCGTGCTGGTCGATCGTGAACCACGTGTCCTCTCCGTGCACGACCATGACCGTGGAAGCCGGGCCGTCGTAAGGAAGACCCCGGGCGCTCCTCCGCTCGGCTGCAGCGGGGCTGCGGCACTGACCGGCTGGATCCGGATCGTCCACGATCCGCGCGCGTTGATCTCGATGCGCGGGCCGGCCGGCTGCTGCGGGTCGAGCCCGAATGCCGCGGTGCCTGTGAAGTTGTCGTCCCCGAGGAACAGGGCCTGGTGCGTGACGGCCATCCTGGCGCTGAAGTACCCCGAGCCGGAGTGGGTCGCGTCCACGATGCCCGCGCGCTCCGGCGGGCAGCGGGATGACGGCGTCGCCGGAGCCCGTGTGGGTCGTGACGGTGAACGTCCCGTACTCCGCAGCCGCCCACCTCGCGGCCCGCGCGGTGCCCAGCGGATTGGGGTCCCTCCGCACGCCGAGGGTGTCGCGGCCGTCGCCGTTCCAGTCGCCGGCATAGGCGCGATCCAGCTGGCGGCCGAAGACGAACTCGTGGTTGGCCTTCCCGGTCCACGCGTCGTTGAGGAAGTACTGCGCCACCCGTGCCCCCCACCTCGCCGCCATGTGCGCTCGCCGCAGAGGGAGCCAGAGCGGACGCGGCGATCATGGCGGAGACTGCCGTGGTGCCGAGGCGCCATGCGCGACGGGGAGAGGTACGGGACATGATCGCTCCGGTGGGGTCATGGGGCCCTGGACCGGGCGCCGTCGCTCCGAACGATATCGCCTGGTCGCGCGTGTGAGGCGTCAGCGCCGCGCCGCGTCCCGCGTCAGGGGAGGGGGCGGATGACCGTCGGCATGTTCGCGCTCGCCGGGTAGGTGGTGTTCTCCGCGCGGACGATGCCGCCCACGTGCACCGACTCCATGACCATGCCGTTGCCGAGATACAGCTGCACGTGGCGGACGCTGTTGCGGTCGCGCGGGTCGTGGGCCTGGAAGATCAGGTCGCCCCGCTGGCGCTGGCTGTAGGGGACGTGCATGAACTTGCCGCTGTTATAGAGCTCTCGGGGAGTCGTGTTGCCGGGCAGCGTGTGCGTGACGGTGTTGCTCGGGTGGATGTTGATGCCCACCGAGTACAGCGCCTGCATCACGACCCCGATGCAGTCCGCGCCGACGTTCGGATGATTCGCGCCGCCCCACACGTACCGCGACCCCTGGTAGGTCAGCGCGGTCGCGATCATCGCCTCGATCAGCTGCCCGCGCGACATGTCGGTGCGGGCGCGCAGCGGCGCCCGGTACCCGTCCAGGTCCCACCAGGACGAGGAGCTGTAGCCCATCGACACCCACGTCGCGTGGTCGACGACGCCCGTCTGGCGCAGGCCGTGGCCGGCCTGCCACTCGCGGACCTTCGACATCATCGTGGCGTCGACCCACTGCGTTGGGCGGGCCAGGCCGAAGCGGTCGGCGATGACCTTCACCTTCGCGCCCTCGCGACCCGAGTCGAGGTTGAAGCCCATCCCGGCCGGGGCGGGCACACCGGCGAACGAGATCTTCGCGTACGTTCCCGGCGTCTGGTACACGGGGATGTCGCGCCGCACGCCGAGCGTGTCGCGGCGATCCCCGTTCCAGTCGCCCACGACCGTGCTGTCGGTGGCGCGGCCGTAGGTGAGCACGCGCTCGGCCTCGCCCGGCTCGAAGCGGTTCGTGATGTAGTACGTCGCGCCGCGGCGCACGGCCGGCGTGTCCGTGCCGGTGCCGTCCCAGTCCCCGACGTACACGAGGTCGTCCGCCCGGCCATAGGCGACGACCCGCGAGGCCTCGCCGCCCTGCAGGGCGTCGGCGAAGTAGAACCGGTGCTCGCGGCGCACCGCCAGCGTGTCCTTCCCGTCGGCGTTCCAGTCGCCCACCAGGACCTCGTCGCCCGCGCGGCCGTAGGCCAGCACCGCCTCGGCCTCGCCGCCCTGCAGCCGGTTCGTGAAGTAGTACATGTGCCCGCGGCGGACCGCGAGCGTGTCGACTCCGTCGCCGTCCCAGTCGCCGACCAGGGTCTCGTCGTCCGCGCGACCGTAGCGGAAGCGCGTGCTCGCCGTGCGGTTGTCGTTCGACAGGATGTACTCGTTGCCGCGCCGCACCGCGAGGCTGTCGGAGCCGTCCCGGTTCCAGTCGCCGACGTAGGCGCGGTCGTACCGCAGGCCGAACTGATGCACCCGGTTCGCCTCGCCGCTCCAGGCGTCGTTCAGGTAGAAGTGGGTGCCGCTGCCGCCGATCTCGCCGCCCTGGGCGTACGCGGGCGTCGGCGCGTTCACCGAGATCAGCGACGCGGCCAGGAGCACCAGCGCCGACAGGGCGGAAGCGCATCGGAGACGTCGTCGGATCCTCGCTGCGTCATCGGCCACGACGTCCAGTGTGCCCCGGGATCCGCGATCCCGCGAGGGCATGCCATGGGTGCTCCTGCCCCCGGCCGGGGTGATGGGGCGACGGCGCGGGGGCGGTCAGTGCTTGACGACGCGCTTGTAGATGTGACGCGACAGGCGGTGGCTGGGGCGCTCCACGCCCAGGAAGAACAGCTGCGCGGCGACCAGCGAGGCCGCGATCGCGACGGGGAGCACGATGGACGACTCGCTCGGCCCCACCAGGTCGGCCGTCGCGACCACGACGGTCTCGTGCACCAGATAGAGGCTGAACGAGACCGTGGCGAGCCACTGCACGGGGCGCGAGCACAGCACCCGCGCGTGCGGGAACCCGAACGCGCATGCCGCGACCACGATCAGCGCGCCGGTCGCCTGGAGCGCGATGGAGCCGTCGTGCACCCGCTCGGGCACCCAGGGCGGCATCATCCAGACGGACGACGCCAGCAGCACGGCTGCCGTCAGGCCGATGGCCCACGTCCGGGCGGGCAGGTGGCCCAGGCGCGCGTGCAGCGCGCCGCGGTGCACCGCGAGCACGACCCCGATCAGGAACATGGGGAGGTACATGAGCGCGTCGACCTGCCACGCGCCGCCGGTCGCGATCAGGACGAGGCAGCCGACCACGACCGCCTGGCCGTTGGCGTGCAGGCCCACCCAGACGAACAGGCCGAGCAGCAGCGAGAAGAGGATCTCCCAGCGGATGGTCCACAGCGGGCTGAGGATCTCGTTGCCGGCGGAGATCTGCATGATGCTGTTGAGCACGTCCTGGAACGACACCGGATCGGCCCGGCGGCGCAGCCACTCGGTCTGGTCGTTCCGCCCGCGCGGCGTGAGGAAGATGGCCGCGATCGCGACCGCGAGCGCGCCCCACACCGGCAGGTACAGCCGCGCGAGGCGCTGCGGGAAGTACGCATCCCAGCGGAACGCGATCCCCGCCTTCAGCACCGGCAGCGTCAGCACGAATCCGCTCAGGATGAAGAAGATCATGACCGCGAACTTGCCGTCCCACAGCACGTGGACGGGCGTGTGCGCGATCCACCATGCGGGGTTGCCGACGTTCCACGTCTCCTCGGACGTGGAGTCGAAGTACGCCGCCGCGAACAGCGGGACCGTGAGGAGGGTGTGGTGCACCATCACCAGCAGCGCCGCGAGCCCGCGCAGCCCGTCCAGCGCCGGCAGGCGCGTGGGCACCGGGATAACCGGGCGCTCGGGGGGAGTGGGCGAGGCGGAGGTCATGCGGTCGCGGGGGAGCGTCATCCCTCGATCAGCGCGGGCATCGGGCGCCACGACTCGTCGCGCGCGATCGCGCGCGCGTCGCGCACGCCGCGCCACAGGTTGGTCCAGCCCTGCCTGGTGATCTTCCGCTCGACGAACACGAGCCGCAGGATCTCCTTGGCGAAGGTCGCGGCCGTCCCGATCGCGAACAGCGCGGGGCGGTACGCGCCGTGGGCCGCGTAGTAGTGCTTCATGATGCCGCGGTTGCGCAGGATGTAGTAGCGGTACATGTCGCTCGAGGCATTGAAGTGCCGGATGCCCATGTCCCACTGCTTGATCTCGCGCGTGCGGCGGAGCACGAACTCGTTGACGATCGCCGAGCGCGTCACGCGCGAGGCGAGCCAGCCGTAGATCGTGTCGTCCCAGTAGATGAAGAAGCGGGGGTCGGGCAGGCCGATCCGCGCGACGACGTCGCGGTGGATGAACATGCCCTCGAAGCAGCCCGAGTTCATCTCCCGGTAGCCCGAGGCGTCGAAGCCCGCGGGCGCGAACGGGATCGGGATGCCGAGCGCGACCGAGACCCGGTACTGCCAGTAGAACTCGCTGCCGTCGTAGTCGTACCGGCGGCCCTGGATGCTGCGGAACCGCGGCGTCCAGACGCCCATGCGGGCGAGGCCGTCCGGGAGGACCTCGACGTCGTCGTCCATGAGCCAGATCCACTCGGATCCCAGCTCGTACGCCACGCGCATGCCCTCGCTGAAGCCGCCCGAGCCGCCCGTGTTCTCGTCGAGGCGGCGGTACACGACCTCGGCGCCCACGGCCTCGCGCATCGACTCGACGACCGCGCCCGTGTCGTCGGACGACGCGTTGTCGACGACCACGACGTGGCCCGGCTTCGGATCCATCCGCCCGATCGACTCGAGCAGGGCCTTCAGGAGCGTCGACCGGTTGTAGGTCACGACGACGATCGTCGCCGACGCCGGATCGAACGACGCCGGCAGCGCGGCATCCGGAGCCGGGGCGAGCGGCTCGCTCACTTGCCCGCCCCGACCTCGTTCGCGGGGGCGCCGGCGAAGATCCCGTCCCAGGTCTGGGGCGAGGTGAGGGACTTCAGCTGGCGGCGGTACTGCCGCGTCAGCCTGGGCCAGTGCCACCACAGCTGAGCGTGCAGGCGGATCGACTCGAGCAGCATCGAGCGGAACCTCTCGCGGTCGCGCGTGTAGATCTGCTTGCCGCCGCCGTCGGCCGAGCTCACGAGCGCGCTGTCGTAGTAGGGGATGCGCCACCAGTTCGCGTCGCCCTTCGCGAACTCGACCTCGGGCATCCGCACGTTCTTGGTCTGCGGCTTGTGGAACCAGTGCGCGGCGAGGTGCACGAGGGTGAAGACGCGCAGCGCGGCGCCGGTCGGCGCCGAGTGCAGCGCGAAGCGGCGCACGCGGCGGTAGATCGGGCGGCCCTTGCGCGAGCGGAGCACGCGGTCGGTCTCCTTGTGCACGACGGTCTCGGGGAAGTCCTGCGCGGTCTTCCGGGCCGCCGGCATCGCCGTCGCGATGTTGCCGATCATGTGCTGCGGGCCCGACAGCACGTCGCGCAGCGCCTGCAGACGCAGCGCCGTCGGGTAGTACTGCATCATCAGCAGGTGCTTCAGGTCGGTGTTGCGGCTGTGCGCCAGGAACGAGCCGCCGCGCGGCTTCTTGGAGTGCAGCAGCGCCGCCACCGTGCGGTTGCGGGCGTGGAAGTACGCCTGCCAGTCGATGGCGTCGTCCTTTCCGACCCACGACACGTGCCACAGCGCGATGCCCGGCATCGAGACGGTCGGGAACCCGGAGCGGCCGGCGCGGAGGCAGAACTCCGCGTCGTCCCACTTGATGAATGCGGGCAGCGACAGCCCGACCTTGCGGATGGCGGCGGTCGGGATGAGGCACATCCACCAGCCGTTGTAGTCCGCGTCCATGCGCATGTGCAGCTGCTTCGTCTGCCGCAGGTTGGTCACGCCGAAGTCGTGCGGCATGAGCTCACCCGCGAACAGGTTGCGCCACAGGAACTGGTCCTCGTCGACGACCTCGGCCCACGCGTGCAGCTTGGGGCGGTCGAGCAGGTCGAACATGTGGCCGCCGACGAGCGTCGGCTTGGTGGTGTAGCGGCCGAACACGATCGAGCGGCGCAGCGACTCGGGCTCGATGCGGACGTCGTCGTCGAGCAGCTGAACGAAGTCGCTGTCGGGGCGCTTCAGCGTCTCGGACATGGCGCGCGCGAAGCCGCCGGAGCCGCCCAGGTTGGGCTGCGTGATGACCTCGAGCTGCTCGCCCAGCGCGTCGGCCACCTCGGGGAAGTCGGGCTGCGCGTCCACCCGCTGGGTGCCCTGGTCGACCAGGAAGACGCGGTCGACGAGCTCGAGCACCTCGGGGCTCTCCGTGAGCGCGCGCAGGGTCTCGACGCAGTAGTCGGGCTTGTTGAACGTCGTGATGCCGAGCGAGGCCTTGCCGGTGCGCACCGGGTCCTGCTCGGTGGTCCACTCGGCGCCCTCGAAGATCGCGTCCTCGGAGTCCGTGGCGATGTCGAACCAGATCCAGCCGCCGTCGCTGAACTGCGTCAGCGAGATGTCGAAGCTGGTCTCGGACGATCCGGTGACGTCGCGCGTCTCGAGGCGCTGGCGGATGCCGGCGCCGTTCGAGCGGAACACCAGGATGGTCGCGTCGCCCGTCGTGCGCACGGTCAGGCGGACGTCGCGGATCGGCGTCCAGTGCTGCCAGTAGGCGGCGGGGAAGGCGTTGAAGTACGCGCCGAACGAGACGCGCCGGCCGGCGACGACGCGCGCGCGGTTGCGGCCGAGGACGTTGCTCAGTCGCGCGTTGTCCGACACCCGCAGCGGCGTGGTCTCGTCCTCGATCTTGACCACCGACCAGGAGTCGGGGTCGGCGTAGAGCGGCAGCAGATCGGGGTCGCGGTCGAGAGGGAAGACCACGTTCTGGAGGACGTGTACCAAGGGCGGGCTCCGAACGGTTTCAGCGGGGCCGCCCGCGCGGAAGGGTGGGCGCGGGCGGCTGTGGACCGCAGACGAGCCTACCGTGACGACCCCAGGGGATCCTGTGACCCCGCCCCGCCGGCCACGTCGCGGATGCGCTCGCGCCACGACCGTGACTGCCCCGCGCGCACGGCGCACACCACGAGCATCATCCATCCGAGCCCCGAGAGGGTGAAGCTCTCGAACATCGAGTCGACAAGCAGGGCGATGAGCATCAGCGGCGTCCAGGCGTGCACGACCGAGCGGCGCTCGCTCGCGACGAGCCACGAGCGCACCGTCGCGACGAGGCCGAACGCGACGAACAGCAGCAGCCCCGCCCATCCGGCCTGGACGAGGACGTCGAAGTACGCGTTGAGCGCCGAGGCGTGGTGGTCGTCGAGCGTGAAGTTGATGACGTTGAGCGGATACGGCTCGCCGGCGCCGCTGCCGTCGTGCCACCGGCCGTGCCAGCCCCATCCCTGAACGGGGCGGTGACGGACCCAGTCGAGGATCTCGTTCCAGAGGTCGGCGCGCGTCGAGAAGTCGGAGGCCGCATCCAGCAGCCGGATGATGCGGTGCCGGAGCAGGTAGCACGCGCCCAGGCCGACCGCCACGACGGCCGCGATCGTCCACTGGGTCGCGCGGCGGCGGTGCGGCTCCTCGCGGCGGACGATGCCGAGCGCCACTGTCGCGACGCCCACCGCGACCGCGAGGACGAGCACCGTCGGCGAGGCCGACAGCACGGCGAGCATGCCGGCGAGGGTGAGGGAGAAGATCGCCAGCCCCCGCGAGATCGACTGGGTGAGCCATTCGATCGCGAACGTGATCAGCGCCATGACCGCGACGAAGCCCAGCATGTTGCGGGTGCCGAACACGCCCTGCACCGGCCCGCCGAGCGCGATGTCCCCCTGGACGCCCAGGAACGGGAACGGGATGTCGAGCAGGATCCCCGACAGGATCTCGACCGCCAGCGACAGCGCCAGCATCGCGCGCAGGACGTCGCCCAGCGCGCGGACAGTCTGAAGGGTGTCGCGCACGTGCGCGATCACGATCGCGAGCACGCCCCATCCGAGCAGGCCCAGCCACCCCGTCAGTGTGCCCGCCTCGTCGAACGACCACACGACGCTCGCGAGCGTCCAGCCGAGGAACGCCAGCAGGGTCGTCGGGGCGAGGTGGATCGGGGCGATCTCGTCGCGCCGCGCGATCAGGATGGCCACGCCCAGCGCGCCGAGCGCGGCCACGATCGTCACGAGCGTCACCTCGCCCGCCGTCCGCTCGATCAGGAGCGAGGCGAACCCGGTCGCCAGGGCCGCGAGCGTGTAGGCGCGCGCCAGCTCGGCCGATTGCAGCAGACGCAGCGTCGTGCCCGGGGCCGGGTCGCCGGCCGGGCTCATCGCGCCGGCGTCCCCACCGGCGCCTCGTCGGCGCCGACGCCCACGATCGGCGCGAGCTTGAGCTTGAACGACAGCAGAACGGCCAGGGTCCAGCCCCACAGCATGATCGGGCCGGACTCGGTCAGGCCCTGCACCAGCAGCATCGCGACGAGGAGCGGCGCGAGCATCGAGACGGGGGAGTAGGGGCGCTCCGCGTCCAGGTCCCACCGCGGGCGGTCGACGGCGAAGAACCACGCGCGCCACGTGAGCGCCGCGTACACGCCGAACATCAGGATCACGCCGACCGCTCCCAGCTGGAAGAAGACGTCGAGCCACATGTTGTGCGCGTGGAAGACCGACAGCCCGTGGTCCACGATCCATCCGTCGAACGCGGGGTCCCACGGCACCCACGGGCTCGAGAAGCCGTTGCCGACGACGGGGTG
This sequence comes from Microbacterium lacusdiani, assembly GCF_054779895.1. Classification (NCBI taxonomy): domain Bacteria; kingdom Bacillati; phylum Actinomycetota; class Actinomycetes; order Micrococcales; family Microbacteriaceae; genus Microbacterium; species Microbacterium lacusdiani. The sequence continues at coordinate 72,950 of NZ_BAAGXJ010000015.1, read as the reverse complement.
CTCGACCGCGCGGCGCCAGACCGTCGTCCAGATCTCGTCGCGGCCCGTGAGGGATCCGTCGCGCCCGAGCATGCCGAGCATCCGGTCCCACAGCTGGAAGACCAGCACCGCTCCGACGGCCCCGACGGCCGTGAACAGCAGGTAGCGGCGGCTGCGCTCGCCCGCCGTCCGCGCGCGGCGCATCACCAGCACGGCCAGCAGCACGACGAACGCGCCGCTGAACGCGCCCAGCGCCGTCGCCGAGCCGGAGCGGACGAACAGCACCGCCGCGATCGCGATCCACACGGTCTGCATCGCCGCGTGCGGCGGGTGCGTCGCCATCCGGATCGCGAACACCGCGAACGCGACGACGCACAGGATGCCGAGGTAGTTGGCGTTCCCGACGATGCCCTGGATGCGATCGCCGATCAGCGCGTCGAACAGGTTGCCGCGCACCCAGTACCAGTGCGGGTCGAAGCCCTCGGGCGGGGACACGAAGTTCGGCAGGAGCGGCTCGCGGCGGATGAGGGCCACCCACAGCTCGATCGCGATCGACAGGCCCATGACCCACTTGAGCGCGACGTCGAGCGCGCGCAGGATCTCGTGCCACGTCAGCTGATGCGCGATGAACAGGCCCTGCAGCGTGCCGGCGGCCAGCAGCGTCCACGTGAGCAGGGTTGCGCCCGGCCATCCGGACCACAGGACCGACACGAGCGCCCACGCCACGTAGGCGAGGCTGAGCCACGGCAGGCGGCGCCAGCGGATCCCGTGCCGCCGCAGCAGCGGCACCCAGATGGCCAGGGTCACGACCGTGGTCAGCGCCAGGACGACCGCCGCGCCGCCCTGCCCCAGCAGGTTCCACCACGCGGTGTGCGCGAAGCCGGAGAAGATCACGAACGCGGCATACGCGCGCAGGAAGAGATGCGCCGTGCCCTCACGCTCCGGAGCGGCCGGAGGGGTGTCTACCGTGTACCGCGAGATCTGGGCCATTGTGCCTCCAGGCTACAGCGCCGCCGAGGCATACCCTGGGTGCGTGCTCGTTCCCCTGACCAACGTCCCGCGCGACTACGCGTGGGGCTCCCGTTCGCTCATCGCCGCACTCCAGGGCCGTCCGCCCGCGGAGCACCCCGAGGCCGAGATCTGGTACGGGGACCACCCCTCCGACCCCTCCGACGTGCAGGACGGCTCCGGCCGCACGCTGGACCAGTGGATCGCCCAGGAGGGCGCCGGCGTGGGTCTAGCCGGGCGCCTGCCGTACCTGCTGAAGCTGCTGGCCGCCAACTCGGTGCTGTCGATCCAGGTGCATCCGTCGAAGGCCCAAGCTGAGGAGGCGTTCGCGCGCGAGGCCGCCCTGCCCGCCGACGCCGTGCGCAACTACGCCGACGACAACCACAAGCCCGAGATGATCGTCGCCCTGTCCGAGCGGTTCGAGGCGCTGTGCGGGCTGCGGGAGCTGGAGGCGTCGCGCCGCCTGCTCGACGCCCTCGGCGCTGCGGCCGCGCCGCTGCGCGAGCGCCTCACCGACCCCGAGGGCCTGGCCGACGCGATCGGCTGGCTGCTGTCGGGCGACGCGCACGAGACGGTCGACGCGATCATCGCAGGCCTCGCCGACGCCCAGTCCACGGAGTTCGCCGCCGAGCTGGCGAACGCCCGCAAGCTCGCCGTCTGGTACCCCGGCGACCCCGGCGTCGTCGTGGCGCTGCTGATGAACTTCGTGGTGCTGCACCGCGGCGAGAGCGTCTTCCTGCGCGCCGGGATGCTGCACGCCTACGTGTCGGGGCTCGGCGTGGAGCTGATGGCGGCGAGCGACAACGTGCTCCGGGGCGGGCTCACACCGAAGCGCATCGACGTCGACGAGCTCCTGCGCATCCTCGACCCCACGCCCGGTCCGGTACCCGTCGTGCTCCCGGTGGCAGCGGACAACGGCAACCGCGGCGTCGAGGCGTTCCCGGCCGACGTCCCCGATTTCCAGCTGCTGCGCGCGCGCGTCGCGGAGGGCTCCGACGCGGTCATCCGCCCCATCGGGCCGCTGATCGTGCTGGCGACCACCGGCGCCGTCTCGGTCGCGGGCGCCCGGGGCGCGCTCGACCTGGAGCCCGGCCGCGCCGCGTTCGTGACGCCCGACGAGACCGAGATCCGGATCTCGGGCGAGGGCGAGGCCTTCCTCGCCCAGCCGGGCCGCGCCGACTGAGCGGAGCGAGCGCCCGGGCGCGCCGCGCGATACGCCCGAGCACGACACGCCGGAGCTGGTCAATGAAGGTTCATGCCGCGGTTGAGGCTTTACGATCTGCGACTTGATCTTTGGGAATCACACGGGTGTAATTACTTCCACGACATCCGCCCATGGGGGGCCAGAGGGAGTGGGAGAGCGAAATGACCGGATCGCAGTACCGTTCCGGCGTACCGGACAACTGGTTCGTCGACCCCGTCAACCTGGGTGTCCCGGGCGTCCGCCCGCCTCAGGGCGACGAGGACACCGCACTCGCCTGGCAGAGCGACGCGCTGTGCGCCCAGACCGATCCCGAGGCGTTCTTCCCTGAGAAGGGCGGATCCACGCGCGACGCCAAGCGCATCTGCACCTCGTGCGACGTGCGCAGCCAGTGCCTCGAGTACGCGCTGCAGAACGACGAGCGCTTCGGCATCTGGGGTGGCCTCAGCGAGCGCGAGCGTCGCAAGCTCAAGCGCGCCGCAGGCTAGTTCTTCTTCTTCAGAAGCGTCTCGCACGCTGCGGGGCCGCAAGCGGCACCCTTGCGAGCGAGGAACGTCGCTGACGCTCCGTTCGGCAGCGCTTCGCGCTGCGGGGTCGCTTCGCTCCACGCTCGCTGGGCCCCCGGCGCCGAGGCTCCGTCCGTCGCGAATGCGACGGATGGAGAAGCGCACGGGGACGCTCGCACGCCCGCAGACGACGGGGGTTTCTGCCGGTCGTTGAGCGGAGCGAAACGGAGTCGAAACGGCGCCGATCCTTCCCGGCCGGCCGGGAATGTGCGTGTCTCCGGCGCGTGCCGACGGATCGGGGAGCGGGCCCGCCTAGGCTGTCCGCGACATGCCCCCCGCCGTCCACGCCATCCTCGTCGCCCGCTCCACGCCGCACGCCGCGGCCCAGCTCGAGCGCACCCTGGAGGCGCTCCGCGCCCAGGAGCGCCCCGTCGACGCACTCACCGTCGTGGTCTGCGGACCCGCGGGGCCGCTGCGCGCCCTGATCGACGCGTCCGGCGCCGAGGGCGCGATCGAGGCCCCCGCGGGCATCTCCTTCGCCGCCGCCGTCCGTCTCGCGGCGGCCCGCGTCCCCGCCGAGCGGGCCGTCTGGCTCCTCGCACACGACACGAGCCCCGAGCCCGGAGCGCTCGCGGCGCTCGCGGCCGCCCTCGAGCGGGCTCCCTCGGTCGCGATCGCCGCTCCGAAGGTCGTGGACGCCGCTGATCCGGCGGTCATCCTGTCCCTCGGCGTGAGCATGACGCGCTTCGGGCGCACGGTGCCGCTCGCGAACGGCGAGTTCGACCAGGGCCAGCACGACGGCGACGACGACGTGCTGGGGGCCGATGTGCGCGGTCTCCTGCTGCGCAGCGACGCGCGGGCGCACCTCCTGCCTGACCCCGCGCTCGCTGGCGCCGACGAGGGCCTCGACATGGGCGTGCGCGCGCGGCTCGCCGGCCGGCGCGTCGCCCTGGCGCCCGGCGCCCGGCTCCTCGCGCCGCAGGCCGGTGCCGCCGGCCCTCCGAGCCGGCCGATGGCGCGCGCCTACGCCGTGCGAACGGCGCAGCTGCACCGCCGCCTCGCCTACGCCCCGGCGTGGGCCGTCCCGCTGCACTGGCTCTCCCTGCTGCCCCTCGCGCTGTGGCGCACCCTCGTGCACCTCGTGGCCAAGACGCCCGCGCGCGTGCCCGCCGAGTGGGCCGCCGCCCTCACGGTCATGGCCCGGATCCCCGCGGTCGCGCGCTCGCGCGGCGAGATCCGCGCGATCAAGTCCGTGCCGTGGTCGCAGATCGCCGCGCTGCGCGCCACCCACGCGCAGCTGCGCGAGCGCTACGACCCGGGCGGCGGCGATCCCGTGGTGCGCCGCGAGCTGCGGTTCTTCTCCGGCGGCGGTGCGTGGGCCGTGCTCGCGGCGCTGGTGGTCGCGGTCGCCGCGTTCCTGCCGCTGCTGGCCTGGCCCGTCCTCGGCGGAGGCGCCCTGCTGCCGCTGCGCGACACGGTCGCGGGGCTGTGGGAGGACGCGGCCTTCGGGCTGCGCTCGCTGGGGATCGACGCTCCGTCCGCCGCCGACCCCTTCGCCACGCTGATCGCCGTCCTCGGATCGCTGTCGCCCGCGCGGCCGTCGTTCGCCATCGTGCTCGTGTGGGTGCTGGCGCTCCCGCTCGCGGTGCTGGGTGGCTGGTTCGCCGCGACCCGGGTGACCGAGAGATCCGGCGTGCGGGTCGCGGTCGGCGTGCTGTGGGCGCTGGCCCCCACGTTCCTCACCGCGCTCGTCGAGGGGCGCCCGGCCGCCGTGCTGGTGCACATCCTGCTGCCGTGGCTGTTCTTCGCCGGGTCGGTGGCCCATCGCTCGTGGGGCGCGTCCGGCGCCGGATCCATCCTGCTCGTCGCCGTCCTCGCGTGCGCGCCGTCGCTCGCGCCCGCGCTCGCGGTGCTCTGGGCGCTGGCGCTGCTCCTGGCGATCGGGTTCCGCGCGCGACGCGGCGTCGCGCGCGTGCTCTGGCTCGTGATCCCGAGCATCCTGTTCTTCGCACCGCTCGTGCAGGCGCAGCTGTCCCGCGGCACCCCGTGGGCGCTGCTCGCCGATCCCGGCCGACCGTGGGCCGGCGGCGAGGCGGCGTCGCCGCTGCGGCTCGCGACGGGCTTCCCCACAGCGGATCCGGGCAGCTGGGGCGCGATGCTCGCCTGGCTCGGCGCGGGCGAAGCGACGCCCGGCGCCTGGGTGCCGCTGCTGCTCCTGCCGCTCGCGGCGCTCGCGCTCGCCGCGCCGCTCACCCCGCGCTGGCGCGCGGGCGTCGGCGCCGTCGTGATCGCCACGGCGGGCCTCGTCGCCGCGCAGCTCGTGGCAGGCGTCCAGGTGGCCACCTCCGCCTCCGCACCCGTGCCGGTGTGGCCGGGCAGCGCGCTCAGCCTCGCGTGGCTCGGAGCGATCGCGGCCGCCGCGGTGACCCTGGACGCGGGCATCCTCCGCCGGGGCGCGGCCTCCGCCGCCGCCGTGCTGACCGTGGTGTGCGTCGCGGTCGTCGCCATGCCCGCGCTCACGGCGGTGGCCCGCGGCGACGCCCGCCTGACGAACGGTCCCGCCTCGACGCTGCCCGCCTACGTCACGGCCCGAGCCGCCGACGAGGAGGACCTCGGCACGTTCGTGCTGTCCGCGCAGGCGGACGGCGGCGTCGCGGCGCGCGTCGTCTGGGGCGCGAGCGAGACACTGGGCGGACAGTCCACGCTGCAGAACACGGACCCGGATGTCGACGAGACGGACGAGCGCCTGGCCGAGGTCGCGACCGACCTCGTGTCCGCGAGCGCCGGCGACGTGCCCGAGCGGCTGAGCGAGGCGGGCGTCCGGTTCGTGCTGCTGGAGGCCGGCGCCGGACCCGAGACCGACGCGTCGCGCACGCGGCGTCTCGAGGCCATCACGGCGATCGATCAGCGCGCGGGATTCGTGCGCGTGGGCGAGACCGCGAAGGGCGTGCTGTGGCGTCTCGAGGCCGACCCGCAGCCGCGTCCCGCGCTGGATGACCGGGAGCGCGCGACCGCGCGCCTCGCGGCCACGACGCAGCTCGCCGCGATGCTCGTGGCGCTGCTGCTCGCCGTGCCGACGTTCGCGTCCCGCCGGGAGGCCCGGCGTACGCCGCGGGTCGTCGGCCGCGGCTACGAGGAGGCGAAGCAGTGAAGAGGATCACCGTCGCCCAGCGCATCGCCGCGGCGCGCGTCGTGGTCGGGGCGGCCGTCGCCGTCGGGTCCGTGATCGCGGTGACCGCGGCCGCGGCCCTGCCCTGGCCGGAGGTGGCCACCGAGCCGCGCGCGCTGGAGGTCGCCCCCCGGCCCGCCGAGACGGTTCTGGCCTGCGACGGACCCGTGCTCGCGCTCGGACGCGTGCCGGAGGACGCAGCCGCGCTCTCGGTCGCCGCGCCCGCCGACGTCACGGCAGGCGATGACGCAGGCGGGCAGCCGCGGTCCGACGCGCTCGGCCAGCCCGGCGTCGCGGGCGAGGCGGGAGCCCTTCGGCTGGTGCAGGCGCCGACCGGACGCGAGCCCGTGTCCGTCGCCGCCGCCACCTCCGCCACGCTGGGCGACGAGGACCTGGCCGGCTTCACGGCCTCCGCGTGCCGCCCCGCCCAGATGGAGTCGTGGATCGTGGGAGGCGACACCGAGACGGGAACGACCGGCATCCTGCTGATCGCGAACCCCGGCGACGTCAACGCCACCGTGCAGGTCACGTCGTACGGCGTCATGGGGCCGGTCACGCCTCCCGGCGCCGACGCGATCCCCGTGCCCGCCCGCACCCAGCTCGCCCTGCCCGTGGCCGGGTTCGCGGGGGACGAGCAGAGCCCGGTCCTGCGGATCACCGCGACCGGCGCGCCCGTGCGGGCCAGCCTGCAGTCGAGCCTGGTGCGCACGCTCGATCCGGGCGGCGTCGACAGCCAGCCGTCGGTCCGGCCCGCTCTCGTCCAGGTGATCCCCGGGCTCACCGTGACGGGCGACGTGGCCGAGACCGAGGGTGCGTCGACCATCGTCCGGCTGCTGTCGGAGGGCGACACCCCGGCGACGATCACGGTCCGCGACCAAGACGGCGAGCAGGCCATCGAACCGCAGCACGTGGACCTGGCGGCCGGAGCTCCCGTGGAGGTCGAGCTGGACGGGCTCGACGAGGGCGACTACACCGTGACGGTGGCCGCCGACGCCCCCGCCGTGGCCGCCGTGTGGCAGACCACGGGATTCGGCGCCGGCGCGGACTTCGCCTGGCACACGCCGTCGCCCGCGATCACGGAGAGCACGCTCGTCGCCGTCCCGCGGGGCGACGACGCGGCGCTGCACCTGGCCAACCCGTCGGACGAGGACGTCACGGTGTCGGTCGCCGGCGTGGGGGACGAGCCGAAGGAGTTCGACGTCCCCGCCGGGGGAGCGGCGAAGATCGGCGTCCGCGGCGACAGGCTGTACACGGTCGACCCCGCGGGAGCGTCCCTCCACGCGGCGGTGGGGTTCGCCGGGGAGTCGGCGCTGGCGTCGGTGGGCGTGTGGCCCGACGCGGCGCATCCGCGGCCGGTGACCGTCTACCCGTAGGTCAGAAGAAGCGGAAGCGGTCGGGGCCGAGGTCCCACGGGTCCCGGTCGAGGTACTCGGCCGCGGCGCGGAACACCTCGCCCTCGATCATCATGCGACGGTGCGTGTCGTCCACCCGGTGCAGGCGGTTCAGGCGCTCGATCGGCACGCGGTACATCACGATGCGCTGGGCCGCGCGGTCGATGCTCCAGCGCGGGATGCCGTCGGCGTCCGCATCGCGCGGCAGGCGGCCGATCTCGAAACTCACGTCTCGCAGCTCCGGCCACGCCCCGCGGAGGTACTCGGCGGCGCCGCCGACGGCGACGTCGAAGCGCTCCACGCGCGTGTCGATCGGGGGGAGCGGCGGCCGGACGACCGGGCTGCGACCCACACGGCCGTGGCGGCCGTGTCGTGCAGCGCGCCCGCGAGGGCTCGGGCGTCGCGGGCGTCCGAAGATGGCCATGCCCTCAGCCTAGGACCGATCAGGCAGGCCGGGATCCCGACGCGGGCGGGTGGATCCGGAAGCCGTGCGGCGAGGCATCTCGGTCCGCGCCCCGGCCGCGCCTAGAGTGGGCCCGATGCGTGAGAGAGTCTGCTCGAAGGTGGGTTGCGCCCGTGAGGCCGTGACCACGCTGACCTACGACTACACCGACCAGATGGCCGCCCTCGGCCCGCTCGGTGCGGCGAACAACCCCCACGCGCACGACCTGTGCGCGATCCACACCGACCGGCTGTCGGTGCCGCAGGGCTGGGTGGTCGTACGTCACGAGACGCTCCGCGCTTCCTGATCAGAAGCGTCTCGCACGCTGCGGGGCCGCAAGCGGCACCCTTGCGAGCGAGGAACGTCGCTGACGCTCCGTTCGGCAGCGCTTCGCGCTGCGGGAGTCGCTTCGCTCCACGCTCGCTTCGCTCGCACGACGGTAAGTGAGGCTGCTCGCTGTCGGCCGTGTCTGCCGGTCGTTGAGCGGAGCGAAGCGGAGTCGAAACGGGCTGAGCCGCGCGTAGCGAGTCGAAGCCGGAGTCCCAACCCGTGGTCGTTGAGCGACGAGCGGCAGCGAGGAGTCGAAACGGTTGAAGCCTCCACCGGCGCCGGCGGGGTCAGCGGGAGAGGTGGGCGACGCGGTCGGCGCGGGCGCGCAGCGCGTGGAGCTCGCGTTCGCGGCGCACGGCCACGACCGCGCGAAGCAGCGTCTCGGGATCGACCGGGGGCAGAGGCGCGACGTGGGGCGCGACCTGGTCCGCCAGCTCGCGCGCCAGGCGCTCGCGGGCCGCTGGGTGCATCGCCGCCGCACCGGCCGTGAACTGCGCGACGCGCCGCGCCAGCCGGTCCGGCAGGCGCCCGACGTCGGCGATCCGCGCCCAGCCCTCGAGTCCGGGCGGGAGCGGCATCTCGCGCGGGACCAGCTTCGGCGTGCGGGTGCGCTCCGCGTAGGTCCCCGCGACCAGGTCGCCGAGCCGCTGCGAGCGCGGGGTGAAGATCGCGACGAGCAGCGCCAGGCCCCCGAGGGTCATGTACACCTCGAGCACGCCGACCATCGCCCGGATGAACGCGTGCCGGAACGAGATCGCGCCGCCGTCGGCCCGCACGATCCGCCCGCCCACGGCCAGCTTGCCCAGGCTGCGTCCGCGCGTGACCGTCTCGACCGCGGTCGGGACCACCACGGCGAGCAGCACGAGCAGCACGATCGACAGGATCTGCATGACGTTCTCGGGCAGCACGCCGGCCATCAGCAGACCCGCCATCGCGAGCACCAGCAGCACGTAGACGACCACGGTCACGGCGACATCGATGGCCGCGCCGGCGACCCGCAGCACGAGCCCGATCGGCTGGACGTCGAGCGCGACCGCCTCGCCGGTCAGCACCTCGTCGTGCGCGACCACGACGGCGCGCGAGGAGCGATACGGATGCCGCGCGGCGGCCGGTTCCGTGACGCCGCCAGTCGACATGCGTACAGTAAACCAGGTGGATCTCGACGCCCTCGCCGCCGCCCGACGCGCGGAGTGGGAGCGGCTCGACGAGCTGTCCCAGCGGCGCCGGCTGACAGGCGAGGAGGTCGACGAGCTCGTCGCCCGCTACCAGGCGGCCTCGGCTGATCTCGCCGACATCAAGACGTCGGCCGGCCGCACCCCGCAGGGCGATCACGTCTCGACGATGCTGGCGCGTGCGCGGCTGGCGCTCACCGGCGCATCCGACAACGTCCTGCGGCAGCTGCCGCGGTTCTTCCTGCATCAGCTCCCGGCGGCGCTCCACCGCGTGCGGTGGACCACGCTCGCGATCGCGCTGGCGTTCCTCGCGACCGCCGCGCTGTCCGCGGCGTGGATCGCGGGCGACCCCGCCGTGGTCGCGACGCTGGGCAGCGAGGCGCAGCTCGAGCAGTACGCCGAGGAGGAGTTCACGGACTACTACACCGAGAACCCCGCGGCCGTGTTCGCGGGGATGGTGTGGACCAACAACGCCTGGATCGCGGCGCAGTGCGTCCTGTTCGGCGCGACCGGGCTGTTCCCGCTGTACGTGCTGGTGCAGAACGCGGTCGGCGTCGGGACGGCCGCGGCCGTGATGACCGCCTACGACCGGCTCGACGTGATGATCCTGTACATCCTGCCCCACGGCCTGCTGGAGCTGACGTGCATCTTCGTCGCGGCGGCCGCGGGCCTGCACGTGTTCTGGGCGTGGGTCGCGCCCGGGCCGCGGACGCGCGGCGCCGCGCTGGCCGCCGAGGGCCGCGCGCTCGCCACGGTGGCGATCGGCCTGGTGTTCGCGCTCGCGATCGCAGGCGCCGTGGAGGGGTTCGTGACCGGACAGCCGTGGCCGTGGTGGCTGAAGATCGGCATCGGGGCGCTCGCGCTCGGCGTGCTGCTGTTCTGGATGCTCGTGCTCGGCCGCCGCGCGGCCCGGGCCGGCGAGACCGGCGACCTCACCGAGTACGAGGCGGGCACCCCGACTCTCGTCGCGGGCTGAACGGTGCGGGCGCGGGTCATGGCACGCTGGTGCCATGACCGACATCGACGTCGCCCTGGTCGCCCGGCTCGAGGCCGAGGAGCGCGAGCTCGTGCTCGAGTCCTTCACGCACGACGAGGCGTGGGAGCTCGGGTGCCTGCTGGTCGAGCTGGCCGCCGAGCGCGAGCTGCCGGTGACCATCGACATCCGCAAGGGGACGCAGCAGGTCTTCCACGCCGCGCGCGAGGGCGCCGTCGCCGACAACGACTCGTGGATCGAGCGCAAGGTCCGCACGGTCTATCGCTTCGGCGCGTCCTCGTACCTGGTCGGGCGTCGTCACGGCGACGCGTTCAACGAGATCCACGACCTGCCGCTGTCGGAGTACGCGGCGCACGGCGGCGCGTTCCCGATCCGGGTCCGCGGCGTCGGGATCGTCGGCGTAGTCACGGTGTCCGGCCTGCCGCAGGCCGACGACCACGCGCTCGTCGTCGAGGCCCTCCGTCGTTTCGCCTCGTGACCGCGCCCCCGCGAAGCGGTGCCGTCCGGCCCATATCGCGGGTGAGAAGGGCCGGACGGCATCGGAACGGCCGCTAGGCGCGGACGGAGTCGAACAGCGCCTTGTAGGCGAAGCCGGCGAGCAGCGCGCCCACGATCGGGAACACCAGGAACACCCACAGCTGGGCGAGCGCCTCGCCGCCGCCGTAGATCGCCGAGGCGATCGAGCGGGCGGGGTTCACCGAGGTGTTGTCGACCGGGATGCTGATGAAGTGGATGAGCGCGAGCGACAGGCCGATCGCCAGGCCCGCGAGAGGCGTGCCGCGGGTGGGGTGGGTCACCCCGAGGATGATGAGCAGGAACAGGCCGGTGAGCACGACCTCCGCGATGATCGCGGCGGGAAGGCCGAAGCCGGCGGGTGACAGGTTGTCCCAGCCGTTGCTCGCGAAGCCCGCGTCCTGCGCCGTGATGAGCCAGTCGGCGGGTCCGAACAGGCCGATCAGCACCAGGAGGGTCGTGGCGATCGCGCCGCCGACCACCTGCGCGACGATGTAGCCGCCGGTCTCGCGCCACGGGAAGCGGCCCGCCGCGGCCAGGCCGAGCGTGACCGCCGGGTTGAAGTGACCGCCCGAGATCGGACCGAACGCGTACGCGCCCACCACGACCGTCAGGCCGAACGCGAGCGCGACCGCGGTGTACACGGCCGCCGGGGTGTCGGCGAAGTGATTCGAGGCGAAGACCGCCGTGCCGACGCCGCCGAACACGAGCAGCAGCGTGCCGAAGGCCTCGGCCACCAGCTTGGAGGTGGGCGTCGGGTCGGCGGGCGGGGTGTGGGCGAGCTCTGTGGGCTCGACGGGGATCTCGGGGTTCGGATCGGTCATGCTCGTCCTCTCGTGTGGCGGTCTTCTCGCATGCTGTCAGCGCGTCATCCGGGGCGGCAAGCGACGCGACGAAGGTTTCACGAACGCGTCATTCCGGGCCCGCGGGTCAGAGCCGGCCCGCGGCCTTGAGCGCCAGGTAGCGGTCGGCGATGCGCGGCGGCAGGTCGTCCGGGGGCGCGGCGAGGGCCTCGGCGCCGGCCCGCGTGATGGCGCGCGCGACGCGCCCCGCGGTGCGCAGCGCCGCCTCGGCGGCCGCCGCCCGGTAGAGGTCCTCGACGGATCCCCGGGCGCGGGCGGTGCTCTCGAGGTCTGCATCCGTCGCGGTGCCGACCAGCACCACGGTCCCGGCCCGCACCGTCTGCGGCAGGGTGCCCAGGAACCCGCGTGCGGCCTCGGGCGCCTCCTGCGCGGTCAGCACGACCAGCAGGGACGGATGCACGGCGAGTGCGCGCGCTTGGGCGAATGCGCCGTCCCAGTCCGTGTCGATCAGCTGCGCCTCGACGGGCGCGAGCGCGTCCACGAGCGCCGGCAGCAGCGCCTGGCCGTCCACCCCGGTGACGCGGGCGCGCACGACGCGGTCGAACGCCACGAGATGCACGTGATCGCCCGCCCGCGCCGCCAGGGCCGCCAGCAGCAGCGCCGACTCGAACGCCGCGTCGAGCCGCGTGCCGTCGCCGACGCGCGTGGCCGCGGTGCGGCCCGTGTCGATCACGATCACGACGTGCCGGTCGCGTTCGGGGCGCCAGGTGCGCAGCATCGTGGTGCTCGCACGGGCCGTGGCTCGCCAGTCGATCGAGCGCACGTCGTCGCCGCGCACATACTCCCGCAGCGAGTCGAATTCCGTGCCCCGGCCCCGCACCTGAACGCTCGTGTTGCCGTCGAGCTCCCGCAGCCGCACGAGGCGCGACGGCAGGTGCCGCCGCGCGTGGAACGGCGGCAGCACCCGGATCGCGCCCGGCGCGTCCATCCGCCTCTGCACTCCCGCGAGCCCGAGCGGGCCCACCGACCGGATGATCGCGAACTCGGTCCGCAGCTCGCCGCGGCGCCGGGGGAGCAGCGGGAGGCGGGCCGTGCGCGCCTCGTGCGGCGGCACGTCGAACCGCAGCCGCGCGGCCGGCGCGCCGGCCGTCGGCTGCCACGCGTCGCGAACGGCGGCCCGGATGCGGCGGGCACCGCGGTTGGCGAGCCGCAGCCGCACCTCCACGGGCTCGCCGAGCCGCACGCGCGCGGGCATCGATCGATCGAGCGAGAGCGCGCGCGGATCGGGCGCGGCCGCGACATCCGCCGCCACCAGCGCCACGCAGAGCACGAGCCAGGCGCCGACCACGAGCCACGCGTTCACGCCCATCGCCGTCAGCGGCACGAGCGGCAGGACGCCCGCGGCGACGATCCAGGGGACCAGAGCGGTGAGGTACACGGCGGCGCGGCTCAGAGCGGCACGGGCGTCTGCTGCAGCACCGAACCGAGCACGGCGTCGACCGTGACGCCCTCGATCTCGGCGTCGGGGCGCAGCCGGATGCGGTGGCGCCACACCGGCACGAGCATGGCCTGCACGTGATCCGGCGTGATCGCGGGGTAGCCGCCCAGCCAGGCCCATGCCTTGGCGGCCGCGAGCAGCGCGGTCGCGGCGCGCGGGCTCGCGCCGAGCTGGACGGACGGGCTCTGCCGCGTCGCGCGCGCCAGGTCGACGACGTAGCCCAGCACGTCGTCCGTGACCGTCACGGCCGCGGCGGACCGCTGGGCGGCGCGGATCTCGTCGGGCGACACCACGGCCGCGACGCCCTCGAGCTCGCGCGGCGAGAACCCGTCGGCGTGGCGGCGCAGCACCGCCACCTCCGACTCCCGGGGCGGCACGTCGATCAGCAGCTTGATCAGGAACCGGTCGAGCTGCGCCTCGGGCAGCGTGTACGTGCCCTCGTGCTCGACCGGGTTCTGCGTGGCGCACACCAGGAACGGGTCGGGCAGCGGACGCGTCACGCCGTCCGCCGAGACCTGGCGCTCCTCCATCGCCTCCAGCAGCGCGGCCTGCGTCTTCGGCGGCGTGCGGTTGATCTCGTCGGCCAGCACGATGTTCGTGAACACCGGGCCCTCGCGGAACTCGAACTCGCCCGCCTTGGCGTCGTAGATCAGCGAACCCGACACGTCGCCCGGCATCAGGTCGGGCGTGAACTGGATGCGCTTGGTGTCGAGCCCCAGGGCGCGGCTGAAGGTGCGCACGAGCAGGGTCTTCGCGACGCCCGGGACGCCCTCGAGCAGCACGTGGCCCCGCGCCAGCAGCGCGATCAGCAGGCCGCTCACGGCGCCGTCCTGGCCGACGACGGCCTTGCCGACCTCCAGTCGCACGCGGTGCATCGCCTGGCGGAGCGCGTCGGCGGATCCGGCGTCGACGGCGGTCGTGCCGGCGGCTGAGGTGTTCTCCATGCTCGTCCTCTCGGATGGGGTCAGCGGGCGGAACGCCCGGAAGTGCTTCGCACGGCCGCCTCGACCGCGTCCTCCAGGTCGCGCAGGCGCGTGCCGAACTCGGCGAGGTCGGCGTCGGTGGCGGGGGAGGCCTCGAGGATCGCGCGGATGACGTCCGCGCGCCCGCCGACGCGCGCGGCGGCGGCGTCCGCGACCTCGCCGCGCGACGCCGAGGCGCTCAGGCCGAGGCGGCGGGCCATCCGGCCGGTCGCCCCGTCGCGCAGCAGCGCCGCGGCGTGCGCGGGATCCGCGGCACGCGCGTACAGCCGTGCCCGCCCCTCGAGCGTCTCGCTGCCCCGCACGGTCACGGGCAGGCGCTCGGCGACCAGCGGACCGAACCGCCGCCCGCGCCAGACCGCCGCGGCGAGGCCCGCGACCAGCAGAAGCACGATGGCGGGCGTGAGCCAGGGCGGGACCAGGTCGCCCAGCTGAGGTGCGGCCTCGCCGTCGTCGGCGTCGGCGAGCGACGGGACGAACCAGACGACCCGGTCGTGCGTGCCGATCAGGCCCAGCCCGAGCGCGGCGTTGCCCTCCGCGGCGAGGTGCGCGTTGTCGAAGAGCTCGGTGCCGTCGATCAGCGTGACCGGCGACGGCCGCTCGCTGCGCAGGAGCGCGTGCCCGTCGCCGACCGGGTAGCAGCCCGTCACACCGCTCGGGGCGGTGAAGCCGCGACCCGGCAGGATGGCGCCCGCGCGCTCGGCGGCGGGCAGCGCGCAGGCCGGCTCGACCGGCCCGTCGCCGAAGCCGGAGTGCTCCGCGCCGGGAGCGAGCAGAGCCGCGGTCTCGGCGCTCGGGTCCAGGACGACGGTGTCGTCCGCGGCGTCCGCGAGCGCGAGGATCGTGTCGTCGGACAGGTACCAGGGGTCGGTGATCACCAGCGTGGTCCCCGGCGTCTCGAGCGCGGCGAGCGCCTGGCCGCGCCGGTCGGCCTCGACGACCTCGACGCCCTGCTCGCGCAGGATGGAGACGATGGCGCGCGCGCCGTCGGGACCGGCCCCTTCGGGATCGAGCGGCTCGCGCTCCCTCCAGCCGTCCGAGCTCAGGAGCGTGACGACGGCGCCGATCAGCACCACCGCGACCCCGATCAGGACCCAGCCGAGCGCGGACCGCGCCCGCGTGCGTCGCTCGCCGATCTCGGCCGCGAAGGGGTCGGCGCCTGCGGTCCGGTCGACCGCGGTCACGCGCCGACCGCCTCGCGGGTCGGCACGGTGCGGGCCAGCCGCTCGTCGAGCGCGGCCACGGCGGCGTACAGCTCCGCGGTGCCGGGCCGCCGCAGGTAGCGCACGTCGTCGAAGGCGCGCGCGGCGTCGTGCAGCGCGGCCTCCTCAGGCGGGAACGCCGGGACGGCGCGCCGCGCCAGTCCCTGCGCGGTCGTGCCGGGCGGCGCCTCGAGGACCCCGCGCTCCTCGAGGCCTCGGGCCAGTGCGCGGAAGCGGACGACGACCGCGGCATCCCATTCGCCCGCGGCAGCATGCGAGGCCGCGGCCGCGCGCAGCTCGGCCGCCGACCGGGACTCCGCCTCGCCGAACAGCAGCGCGGAGCGCTCGGCGGTGCGGTGCGCCAGGCGCGGACGGCCCCAGATCAGGACGGCGGCCACCACGAGCCCGATCGCGAGCACGACCGCCGCGACAGCGAGCACCGGGCTCCACTCGAGGTCGCCGCGCGGCGTCAGCAGGTCGGTGAAGAAGTCGGCGATCGTCCGCGCGATGCGGTCGATGAGCGTCGGCTCCGCCGCGTCGTACGCGGGATCCGCCAGCTCACGCTCGGCCCACTCGCGCGCCTCGTCGCGGTCGGGATCCAGACCGCCGGGCACGGGAGCCGCGAGCGCCGTCACGAGCCTCCCGCCCCGGGCGGCGGGGGCGGCGCCGGCCAGGCCGGCCCGGGCGCGGCCGGCGGATTCCCCTGCACGGGCGGATACGCGGCCGGCGGGTGCGGCTGCGCCGGCGGATACGCCGCCGGCGGGTACCCCTGCGTCGGCGGGTGCTGCGCTGCCGGGTACCCCTGCGTCGGCGGGTGCTGCTGCGGCGGGTATGGCTGCCCGGGCGGGTACGCGCCCGGATGATAGGTCGCGCGCGGCGGCGCCACGTGCGACGGGTCGTAGGCCCAGGGGTCCGGGAGCGCGGTCGCGCCCAGCTCGCGCTGCTCGATGTACGCCTGCAGCCGCAGGTCGAGCCCCTCACGCCGCATCCGGGCGTCGACGTACATGAGCGCGCCGCCCGTCGCGACCACGATCGTGCCGATCGCCGACACGAGCACCTGGAGCGCGGCGCTCACGACGGCGACCGCGACAGCGATGCCGATCGCGGGGCCGGGATCGGCCGCGCTCGCGCCGAACGGCATCACGATCGCCGGCAGGAAGGACGACGCGATCTGCAGCGGGAAGCCGACGACGCTCGAGGCGACCCCGACCAGGAGATTGGTCAGGATCATGACGCCGAACGTGGGCCAGAAGCGCCCGCGCGTCAGGACCCAGGAGCGCCGGATGCCCGTGATCGGGCCGACCGCCTCGAGGACGATCGCGGACGGGACCAGATACAGCTTCGTGCCGAGCCACGCCCACAGCGGGAACAGCGCCAGCAGCAGCGGGATCGCGAGCATCATGAGGCCCCACTGCTCGGTGGCCGCCCCCGCGACCATGGGCACCGCGACGACGAGCGCGATGACCGCCCCGGCGAGCAGCTGCAGCGCGAACCAGCCGGCGAGGCGCCAGAACGCGGGGCGCACGACGGCCCAGAGCTGGCGCAGCGTGGCGCGCTCCCCGACGACGGCGCGGGAGACCTCCGCCACGACCACGCCCTGCACGATCACGCTGACGGCGCTCAGGGCGAGCGAGGTCAGGATCGTCACGACCACCGTGATGGCGGTCGACCCGGCGAAGATCGCCTCGAAGTCCTCGGACGAGGGCGCGACGGTGTCGAGACGGCCGAACGTGAGCGCCGCGACGCCGCCGATGACGGCGAGCCCGATCAGCGAGGCGGCCGCCTGCACGCCCACGGCGAAGCCGAGCAGCACCTTGGGATTGCCGCGCAGGGCCGTGAACGAGCGACCCAGCGCCGTGCCGAACCCGTACGGATACAGGGGCACGAGCCCGGCCCGCGGGGCCGGCGTCCACCCGGGCGTGCTGGTCACGTGTTCCTCCTCGACGCCGCCCGGCGGCACTCGTCCGCCCGGCGCTGCTGGCAGGGGAGTCGCAGCAGCCACTCCCGCGTCAAACGTTACAGAACAGGGGTCGTCGTCTAGGCTGATCGGGTCCCTGACCTTCCGCGGCCAGGGATCCGTTTTCAGTCGCGGATTCGAGCAAAGGATCTTCGCACTCCATGACCGCCCGCATCCTGGTCGTCGACGATGACACCGCCCTCGCCGAGATGATCGGCATCGTGCTGCGCACGGAGGGCTTTGAGACGCTGTTCTGCGCCGACGGCGAGCTCGCCGTCGACATGTGGCGGCAGGAGCGTCCGGACCTCGTGCTGCTCGACCTGATGCTGCCCGGCAAGGACGGCATCGAGATCTGCACCGAGATCCGTGCCGAGTCGGGCGTGCCGATCATCATGCTGACCGCGCGCGCCGACACCGCCGACGTGGTCAACGGGCTCGAGGCCGGCGCGGACGACTACATCGTCAAGCCGTTCAACCCCAAGGAGCTGGTCGCGCGCATCCGCACGCGCCTGCGGCCGACGCCCGAGGCGTCGAGCGCCATCCTGCGGATCGGCGACCTCACGGTCGACGTGGCCGCTCACGAGGTGCGCCGCGGCCAGACCGCGATCGCCCTGACCCCGCTCGAGTTCGAGCTGCTCGTGGCGCTGGCGTCCAAGCCGCAGCAGGTGTTCTCGCGCGAGGAGCTGCTCGAGCAGGTGTGGGGCTACCACTACAAGGCCGACACCCGGCTCGTGAACGTGCACGTGCAGCGCCTGCGCGCCAAGATCGAGCTCGACCCCGACAACCCCAAGATCGTCACCACGGTGCGGGGCGTCGGCTACCGCGCCGGCGCCGTCACCGGCGCCGCCGCGTCCTAGTCATGCCGGGCGCAGCGGCACCGGCGCTGTTCGCGTGGCGTTCGCCGCGCACCTGGCCCGCCCGGCTGCTGCAGCTCTGGACGCGCTCCCTGCAGTTCCGCACGATCCTCATCACGACGGCGCTGACCGCCATCACGATCACGGTCGCGTGTCTCTGGATGGCGCTGGCGATCCAGAACGACCTGTTCCAGAACCGGCGCGACGAGGTGCTCAGCGATGCGCAGCGCGCCGTGCAGGACGCCCAGGCGACGCTCGACGCGTCGGAGCTGGCGACCAGCCGCGCCCAGATGCAGCAGCTGTGGAGCGCCACGATCGACGACATCGCGCGGCTCGCGACCACGGACCTGATCGCCGGCTTCCGCATCGAGGACGAGCCCGTGCCGCTCGCGCCGCCCGACTTCGGACTGGGGGGGCTGGCGGCCGAGGCCGTCTCGCCCGGGCTGCGCGAGCTGGTGCGCGAGAACGGGGACGAGCGCCAGTGGTGGCAGTCGATCGGTCTGCAGGACGCCGAGGGCGACGTGCTCGCGGGCATCCTCGTCGGCCAGCAGCTGCGCGTTCCCGGCGTCGGGGCGTACGAGCTGTACCTGGCGTACGACCTCGCGGAGGAGGCCGAGACCCTCGAGTTCGTCCAGCGCACGCTGTGGGGGTCGGGCGTTGCGATGGTGCTGATCGTCGTCGCGATCCTGTGGCTCGTGATGCGCGCGCTGTCCATCCCCATCGTGGAGGCCTCCGCCACGAGCGCGCGACTCGCGGCGGGAGACCTCAAGGTGCGGATCCCCGTGCACGGCGAAGACGAGCTCGCCACGCTCGGCCGCTCGTTCAACGCCATGGCGGACAGCATCGAATCGCAGATCCAGGAGCTGGCGGACCTGTCGCTCGTGCAGCAGCGCTTCGTGTCCGACGTCTCGCACGAGCTGCGCACGCCCCTGACGACGATCCGCCTGGCGGCCTCGATCATCCACGACCGCCGGGGCGAGTTCGACCAGGCCACCGCGCGCGCCGCGGAGCTCCTGCACGCGCAGGTCGCGCGGTTCGAGGGGCTGCTCACCGACCTGCTCGAGATCAGCCGGTACGACGCGGGCTCCGTCCAGCTCGAGCTCGAGGCCACGAGCCTCGCGCACCTGGCGGAGGACGTGATCGAGTCCATGCGTCAGGTGGCCGAGCAGCACGGGACCGAGCTGCGGTTCGTGGCCCCCGGCGGCTACTCGCCGGTCGACATGGATCCGCGCCGCGTGCGGCGCATCCTGCGGAACCTGCTGGGCAACGCGATCGAGCACGGCGAGGGACGCCCCATCGTGGTCACGGTGGACAGCAATCCGCACGCGGTCGCCGTGGGCGTGCGGGACTACGGCATGGGCATGTCGGCCGCCGACGCCGAGCGCGTGTTCGACCGGTTCTGGCGCGCGGATCCGTCGCGCAAGCGCACGCTCGGCGGCACGGGCCTCGGGCTGTCGATCGCGCTCGGCGACGCCAAGCTGCACGGCGGCACGCTCGAGGTGTGGTCGCAGCTGGGCGCCGGCACGAACTTCGTGCTGACGCTGCCGCGGCGCGACGGCCGCCTGGACGGTCCGTCGCCCGTCCCGCTGGAGCCGTCGGAGGAGTCTCTGTCGGCGGCGCTCGGAGCGACCCAGCCGATCCTGACGCTCGATCCCTCCGAGGTGGAGGAGCTCGACGACGTCGGGCAGCTGCGCGACCTGCGCGAGCTCGACGGCGTGGCGGAGCGGGGCGCGCCGGAGGCGCGGCGCCACGGCGACGAGCCGGGCGGCGGGTCCCACGACGGGCCCCAGGACGACGGAGGGGAGCGGTCATGACCGGGCGGAACACCACGCGCCGGGGGCGCGCGCGGCTCCTGCTGCTCGCGCTCGCCGTGGCGCTGACGGGATGCACGGGCCTGCCGACGTCGGGCGAGGTGACCGCGGGCCTGGTCCCCGGGGCGGCGCCGGAGGAGCCCGACACCCAGTTCTTCCCGCTCGCGCCGACGGCGGGCGCCACGCCCGAGCAGATCGTGACGGGCTTCATCGAGGCCGCGCTCTCGCCGGTCGACGGATGGGAGACCGCGCGGCTGTTCCTCTCGAGGGACCTCGCGGCGACCTGGCGGCCCGAGGCGGGCGTCACGGTCGATGCCGCCGACGCGCGGCGCACCCAGGTGGACGAGGAGACCGGTCTCGTGACCATGACGGTCGCGCCCACCGCGACCGTGGACGAGCACGGCACATACACGACGTCGGCATCCGGCTCGGTCGACCTGCAGTTCCGCGTGGCGCAGCGCGAGGACGGCGAGTGGCGCATCGTCGAGGCGCCCGACGGCGTCGTGCTCGACCGCCAGAACTTCCCCGTGGTGTTCAACCCGCACCCGCTGGCGTACTTCGACCCGACGTGGCGCTTCCTGGTGCCGGATGTCCGGTGGTTCCCGACCAGCGGCAACACCGCGACGTCCATCGTCCGGGAGCTCGTGGACGGCGCGCCCAGCCCGTGGCTCGCGGGCTCGGTGGCCAGCGCTTTCGCGCAGGACATCGACCTGCAGACCGACGCCGTGCCCGTCGACACCGATCAGGTGGCGCACGTCGAGCTGAACTCGGTGGCCGCCGGCGCCGACGCCACGGCCCTCGGGCGGATGCTCGCGCAGCTCGACGCGAGTCTGGCGAACACGGGCGTGCAGAGCGTGCGGCTCACGACCGGCAGCGACACGCGGCCCGTCGATGTCGAGCCCGTGCCCGTGTCGCAGACGCGGCCGGACTCCCGCGCCCTCGTGCTGCGCGAGGACGAGTTCGGCTTCCTGTCGGGATCCGAGCTCACCCCCATCGACGGACTGAGCCCCACCCTGCTCGACATCCCCGCCGACATCGAGGCGATCTCGGTCTCGCCGGACCAGCAGGTCGCGGCGGTCAAGCTCGGCACCGGCCTGGTGTCGCGCGTGACCTCCGACGGCAACGTCGACACGGTCGACGAACGCGGCGGCCAGATCGAGCCCCTCATCGACCCGTTCGGGTACGTCTGGACGGTCGTGGGCCGCAGCCCCGGCGAGGTGACCGCGTGGAACGCCGACCTGGAGCCCTTCGCGATCGAGGGGGCGTGGCCCGAGGCCGACGCCGTGCGCGCCTGGGCCATGTCGCGCGACGGGTCGCGGATCGCGGCGCTCGTCACCACGGGCGGCCAGCACCTCGCGGTCGTGGCCAGCGTGCGTCGGGACCGCTCGGGCAACCCCGCCGGGCTCGGCCCCGCCATGCGGGTCACCGAGCTCGCGCAGGCGGGGGTCGCGGTCGCCTGGATCGAGGACGCGCGCATCGGCGTGGTCACGAGCGACGGCGAGACCTGGCGCGTGGTCGAACAGCAGATCGGCGGCCCCGCCGAGGTGTCCGACGCGCCGGCCGGCACCGCGTCGATCGCCTTCGGGACGCAGGACTCCTCCGTGCGGCTGCTGACGGAGGAGGGAGTGATGTACATGCGTCGGGGCTCGTCGTGGCAGCAGACCGGGGCCGATGTCCAGGTGCTCGCCACTCAGATGGGCACGCCGCCGCGCACGGGCTGACCGCTCGTCCCCAGCGCGACCTCGCCGGCGGCTCTCCGAACCGGACAGGGGGGCTCATCCGGCGCGCTCCGCGCCGGACATCCTCGAGTCATGGACGGCTTCCGGGAGCGGCTCCCGCCGGGCCTCCGCGACGCGCTCGCGGGGGCGCTCACGCTGCTCCTGCCGGTCTCGTGCGCCGGGTGCGGCACCGGCGGGATCGCACTGTGCCCGCCGTGCGCCGACCAGCTGCGGCCGGCGCCCCGGAGCAGGGAGCTGGCGGGGCTGACGGTATGGGCGGGGCTGGCGTTCGACGGGCCGTGCGCGAGCGCGGTGCGAGCGCTCAAGGAGCGCGGCCGCTCCGACGCCGCGCGGGCCCTCGCCCCGGCGCTGCGCGAGGCGCTGCGCGAGGCGGTCGCATCGGCCGCCTCGCCGGTGCTCGCGGTGCCCGTGCCGACCTCGGCGGCGGCCATGCGGCGGCGCGGCTATCGCGTCCCCGAGCTGCTGGCTCGCCGCGCGGGCGTGCGGACCGCGCGCCTGCTGCGGGTCGCGCGGGCCACGCGGGACCAGCGGATCCTCGGCCGCGCTGATCGGGCGAGCAACGTGGCGGGGAGCATGCGCGCCCGCGAGGGCACCGCGGGGCTCGACGTCGTGCTCGTCGACGACGTCGTCACGACCGGTGCGACCCTCCAGGAGGCGCGTCGCGCGCTGGAGGCCGCCGGGGCGCGGGTCGTCGGCGCGGCGGTCGTCGCCGCCACGCCGCTCACGGGCGTCCGGACCCGCGCGCGGCGGCTTCCGGATTCCCCTGACACATCCCGGTGAATGGGATCCGGCCTGACGGCAAATAGTGCGTGACACTTGCCCGAAGGGGGTCTACGGTAGGGCATCACAGACCCGAGGTGCGCCTCGGGGATCGACCGAGGTCCGCGCTACCGGACAGGTGCCGGTGACCGGGCGGACCGGACAGGGAGGCACGATGGAAACGCACATCTCCGGAGTCGGCGTCGGGATCACCGAGCGCTTCCGATCCGTGGTCGAAGAGAAGATCGCGAGGATCGCCGGTCTCGCGCCGCGCGCGCTCCGTCTCGAGGTCAAGGTCACCCACCAGGCCCACCGCAACGGCCGCCTGGAGGACGACGTGGTCGAGCTGACGGTCGTCGGCAAGGGCCCGGTCGTCCGCGCCGAGGCCTGCGCGGGGGACAAGTTCGCCGCCCTCGACATCGCGCTCGACAAGCTCGCCGAGCAGCTGCGCCGCGCCAAGGACAAGCGCGTGGCGGGCCGCCTGCACCCGCGCGGCGCCCACTACGAGAAGGGCTCGGGAGCGCTCGAGGGGATCGACGTCCAGCCGGCCCCGGCCGACGTCATCCGCGCCGTCACGACGGGCGAGGTGCCGGTCGTCGAGGAGGGGGAGGACGAGGAGGACTACAACCCGGTCGTCATCCGCACCAAGACCTTCGAGCCCGAGTGGATGACGGTCGAGGAGGCCGTGGACCGCATGGAGCTGGTCGGCCACGACTTCTTCCTGTTCATCGACGCGCGCACAGACCACCCGAGCGTCGTGTACCGCCGCCGCGGCTGGGACTACGGCGTGATCTCGCTCACCGCCACGGCGCCGCCGGAGGAGGAGGCGCTCGCCTCATAGGCGCGCGGACCCAGGGAGGGGACGATGAGGGCTCGGTCTGCGGACCGGGCCCTCGTCGCGTCGCGCCTCAGTCGAACATGTCGCCCATCAGGCCGCCGAGCAGGACGCCGCCGAGCACGGGACCCAGGAGGTCGCCGCCCCCGCCGAAGCCGGAGCGCGGGCGGCGGCGTCCGCCGCCGAAACCGCCGTAGCCGCCCCAGTCGTCGCCGTCGGGGCGACCCGAGTCGATGTCGCGCTGCGCGGCCTGCAGGGCCTCGCCGGCCAGCTGCTGGACGCGCCGGGCGAGCACGAGCGCCTGCTCGCGGGTGTCCTCGGGCACGACGAGCGGGTCGATCTCGGGACGCAGGCGCTGCGCCTCCACGAGGCGGGTGCGCGCATCGGCGCCGATCCAGCCGCGGTGTCCGTCGATCACGCTGCGTGCGACCGCGATCGCGTGGTCGGCGGCCTCGACGGCGTGGCGGACGTGATCGAGCGGGGGCACGGGCCGGGAGGCGCGCTCACGCGCCTTGTCGACAGCGGCGTCCAGCGCGGCGTTGGCCTCGCGCAGCGTCGCCAGATCCTCGAACGGGTCGCTCGGTGTGCCGGGGCCGGGCAGAGCCGCGAGCGCGGCCTCGAGGCGGGCGACCGCCGCGGACACCTCGGAAGCGTGCGGCGCGCCGCTCTGCGTGAACGGGCGGGCGGCGACGATGTCCTCGCGGGAGTCCGCGATCACGTCGGCGAGCGTGGACTGCGCCCGCAGCGCCTCGATCTCGAAGTCCTCGACGGCGTCCAGGATGGTCCCGGCACGGCGCACGGCCTCCGTGGCCGTCTCGAGGGCCACGTTCGCCTCCTCGAGCCGGCGGGCCTCGCGACGCCGCACCGAGATGTCGGCGCTGTGCAGCGCGAAGTCCAGCAGCTGCTCGGCCTCGGCGGGATTCGCCGCGACGCGGTGCAGGGCGGCCTGGCTGTACCGGCCGGCGAGCCTGTCCACGGTCTCGCGCGCCTGCGGCAGGCGGGCGCGCAGGCGCTCGACGTCCGATCGGATCCCGTCGATGATCTTGGGCGCCTGGCGCACGAGAGCGATCTTCTCCCGCAGCGCCTCGGTGCGCTCGTCGAGCACGTCCTCGGCCCAGTCGCACAGCTGCACGATCCGCGCGTTGCGGGTGCGCAGCTCCTCGGCCGTGTCGGGGATCTCGTCGTGGTTCAGCTGGTGCAGGTGGAACGCCTCGGCCATGTGCGTGCGCACGGCCTCGAGACCCTCCCGCAGCGGCTTCGTGGCCGTCTCGCCGAGCTCGGCGAGGGCGAACTCGACCTCGTCGGACGTCGTGCGGATGCGCTCGTCGGCGGCGACCAGCGCGGCGCGCGCGCGTCGCGCCAGGTCGTCGTCCTGCGCCTGCCGTGCCGCCTCGTCCTCGCGCCTGCGCCTGCCCCAGAATCCCGCCATGGTCCGATCCTACGGTCGGCGCGTCCGGGGCGGGCGGCGGCCCATCAGACGGGTCGGCTCTGCTCCGACGCCTCGGACTTCAGGTTCGCGAGCCGGCGCTTCGTGAAGCGGCGCGACACGAACAGCCAGGCCCAGAACAGGAACGCGATGCCGCCGATCACGGCGCCCCAGATGCTGGCGCCGCCGAACGAGAAGGCCTCCGTGTCCAGGATGCGGTCCGCCGCGTGCGTCGCACCCGACGCGCCCAGCTCGATCCAGAGCGTGAGCAGGTTGGGCGCCGCCAGGAACACCGCCAGGACCACGATCACGACCTTGACCCACACCGGGGAGCGGTACATCAGCAGCAGGAGCATCATGAGCGGCACGAGCGTGAAGCAGAACCCCACGATCAGCCCGACGAGCATCGACCGGCCGAAGTCCTCCTGCGCGAAGTCGCCGATGATCCGCGCCCACCACACGGGCGCGAAGTTGTAGACGATCACGAACAGGATGCCGAGCGTCACGAGGGCGACGGCCGTCAGGATGCCCACGCGCTTCCAGTCGATGCGCTTCCGCGGCTTCTCGGGTGCGGTCGGCGCGGACGCGGCGACCGGCCGTCGGTCCGCCGGCACCCGGTCCGTCGGGGCCGAAGCGGTCGGCGCGGCGTCCGCGTGTCGCGGCGTGGACGTCGGCTCGTGCGGCGAAGTCGGCTCGCTCATGTTCTCCCCCTCGATCGGTCGCGCTCGGGCGACACCCCTGCGCTCATCCTGGCATCCGGGCGCGCGATCGCACGAGAACCGCACCCGGGGAGGGGCCCCGGCTCAGGCGACCGCGAGCGGCGCCTTCGCGGGGCGACCGCGCTTAGGGCGCTCGGTCGCGAGCTCGAGGCCGATCGCGTGGTCGGGGTGCGCGGCCAGGCGCTCCTCGACGTGATCGAGCCAGCGCAGCTCGGCCTCGGCCTGGAACGCGAGGTGGTCCACGACGAGCGAGCCCGCGAGCTCCTCGGGGCCGGGCCGCGGGGCCGGTCGGGGCTCGCGCAGGCGCTGCAGGTGGGCGAGCGTCGCCTGCCGCTGGCGCCGGATCAGCACGCCGACGTCGACGCCCGGCAGCGTGGCCGCGAGCGCGAGCTTGATCGCCAGCTCGTCGCGCGCGCCGGGCGCCCGCAGCACGGGGGAGTCCAGCCAGTCGCGCGCCTCGATGCGCCCGGTGTCCGTGATCCGCCAGTACACGTGCCCGTGCTCGTCCGCCTCGCCTCGCGCGACCAGCCCGTCGCGCTCGAGGCGCTCGAGCGTGTTGTAGATCTGGCCGACGTTGAGCGGGGAGGTCGAGCCGGTGCGGCGCTCGAACTCGGCGCGCAGCTGGTAGCCGTAGCAGGCGCCCTGATCCAGGATCGCCAGCAGGCTCTGTCGCACGCTCATCCGAAGCTCCTTCCGGGCCGTCGGGCCCCGTCCGAGAATATGCATACCGGGAAAGCACGGCGCGCAACGATGCGATCGCGGCGCGTCGCCCGGCCGCCCGACACGCCCGGGACGGAGGATCATCGCGAGCGTGAAGGGGATTCGCATGGACGGGCAATACCTCACGTGACCACCGATGCCGAGATCATCCGGCTGTCGCTCGCGCGACCGCAGGAGTTCGCCGCGCTGTTCGACCGGCACGCCGTGGCGGTCGGGCATTACGCGCGCCGGCTCGTCGGGGCGGACGCCGGCGACGACGTGGTGAGCGAGACGTTCCTCGTCGCGTTCCGCCGTCGGGCCGACTTCGACTTCTCGCACGAGTCCGCCCTGCCGTGGCTGTTCGGCATCGCCACCCGCCTCGCGCACAAGTCGCGGGCCGCCGAGGCGCGGCGCTGGCGCGTGCTGCAGGCGTCGGCGCGCGTCGCGGTCGAGACGGCCGTGAGCGACATCGAGGCCGCCGCCGAGCGCGCGGACGCGTCATCGCGGCTGCGCGCGCTCGTGCCCCGCATCCGCCGGCTGTCGGACGACGACCGCGACACGCTGCTGCTCGCCGCGTGGGGCGACCTCACGACCGAGCAGATCGCGACCGCCCTGGGCGTGCCCGTCGGCACCGTGTGGTCGCGGCTGAACAGGATCCGCCGGAAGCTCCGCATGGAGGACCCGATCGCCGGCGACCAGGACCAGGAGGAGAACGATGGACGCGCTCACGTTCGTGCGTGATCTCGGGCGCGACGTCCCGCCCCCCACCCGGGAGGACCTCGCCCCCGCGCGTGACCGCCTGCTGGCGGAGATCGCCGACGCCCCCGCGCACCTGCCGCTCGCGCGCCCCGACCGCGACACGCGTCGCACCGAGGGCATCGCGCCCGTCACCGACCTCGAGCCCCGCCGCACCCGCGGCCGTCGCGTCGCCGAGATCGCGCTCGCCGCAGCGGCCGTGGTCGCCGTGGGCGCCGCGGCCGTGGTCGCCGTGGGCGCCGCGGCCGTGGGCGGCGTGGCCCTGTTCCGCGAGCTCGCCCCCGACGAGCGGTCGACCGGCCCGGTGCAGACGACCAAGCCGGATCCGACGCCGCCGCCCGCGCTCGGGGACGCGCCGTACTTCCGGCTGGATCGCGTGGTCGAGTACACGACGCCGTGGGACGTCGACACGGGCGCCATGGCCATGTCGTGGGCGGATGCCGAGGCGGCCGTCGTGACGGAGGCCACCGTGTCCCTGTACGTCCCGAGCGACCCGCGCGGCGACGCCGAATGGGTGTGGCGGTACGGCGACGACTGCCGCCTGGTGGACGTGTTCGGCGAGCAGATCGATCCCGCGCCGGCGCTCCAGCAGTGCCGCGAGCGCGACCTCGAGGCGCCGGGCGTCGAGCACCGCGCGGCCTGGCCGGACATCGCGACGGGCGATGCCGCGCAGGGCGCCGACGGCGCCTACATCCCGCTCGCGCTGGTCGACGGCGGTCACGGCGTGTGGGACGAGCTGCCGCGCGAGCCCGCGGCGCTGCTCGAGTGGTACGAGAGCCGTGCCGACACGTTCGAGCGCTCCTGGCTGGGCGTGATGACCGAGGCCCTGGCGCTGAACCAGATGCCCGACGACCTCGCGGCCGCCATGATCGAGGCCGTCGCGCTGGTCCCCGCCGCGGAGGTCGAGCGCGACGCCGACGGGGACATCGCGCGCCTCGTCGTGTCCGAGCAGCTCGGGCCGGACGCCGCGCAGCGCACCGTGATGACAGTGGACGACGCGACCGGGTTCGTGGGCATAGTCGAGGAGCGCTCCTTCGGCGGCGACCCCGGCGCGTTCGCCGACCAGATCCCGGGCGGCGACGACTGGACCGTTCGCACCACGATCAGCGCCACGCCGGTTGAGGAGGCGCCCACGGCGTCGGAGGAGCCGCAGGCCGGCGCGCCAGCGCTGGAGGACCTGGTCATCTCGCCGGCGGGGCTCGGTCCGCTCGCGCTCGGACAGCCGGTTTCCGGCCCGGGGCTCGAGATGGTCAGGGAGACGACCGAGGGCTGCGCCCACCCGTACTGGCGCACGAACGATGCGTACCACGCGGCGGACGGCGACTACGGCGGCGGCGGCGGGCCCGCCTTCGCGATCGCGGCCGACGGCGGCGTGCAGCGGATCGACGTCGTGTCGTCGGCCATCCACACGCCAGAGGGCATCCGCGTCGGCGCATCGCTGGCCGACGTGCAGTCCGCCTACCCGTCCGCATCTCGGATCGACGGCGGGCTCTCGACGCTGTTCGTCGTTGCGGGCGACCCCGGGCAGCTGATCGTCGAGGTCGCGGGCACGGACGCCTCCTACTGGGGTGCCGAGGTCGAGACCGTCCAGTACCTCCGCGTCATCCCGGCCGACCGCACCCCGACGCCGATCTCCGCCTCCGACGACGTGGTGGGCATGTGCACCGCCCGCGAAGCCGGCGCAGGCGCGGCGGAGGGCGAGTGGACCGGCTGGACCATCGACGAGGACGGCTTCGGGCCGTTCGCGTTCGGGATGGCCTGGAGCGAGGCGGTGCGGATCGCACAGGAGCTCGGATGGAACACGGCGCCGAACGCGTGTCTTCCGGCGCTGACCCCGTCGGACATGAGCGGGATCTACGTGTGGCGCGACCCCGCCATCGACCAGGTGCGCGAGATCACCGCGTGGGACTCCTATGCGGACGACTCCTCACCGCTGACGAGCGTGGGCACGAAGCCCGGCATCACAGCACTCGCCGCATGGTGGGATCGCGACGATCCGGGTGAACGCCGCGTCGTCGATGTTCCTCGCCTGCCCTCCCGCCTGACGGAGCGCGGAACGGTCCGGGCACCGGCGCTTCACCTCGCGTTCAGCGTGTGTTGACGGCGGGCCGCCGCGGGCGGAGTAGCATCGCGGCCATGTCCGACACGCCCGACGTCCGGATCGCAGAGTACGCACGCCCGAGTCACCTGCTCGTCCACCTGAGCGACACGCACCTGAGGGCCCAGGGAGGGGTCTTCGGGATCGACGCGGCCGCCCATGTGGAGCGCATGCTGACCGACCTGGTCGCGGCCGGAGGCCGGCCGGATGCGCTGGTCTTCACGGGGGACCTCGCCGACCTCGGCGAGCCCGACGCATACGCACGGCTGCGCGAGATCGTCCAGCCGGCCGCCGAGCGCCTGGGCGCGCGCGTGATCTGGGTGATGGGCAACCACGACTCCCGCGACGTGTTCCGCCGCGAGCTGCTGGGCGAGCCGGGCGACGCCCCGGTCGACGCCGTTCACGACCTCGATGGGCTGCGCGTCATCGTGCTCGACACGTCGGTCCCGGGGCAGCACCACGGCGAGATCACCGACGCGCAGCTCGACTGGCTGGCGCTCGAGCTCGCGGTGCCCGCGCCGCACGGCACGATCCTGGCGATGCACCACCCGCCCGTGCCGTGCGTCCTCGACCTCGCGACGCTCGTGGAGCTGCGGGACCAGCAGCGCCTGGCCGACGTGCTGCGCGGCAGCGACGTGCGCTCCATCCTGGCCGGACACGTTCACTTCTCGACCTCGGCGACCTTCGCGGGCATCCCCGTGTCGGTCGCATCCGCCACCTGCTACACGCAGGACCCGGGCATCGCCGACGGGGGCATGCGCCCGCGCGACGCCGCCCAGTCGTACAACCTCGTGCACGTGTACGACGAGACCGTGGTGCACTCGGTCGTGCCGCTCACGGCCGCCCCGCCGGCCGAGGTCACGACGGCCGCCGAGACGCGCCGCCGTCTGACCGACGCGGGCGTCGTGATCCCGGATTCCGCGGCCCGGGCGCGCGTCGACGGCATCGCGCCGCCGACGTCGCCCATCCCCGTCGTCGGCTGATCAGTCCTCGTCGGGAGAGATCCGCTCCCACGGCGCGGCGACCGGGAAGTACGCCTCGAGCATGTCGCGCACCGCGCGCTCCCGCAGCTCCTCCGGCAGCTCCGGCACGCTGCCGTCGTTGAGGCAGAACATGTCGGCGTCGCGGCGCGCGAGCAGTCGCTCCATCCGGTGCAGCGACTCCTGCAGCGTGGTCTGGATGTACTCGGTCCGCGGCGCCGTGGTCGGCAGGGCCCGGCCCGTCATCAGCGCGTAGTAGTGGTAAAGCGAGTTCGTGACCGACACGTCGGTCGCGCTGCGGAACCGGGCGGCCGCCGTGCGGGCGAACTCCTCGGGGAACTCCCGCTCCAGCTCGAACATCACGCTGCGCCGGTGGGGCGTCGCGCAGTGCTGCAGGTCGCGCGTGATGACGCGGCCGAAGCGGCGGCGCAGCACCTCGCGGTTCACGCGCGCGGCGTTGTCGTGACCGCTGCGCGAGGGGTCGGTTCCGCCCACGCCGATGCGGATGTCGGCCTCGACGAACTGCGTGATCCCCGCGGCCGTGAAGAACAGCTCGGGTCGCACGGGGCGGCCGAAGAACATGTCGTCGTTCGAGTAGAGGAAGTGCTCGGCGATGCCCGGGATGCGGTGCAGCTGCGCCTCTACCGCGTGCGAGTTGTGGGTGGGGAGCACCGAGGGGTCGGCGAAGAACTCCTCGCTCCGGACGATCCGCACGCGCGGGTCGTCGCGCAGCCACCACGGCGCGGGGCTGTCGGTCGCGATCCAGATGGTGCGGATCCACGGGGCGAACATGTGAACGCTGCGCAGGGCGTATCGCAGCTCGTCGACCTGCCGGTAGCGCGCGGCGTGATCGTCGCCGTCGCCGACGACGTACGCGTTCATGCGCTTCGCGCGCTCGCGCTGGAACTCGTTGGACGAGCCGTCCACCCACGAGAAGACGATGTCGACCTCGCCCGTGAACTCGTTGGGGAGCGGATCCCACATGCCCTCGATCGTGCGCCAGTCGCGTCCGAAGCGGCGCACGGTCTCGAGGCCGAGGTCGTCGATCGCGACCGTGCGGCGGGTCAGCGCGTTCGGCCGCGGGGCCTGCAGCAGGCGGCCCTCGCGCCGCCAGAACTCGAGCCGGATGCCGCGCTCCGCGCCGTAGCGCAGGGTGCCCGACGCGGTGGTGCGCGGCCGGAAGAGGATGGCGACGTCCCCGCCGCCGAACGCGCGCGCCGCCCCGGCGGTGAGCGGGCGGGCGGTGCTCTTCTCGCGCCGGGCTGCGGTCCACGGGGCGGTCTCGGCGGCCGCGTCCAGCGCGGCGAGGGCGGCCTCGCGCGCCTCCGCGGGCAGGGCGAGCGCCGGGCGTCCGCTCGAGCGCCGCAGCAGCCAGGGCTCGAGGCCGGCCGACTCCAGCAGCTCTGCGAGCGCCAGGAGGTCGCGCGCCTCGGCCTCGGCGGGCGTCGCGTCCTCGATGAGATGGGGCACGCCGGCGAAGAGCCGCGTGTCCGTCGTCAGGGGGCGGGGGGCGGATGCGTCCGCGGACGGGGCGGCGGCAGCCGGGGGAGGACTGAGCGGCGTCATCGGTCACCTCTGTTCAGGAATGATCGAGTCGTCGGCCCCGTGGGGCCGGCGGCCGCTCGGATGAGGGCCGGCGAAGCGCCGGGAGCGCTCGAGAGCGGCAGCGGTGCGACCGGCGTGGAGAAGCCGGTGGAGTGATTGTAGAACCCCTGCGCTTCCGGCATATCACCGGGGCCGAAACCGGGGGCGCGCGCCCAGACGACGCATAGGTCACGGACGGATAACATGGGTCCGTATGCCCGCCGCCGGTCGGCGGGGACCCGGCGCCGCCCATCCTGGAGCGCGATGCCGCACGAACGAGGAGATGTCACGTGGCCAACCCCTTCGAGAAGCTGCTCCGCGCCGGAGAGGGACGCGTCCGCCGGCGCCTCCAGCAGGTGGTCGCCGCCGTCGGCGCCCTCGAGGAGGACTACACGCAGCTGACCGACGAGGAGCTGCGCGGCGAGACCGCCGAGCTGCGCGCCCGCTTCGAGGCGGGCGAGACCCTCGACCAGCTGATGCCGGAGGCGTTCGCGGCGGTGCGCGAGGCCGCCAAGCGCACGCTCGGCATGCGCCCGTACGACGTTCAGATCATGGGCGGCGCGGCGCTGCACCTCGGCAACATCGCCGAGATGAAGACCGGTGAGGGCAAGACCCTCGTCGCGACCCTGCCCGCCTACCTGAACGCGATCGCGGGCAAGGGCGTGCACGTCATCACGGTCAACGACTTCCTCGCCTCGTATCAGGCCGAGCTGATGGGCCGCGTGTACCGCGCGCTCGGCATGACCACGGGCGTGATCGTGTCGGGCCAGACCCCGGCCGTGCGCCGCGAGCAGTACAACGCCGACATCACGTACGGCACCAACAACGAGTTCGGGTTCGACTACCTGCGCGACAACATGGCGTGGCGCAAGGAGGACCTCGTCCAGCGCGGCCACTTCTACGCGATCGTCGACGAGGTCGACTCGATCCTGATCGACGAGGCGCGCACGCCCCTCATCATCTCGGGGCCCTCGTCGGGCGAGGCGAACCGCTGGTTCGTGGAGTTCGCGAAGATCGCCCGCACCCTCGAGGAGGGCGTCGACTACGAGGTCGACATCAAGAAGCGCACGGTCGGCGTGCTCGAAGCGGGCATCGAGAAGGTCGAGGACTACCTCGGCATCGACAACCTGTACGAGTCGGCGAACACCCCGCTCATCTCGTTCCTGAACAACTCGATCAAGGCGCTCGCGCTGTTCAAGCGCGACCAGGACTACGTCGTCATGAACGACGAGGTCATGATCGTCGACGAGCACACCGGGCGCATCCTGGTCGGCCGCCGCTACAACGAGGGCATCCACCAGGCGATCGAGGCCAAGGAGGGCGTGCCAGTCAAGGCCGAGAACCAGACGCTCGCCACGGTCACGCTGCAGAACTACTTCCGCCTGTACGAGAAGCTCTCGGGCATGACCGGCACGGCCGAGACCGAGGCCGGCGAGTTCATGTCGACCTACAAGCTCGGCGTGATCCCGATCCCGACGAACAAGCCCATGATCCGCGTGGACCAGCGCGACCTCGTCTACCGCAACGAGGCGGGCAAGTTCGCGCAGGTCGTGGAGGACATCGCCGAGCGCCACGAGAAGGGCCAGCCCGTGCTGGTCGGCACCGTGAGCGTCGAGAAGAGCGAGCACCTCTCGCGCCTGCTGGCCAAGAAGGGCATCCGTCACGAGGTCCTGAACGCGAAGAACCACGCGCGCGAGGCCGAGATCGTCGCCCGCGCGGGCAAGCTCGGCGCCGTCACGGTCGCGACCAACATGGCCGGCCGAGGCACCGACATCATGCTCGGCGGCAACGCCGAGTTCCTCGCGGTGCAGGAGATGAAGGCCAAGGGCCTCGACCCGGCCGGCACCGACCCGGAGGAGTACGACGCCGAGTGGAACGTCGTGTTCGACCGCGTCCGCGCCGAGGTGTCGGCCGAGGCCGAGAAGGTCGTCGAGGTCGGCGGCCTGTATGTGCTCGGCACCGAGCGCCACGAGTCGCGCCGCATCGACAACCAGCTGCGCGGTCGCGCCGGCCGTCAGGGCGACCCGGGCGAGAGCCGCTTCTACCTGTCGCTCGAGGACGACCTGATGCGCCGCTTCCAGTCCGGCGCCGCCGACGCGCTGCTGGCGCGCACGGACCTGCCGGACGACGTCGCGATCGAGTCGCGCCTGGTCTCCAACCTCATCAAGAGCGCACAGGCCGCGATCGAGTCGCGCAACGCCGAGGCGCGCAAGAACGTCCTCAAGTACGACGACGTGCTCAACCGTCAGCGCGAGGCGATCTACTCGGATCGCCGGCACATCCTGTACGGCGACGACATCGCCGACCGCGTGCAGCACTTCATCGAGGACGCGATCACCGCCGTCATCGACGAGCACACGTCGGGCGGGCACAACGAGAGCTGGGACTTCGACGCCCTGTGGAGCGAGCTGAAGACCCTGTACCCGGTCGGCGTGACGATCGACGAGGTCGTGGCCGAGGCCGGCGGCCGCAAGGGCGGCATCACGGCGGACGCGCTCAAGCGCGAGCTGCTGAGCGACGCCCGGATCGCCTATGCCAAGCGCGAGGAGCAGCTCGGCGCGTCCGCGATGCGCGAGCTCGAGCGCCGCGTCGTGCTGCAGGTGCTCGACCGCCGCTGGCGCGACCACCTGTACGAGATGGACTACCTCAAGGACGGCATCGGCCTGCGCGCGATGGCGCAGCGCGATCCGCTCATCGAGTACCAGCGCGAGGGCTACTCGATGTTCCAGGCCATGATGGGCCAGATCAAGGAGGAGGCCGTCGGCTACCTCTTCAACCTCGAGGTGCAGGTGCGTCGCGTGGGCGAGGGCGAGCAGGCCGAGGTCGAGGCCAAGGGCCTGTCGGAGCACCCCGCCGACACGCAGCTGGAGTACTCGGCTCCGAACGACGCGGGCGAGGTCGAGGTGCGCAACGACCGCGGCCAGGTGCAGAAGGCCGCCACGGACCGCGTGCGCCGGGCCGCGCAGGCGACGCAGGCGACGGCGCCCCAGGCCGGTCCCGGCGCGAGCGCGTTCGGGCACGCGGCGGATGCCGCGCAGGCCGACGAGGCGCCGCTGAACCGAGAGCAGCGCCGCGCGCAGAAGAAGGGGAAGTAGCCCCTCGGCGAATCTCTCCGGCCGGGCCGACCGGTCCACACCTCGGCGCGTGGACCGGTCGGCCCGGCCGTATCCTGGGGC
The DNA here is from genome assembly GCF_054779895.1 of Microbacterium lacusdiani. NCBI lineage: Bacteria > Bacillati > Actinomycetota > Actinomycetes > Micrococcales > Microbacteriaceae > Microbacterium > Microbacterium lacusdiani. The sequence goes on along the minus strand of NZ_BAAGXJ010000015.1, from coordinate 38,369 downwards.
GATGACCATCCCTGTCCCGTCCAGCGCCCCCGGCAAGGGCCGGCTGCGCCCGCTGGACCAGTCCTCGAAGCTGAAGAACGTCCTCTACGAGATCCGGGGCGCGGCCCTGGACGAGGCGGCTCGGCTCGAGGCGGCAGGCCACACGGTCCTGAAGCTCAACACCGGCAACCCCGCCGTGTTCGGCTTCGAGGCGCCGTACCAGATCGTGCGCGACATGATCGCGGCGGTGCCCACGGCGCACGGCTACAGCGAGAGCCGCGGCATCCTCGCGGCCCGGCGCGCGATCGTCAGCCGGTACGAGGACACCCCGGGCTTCCCGCGCGTGGACCCCGAGAACGTGTACCTGGGCAACGGCGTGTCCGAGCTCATCACGATGACCATGCAGGCGCTGCTCGACTCGGGCGACGAGGTGCTCATCCCGGCGCCCGACTACCCGCTGTGGACCGCCATGACGAGCCTGTCCGGCGGCACGCCCGTGCACTACCTGTGCGACGAGCAGAACGGCTGGCAGCCGGATCTCGACGACATCCGCTCGAAGATCACCGAGCGCACCAAGGCGATCGTGATCATCAACCCCAACAACCCGACCGGCGCCGTGTACTCGCGCGAGGTGCTCGAGGGCATCGCGGATATCGCCCGCGAGCACTCGCTCCTGCTGCTCAGCGACGAGATCTACGACCGGATCCTGTACGACGGGGTGGAGCACATCCCCACGGCCACGGTCGCCCCCGACCTGCTGTGCCTGACCTTCAACGGCCTGTCCAAGACCTATCGGGTCGCGGGCTACCGCTCGGGCTGGATGGTGATCACGGGCCCGCAGGATCACGCCAAGGGCTTCATCGAGGGCATCACGCTGCTTGCGTCGACCCGCCTGTGCCCGAACGTGCCCGCGCAGCACGCGGTGCTCGCGGCGCTGACCGGGGTGCAGTCGATCGAGGCCCTGATCGCGCCGAGCGGTCGCCTGCACGAGCAGCGCGACGTGGCGTGGCAGAAGCTCAGCGAGATCCCGGGCGTGACGTGCGTGAAGCCCGAGGGGGCGCTCTACGCGTTCCCGCGCCTCGACCCCGAGGTGCACGACATCCGGGACGACGCCAAGCTCGTCTACGACCTCCTGGTGGCCGAGCACATCCTGCTCGTCCAGGGCACGGGCTTCAACTGGCCGACGCCCGATCACCTGCGCATCGTCACGCTGCCCGAGGCGCGCGTGCTGGGCGAGGCGATCGAGCGGCTGGGCAACTTCCTGAGCTCGTACAAGCAGTAGGCCCCGCGGCCTGAACGGGCTTACAGGATCGAGAGGCTCGTCGCGCGCCAGCGGCGGTCGATGCCCTCGAGGCGCATGGCGACCGCGCGGGTGCGCTGGGGCGTCTCGACGATCACCACGCCCTCGACCACGCCGTCCGCGGGCGACGAGTGGTGGATCGAGCGGATGGCGTAGACGGGGCGTCTCACGGGCGTGCGGCGCGCACTGCGCGCCCGGACGGCCATCCCGGCGCGCGTGACGAGCGACCGGTACGGCTCGTCCGTGAGCCACCGCGCCATCTGCTCCGGCTCGCGCACCCCGGCCAGCACCTCGAGCACGCCCCGCGTCAGCGCGGTGAGCAGGGGCTCGGGGTCGGGGAGGCTCTGGCTCGGCGTGCGCTGCGGGGCGAAGTGCTCCTCGACGTCGGCGAGGCTGCGCAGGGGCCGGTCGGTGGGGCGACGCCCGGCTGGCACGGGCGGCACGGACGGCAGTGGCTGGGACATCGAGACCCCCTCTTCTCGGTGCGTGGCGAGTCGCCAGTCCAGCACCGCGTCGCACGGGGCACCGAGGCGGCAGGTATGTCCGTGGAGAGGTCTGCGGGCGCCGGGCTGTGGACAGCCGTGGGTGCCGGCGCGCCCGCTGGCCTACGCTCACGCTCGTGCGATGGGAGCGATTCTTCGACGACCTCGAGGACCAGCTGGCGGCCGAGTGGGAGGCCGAGCGGGCGGCCCTCGAGTCCGAAGCCGAGCGGCTGCGCCTGGCGCGGGTCGACCTGCGCACGCGACTCGCGGGCCTCGCTCACGACGGCGAGGACGCCGTCACGCTGGAGCTCGCGGGAGGGGAGTCGCTGGAGGCGCGCATCACAGCGGTCGGAGCCGACTGGCTCGCCGCTCCCGAGGCCGACGGAGGCCGCCGCCTGCTGCTCGTGCCGCTCGCCGCGATCCGCGCGGTCCAGGCGAGCCACGGCGACCTGCTGCGCTGCGCGCGCCCGGCCGAGCGCGGCGACCGGCTCGCGGAACGGGTCACGTTCGGCCTCGCGCTCCGCGACCTGGCCCGGCGCAGGATCGGCGTGGCGGTCGGCACCGGGCCCGAGCGCACGCTGACCGGGACGATCGACCGGGTCGGATCGGACCACATCGACCTGGCCCTGCACGACGCGGGCGCACCGCGGCGGGCCGCGGACGTGCGCGGGTACCGGATGATTCCGCTCGGCGCGGTGTCCTGGGTGCGGATCGATGCGTCGGCGGGCGTGCCGGTGGTCTGACGCCGCAGCGGGGGCCCGGGTCTCTGCGCGGGCTCAGCCCCGCGTGCCCCAGAGCTCGGGGAAGCTCGCGGCGTTCGACTGGCGCCACAGAGCCATGCGCCGCGCCTCCTCCACCTGGGCGTCGAGGTACTCCGCGACGCTGTCGTGCTCGATCCGCCAGCGCGCGGGGGTGCCGAGGCGGGTGCCGCGCAGGCGCCCCTCCTCGACCAGGGCGATCACCTCGTCGACGTCGATTCCGAGCAGCTCCGCGACCTGCGCGGGCGGCACGTGACGGCGTGCGACATCCTCGACCATGCCCCCATTATGGGTGCCCGGGCATCCGGGTGTGAGGGCGAATCGGGGCCTGTGGACAAGTCTCGGGGACCGTGACGCGGATTTGCCACGATGACCCCATGAGCAGCAGCATCGGCCACCCCGGCAGCGGACGGCACGCCGCCCCCGCGAGGCCCGGCCGTCGCGCCTTCTGGGCGGACGCGCGCTTCCTGATCGGGGTCCTCCTGGTGGCGGCGTCGATCGCCGGCGTGTGGTTCGTGGTGGCGGCCTCCCGCCAGACCGTCTCGGTGCTGGCCGCGGCCGACACGCTCGTACCGGGCCAGCCCGTCACGGCGGCCGATGTCGCGGTCGTCGACGTCGCGCTCGGGCAGGCGCGCGACGCCTATCTCGCCCCGGATGCGCTGGGGGAGGGGCTGGTGGCGCTGCGCACGATCGAGGTGGGCGAGCTCGTCCCCGCGGCGGGTGTCGGGGAGTCGGAGCTCAGCGACCGCACCTCGGTCGTGGTGCAGAGCTCGGTCGACGTGCCGGCGGGCCTGGACCGCGGCGCGCTGGTCGAGCTGTGGGAGACGCCCCCGGTCGACCCGGCCGACCCCGGCGAATTCGCCGAGCCGCGCATTCTGGTCGGCGACGCCGTGGTGGCCAGGATCACACGGGACGACGGCGTGATGGCCTCGGGCGGGGCATCGCTCGAGCTCGTGATCGAGCGGTCGCGGGTCGCTGACGTGCTCGCGGCGGTCGCGGCCGGGTCCGTGCTCTCGGCCGTGCCGACCGCGGGCGGCGCGGCGGCCGACGCTCCTGCGGACGGCGCGGACGAGCCGGCTGCGGGCGAGGACGTGCCGGAGGGCGAGAGCGCGAACGAGGAGCCGGCGGGGTGATCGCGCTCGTCGCGGCCGATGACGGCGAGCGCATCGCGGAGGAGCTCCGCGACGAGGGCGTGATCGTGCCCGCCGTGCTCGAGCCCGGCGCTCTGGCGGCCGCCGGGAGCCGGCGCTCCGGACCGTCCGACCTCCTGCAGGGCGTGGACGCGCTCGTGCTCTCGGCCGATCGCGGCGAGCTGACCGCCGCCCTCGTGTCGGCGTGCGATCGGCTCGGCGTGCGCATCGTGCTCCTCGCCGAGAGGCCGGGCGACCTGCGGGCGGCGAGGGCGTTCGGTCTGGCGGAGCCGCTTCCGCCGGACGCGCCGGGATGGCGGATCGCCGCGGCGGCGGGGGAGGCGGGACTTCCGTCCCCCGGGGTGGAATCCGGCGACCGGGAGCCCAGGGGCGGCCGGATCATCGCGGTGTGGGGTCCCGAGGGCGCGCCTGGCCGGACCACGATCGCGATCGAGCTCGCCTGCGCGATGGCCCGGGCGGGCCGGCACGTCGCGCTCGTCGACGCGGACGGCCGCGCGCCGTCCGTCGCCGTCGTGCTCGGCCTCGCAGACGAGAGCCCGGGGTTCGCGGCGGCCTGCCGGCAGGCGGAGCACGGCCTGCTCGACGCGGGTGAGCTGCTGCGCGTGAGCGTGCCGCTGGGCGACCCCGACGGGCGCGTGGATGTGCTGACGGGCATCAACCGGGTCTCCCGCTGGCCCGAGCTGTCGGCGCCGCGCGTCGCGGCGGTGCTGGCCGTGATCCGCGAATGGGCGGACGTCGTCGTGGTCGACGTGGGCGCGTCCCTGGAGGCGGACGAGGAGATCGTGAGCGACCTGGACGGCCCCAGGCGGAACGCGGCGACTCTCGCAACGCTGCGGGCGGCGGACGAGATCGTGGCGGTGGCGGCGGCCGACCCCGTCGGGCTGTCCCGCTTCGTGCGCGGGCATTCCGAACTGCGGCAGATCGTCGGGCAGACGCCCGTTCGCGTGGTGGTGAACCGGCTGCGCCCGGGCCCGCTCGGTCTCGATCCACGGGGGCAGGTGCGGCGCGCGCTCGAACGGTTCTCGGGGATCGCCGACGTCGCCTTCGTGCCCGACGACCGTCGCGCCGCGGATGCCGCGCTGCTCGCGGCGCGACCGGCGTCGGAGGTGAGCCCGCGCTCGGCGCTGGCGCAGGCGGTCCGGCGCCTGGCGGCCGGAATGCAGCCCGCCGCACGGCGCCTCGAGCCTGTCACCTCCCGCACGCGCGGCGGGGTGCTGCGGCGCGGCGCCTCGCGGGCCCGCGCGTCGGCCGGGCCGGGCGGCGACCAATAGGCTGTATGCGTGTCGACCCTCAGTGATCTCGTCTTCGCCCAGGGCATCGCGACCGAGGCGGATGTCGAGTGGCTGCATCGCGTGGCCGGCGACGGACAGCTGCTCGCGGACCTGTCGTTCGCCGACATCGTGATGTGGGTTCCCACGAGCGACGACTCGTTCGTCGCGGTGGCCCACACCCGCCCCGGCGGCTCGGCGACGCTCTTCTACCGCGACATCGTGGGGGAGCGCATCCGCCCGCAGTGGCAGGCGCAGGTGCGCGAGGCGTTCCACGCGTCCGACATCATCGACTCGTCGTCGCCCGAGTGGTTCGAGGAGACGCCGACGCGCGTGCGCGCGGTGCCGATCGTGCGCAAGGCCGAGGGGTCGTCGAGCGTGCTCGGCGTGCTCACGCGGCACACCAACCTCGGTGACGTGCGCGCCCCCTCGCGGCAGCAGATCACCTTCAACGAGTGCGCCGACGACATCTTCCGGATGATCTCGAACGGCGACTTCCCGGACCTGTCGGCCCCGACCGGCCCGCGCCGCGGTGCGCCGCGCGCGGCCGACGGCCTCATCCGGCTCGACGTGGACGGCGTCGTGACGTTCGCGAGTCCGAACGCGCTGTCGGCCTTCAACCGCGTCGGATTCGCGGACGAGCTCGAGGGCGAGTCGCTCGCCGAGGTGACCAGCCGCATCCTGCCCGCCTCGCGCGACACGGACGAGTCGCTGCCGGTCGTCGTGACCGGGCGCGCGCCGTGGCGCACGGACATCGAGGCCCGCGGGGTCACGGTGTCGCTGCGGGCGATCCCGCTGCGCGACCGCGGCCACCGCACCGGCGCCATCGTGCTGTGCCGCGACGTCACGGAGCTCCGCCACCAGGAGCAGGAGCTCCTCACCAAGGACGCGACGATCCGCGAGATCCACCACCGCGTCAAGAACAACCTGCAGACCGTGGCGTCGCTGCTTCGGATCCAGGCGCGCCGCACGAAGTCCGAGGAGGCGCGGGAGTCGCTCACCCAGGCCATGCAGCGCGTGGCGGCGATCGCGGTCGTCCACGACACGCTGTCGGAGGGCCTGTCCCAGAACGTGGACTTCGACCAGGTGTTCGACCGCGTGCTGCGGCTCGTCGCCGAGGTCGCGGCGGCGCCCAACACTCTCGCCCACACTCATTCGGTCGGCAAGTTCGGCGTGCTGCCCAGCGAGTACGCGACCCCGCTGGCCCTGGCGCTCACCGAGCTCGTGACCAACGCGGTCGAGCACGGCCTGAAGGGCCAGGAGGGCAAGGTCGAGATCATCGCCGAGCGCGACGACGAGAAGCTCCTCGTGCGCGTCCGCGACACCGGCAGCGGCCTCCCCGAGGGCACGGTCGGGCGCGGTCTCGGCACGCAGATCGTGCGCACGCTCATCCAGGGCGAGCTGAGCGGATCCATCGAGTGGCACACGCTCGGCGGCGCGTCCGCCGATGGCGACGCGGCGGCGGACGGCGAGCCGGCGGCCTCGGGGACCGAGGTCGTCATCGACATCCCGCTGCGCTGGATCAAGCGCTGACGCGGACAAGCGAGAGGCGCCCCTCCGGATCCGGCGGGGCGCCTCTCGCTGCTGTGTGTGCTGTGTGGTGCGCTGTGATGCAGATCAGCCGGCGCGGCGTGCTCGCGCGGCGCGGCGCTTGAGGGCGCGGCGCTCGTCCTCGCTCAGGCCGCCCCAGACGCCCGAGTCCTGACCGGTCTCGAGGGCGTACTGCAGGCACACCTCGGTGACCGTGCAGCGGGCGCAGACCGACTTCGCCTTCTCGATCTGGTCGACCGCCGGGCCGGTGTTGCCGACCGGGAAGAACAGTTCGGGGTCGACGGTGAGACAGGCAGCCTTGTCGCGCCAATCCATGGTGGGAGCTCCTCGCAGGGGTGGTGGGTTTCCGAGCAACGGGCACGCTCGGGGGAATCGGGAAAGCGCACCCCGGGTTCGGATACGCTGGCCATGTCGCGAGTCTGATCTCGCGACCCACCACGCCGTGGGAAACAAGCCGTTAACAATCGTCATACAGTTGGAATCCGAAATCAAGGGTTTTCGGCGAAATGGATCCCTCGAAGGCCTCCGAAACCGCCGGATGACGACAGGAGCCGCCGGATGAGCGTCCCCATCGCGCGCGCAGCGGGCGCGCTGCTCGCGATCGAGGCCGTCGGCCTGCTCGCCCTCGCCGGCTGGCAGGTCGTCGCGCTGCTGGGCGAGGACACCATGGCGGCCGCCAGTGCGATCGCGCTCATCGTGCTGACCGTGGTCGGGGCCGTCGCGGTCGCCGCCTTCGCCGGGGCCGTGTGGACCGCGCGCTCATGGGGGAGGTCGGGCGGCATCGTGACGCAGCTGCTCATCCTGGCCGTCGCGGTCGGCGCCGTCACGGGACCGTACCCGCAGGTGGGCACGGCCCTCCTGCTCGCCGCCCCCGCGCTGCTCGGAATCGGGCTGCTCCTGGCCGCCGCACGATCCGCCCACCGCGAGTCCCCGGACCCCTCCGGTCGCTGACCCGCTCGGCCCGTGGCCTCCGGTCGTTGAGCGGAGGCGCGCCAGCGCCGCCCCCACCCTGTGGTCGTTGAGCGGAGGCGCGCCAGCGCCGCCCCCACCCTGTGGTCGTTGAGCGGAGGCGCGCCAGCGCCGGAGTCGAAACGTGTCCGAACCTCCCTGCCGACCAACCCACCGCTCGTCCACAGGGCGCCGCCCGCGAGGACTTGTCCACAGATTCGGTTTGAATCGCTGATCTGCGCTTTCCGGCCCGGTGAATGTCGGTGGCCCGGAGGAGAATCGGGCCATGACGGCACAGGCGACTTCGACCCGGTGGGCTTCCACCGCGGGCGAACGTGCCCGCATGTCGGAGCTCGTCGACGATTACCTGGAGCAGCAGGTGATCATCGCCCAGGCGAAGGCCCGGCAGGCGTGGATCCTCGCCGAGGGTCGCGCGATCGCCGAGGCCCAGACCCGCCGGGGTGGGACGGGTTCGGAGTTCGAGCACCCGCTGAGGTCCATGGCCGCGGAGTTCGCGGTCGCCGGGCGGACGTCAGACCGCACGATCCGGGCCCGGATGGAGTGGGCAGTCGACCTGGTGGACGGGTTCCCGGCCACGTTCGCCCTGTTCGAGGAGGGCCGGATCAGCGAGGCCCATGTCCGAGCGATCGTCGACGCCGGGTCACGGCTGGAGGATGAGGACGCCCGGGCGGAGTTCGAGCGGATCATCCTGCCGCGAGCGGAGAAGCTCACCGCGGGGCAGCTGGGCTCGCTGGCGCGGAAGCTCGCGGACGACATCGAGCCGCTGCCGTTGGAGGAGCGTCACGAGGAGGCGATGGCCGACCGCTCCGTGCGGGTGGCGCCGCTGCCGGACGGGATGGGGGAGTTCACCTACATCGGCCCCGCCGTGACGGTGTACGCGATGCACGACCGGGCCACCCAGATGGCCCGCACGATCCACCGCACCAAGGGCGAGGGCGACGAGCGGACGTTGGATCAGATCCGGGCGGACGTGTTCGCCGAGATCACCCTCGCCGGCCTCCCCACCGCCGAGCTGATCGACCAGCACGGCGGCGACGCCCTGACGAAGATCAAGGCGACCGTTCAGGTCACTGTCCCGTGGCAGTCACTGACCGGCGTCGGCGACGAGTCCGCGTTCATCGCCGGCTACGGACCCATTCCCGCCGACGCGGCCCGACGCCTCGCAGGGGAGGCCGCCAAGTGGACGCGCCTGTTCCAGAACCCGGACACCGGGTGCCTGAAGACCGTCGACACCTACACGCCGACCCAGGCCCAGCGCCGCTTCCTCATCGCCCGGGACGAGCACTGCCGCTTCCCCGGCTGCCGGCAACCCGCGATCCGGTGCGAGGACGACCACACCATCCCGTACTCCCACGGCGGTCCGACGGACGTCCGCAACCTCGCCAACCTGTGCCGCGCCCACCACGTGCTGAAACACAACTCGAACTGGGACTTCAGACACGGCCCGGGCGGGGTGATGGAGGTCATCAGCCCTACCGGCAGGGCCGTCAAGCACAAACCCACCCCGGTGGTCCGATTCGAGGCATCAGCGGAGATCGCCCGCCCCGACTTCGGCTCAGACCCGCCGCCCTTCTGAAGGTGGTGTCGATCAGGCGCGGCGCGGTGAGGGGAGCGTGGTCGCCTCGCCGACGACGTGGCGCGCGAGGAGCGCGGCGCCGGCGACGGCTGCGGGCATCACCACGATGGCGGCGAGCGGCACGAGGAAGCACACGTGCACCGCGACCCCGAAGCCCAACACGCGGGCGCGGTGCGCGCGCAGCAGGCGCGCGCGGGCCGAGGCGTCGAGGCCCCGCGCGGTGAGCCCGTGAGAGGCGAGTTCGTCGGCCAGCACGCGGCCGTTGAGCAGTGCGCCCACGACGGCGCCCGCGGGGCCGCCGACGACCGGCACGAGGGCCACAGCGCCCGCGCCCAGTGCGGCGAGCACGCCCTTCCCGAACAGCCCCAGGCCGTCGGCGACCGAGGCGAGGAAGCCGTATGGCGTCTCGGGCACCGCGCCGCCGATCTCCCGCTCGACCGAGCGCCAGATCCGGTCGTAGAACGACTCGCCCACCACGAGGGTGAGCGCGGTGAACGTCGCGATCGAGAGCACGACCGCGCCGCCGAACAGCGCGATCCCGATCACCGTGCGGAAGAGCCCGGCCCACGCCTCGCCCCAGCCGTCGGCGAACGGCGTGATCAGCTCGACGAAGCCGGCAAGCGCGAATCCCAGGGCGACGAGCGCGCCGGTCAGCAGCGCCCCGACGATCGCTGCCGGGACGAGGCCCGCCGCCATGACGCCGGGTCTGCGGCGCCACCATCGGAAGCCGTCGACGAGCGTCTTCACACCCCGCCAGAACTCGCGCACGAGCCCAGGCTAGGCCAAGCCGGCAGAGCGGCGCCGGGAATAACCCGGGGTGACCGTGGTTGAAGTTGATATCAGTCGGCTCAAGTTCTTAGGCTTGATACGACATCACGCAACTTCACGTCCATCGAGGAGATCCGCGATGCCCGACAACACGTTCCCTCTGGGCGGCCCGAGCGCCTTCGACGAGTTCCTCGCCCGCTACCTGCAGGGCGAGCGCGCCCGTGCCGCGCGGTCGCTCGACCTGGCCCGCTACCTCAGCGCGCGCACGCAAGAGCTGCTGCAGCGCGCCGGGCGCTACGCCCTCGAGCGCGGACAGCACGAGCTCGACGCGCTCCACGTGCTGCGCGTGCTGATCGAGGACCCCACGGTCGCGTCGGCCGTCACGCGCATCGGCGCCGACCCCTCGGCGGTGGCCTCTGCGGCGGAGATGCGACTGCCGGCCGCCGGCGAGGCGGCCGACGCCGAAGCCGCCGTCGTGACGCCCGCCGTGCAGCGCGCGCTGTTCCACGCGTTCCAGGTGGCCCGGGCGTCGGGATCGACGTACATCGACCCCGAGCACGTCTTCTTCGCGCTCGTGCTGGCGCAGGACACCCCGGCCGGCCAGATCCTGACCGCGGCCGGGATCACCGCGGAGGCCCTCACGCAGGGGATGCGCGAGGCGATCGCGGCCGGCGAGACCGAGACCCGCACGGAGACCCCGGAGCCGCGGCAGCCGGGCGGCATGCTCGACACCTACGGCACCGACCTCACGGCGCGCGCCCGGGACGGGCTCCTCGACCCCGTGATCGGCCGCGCATCCGAGATCGAGCAGACGATCGAGATCCTGTCGCGCCGCACCAAGAACAACCCCGTGCTCGTCGGCGAGGCCGGCGTCGGCAAGACCGCGATCGTGGAGGGCCTGGCGCGCGCGATCGTCGCGGGCGAAGTGCCCGTGCAGCTGCGGGGCAAGCGCGTGATCGCGCTCGACCTCCCCGCCATGCTCGCCGGCACGCGCTACCGCGGCGACTTCGAGGAGCGCCTGACCAAGACGATGGAGGAGGTCGCCGAGCAGCGCGACGAGATCATCCTGTTCGTCGATGAGATCCACACGGTCGTCGGCGCCGGGGGCGGCGGCGAGGGCGCCATGGACGCGGGCAACATCCTGAAGCCCCGCCTCGCGCGCGGCGAGCTGCACCTCGTCGGCGCGACGACGCTGAAGGAGTACCGCACGATCGAGAAGGACGCCGCGCTCGAGCGCCGTTTCCAGCCGGTGCGCGTGGGGGAGCCCTCGATCGAGGACGCGATCGAGATCCTGCGCGGCCTGCGCCCGGCGTACGAGGAGCACCACCGCGTGAGCTACACCGACGAGGCTCTGCGCGCGGCCGTCGAGCTCGGCGACCGCTACCTCACGGAGCGCGTGCTGCCGGACAAGGCGATCGACCTGATCGACCAGGCCGGTGCGCGCCTTCGGCTGCGTCTGGGCGCCCCGACCGACGTGAGCGCGCTCATGGAGAAGCTCGCCACGCTCGAGGCCGAGAAGAACGCCGCGGTGGCCGCCGAGCGCTACGAGGAGGCGCTGCGCCTGCGCGATGAGATCGCCGAGGTCCAGCACCGGATCGACGAGGCGTCAGGCCAGGGCGGCACGCGGGCGGTCGTGGACGAGGCCGAGATCGCCGCGGTCGTGAGCCGCGCCACGGGCATCCCCGCCTCGCGCCTGACGGAGACCGAGCGCGAGCGCCTCGCCGCGCTCGAGGACGAGCTGCACCGGCGCGTGATCGGGCAGGACGACGCGGTGACCGCGGTCGCGAAGGCCGTGCGCCGCAGCCGCACCGGCATGGGCGACGCGCGGCGCCCCGTCGGCTCGTTCCTGTTCCTGGGGCCGACCGGCGTCGGCAAGACCGAGCTGGCCAAGGCGCTCGCGGCGAGCCTGTTCGACGACGAGGGCGCGATCATCCGGTTCGACATGAGCGAGTTCGGCGAGCGTCACACGGTCGCCCGCCTTGTGGGCGCCCCTCCCGGCTACGTCGGCTACGACGAGGCCGGGCAGCTGACGGAGCGCGTGCGCCGCAACCCGTACTCGATCGTGCTGTTCGACGAGATCGAGAAGGCGCACCCCGACGTGTTCAACCTGCTGCTGCAGGTGCTCGACGACGGCCGCCTCACCGACGGCCAGGGCCGCACGGTCGACTTCCGCAACACGGTCGTCGTGATGACGTCGAACCTCGGCTCGGAGTTCCTCGCCTCGCGCGCGGGCGCCATCGGGTTCACGACGGGCGGACGCGAGTTCGACGACGAGGACCTGCGCGCCCGGGTCATGGGCCGCCTGCGCGAGTCGATGCGACCGGAGTTCCTGAACCGGATCGATGAGATCGTGCTGTTCCGCAAGCTCGACCGGCCCCAGCTGCGTCGCATCGTCGACCTCATGCTTGGTGACACGCGCGATCGCCTCGCGGGCCGCGAGGTGTCGCTCGAGATCTCGGCGGCCGCGGTCGACTGGCTCGCGGAGCGCGGCTACGAGCCCGAGTACGGCGCCCGGCCGCTGCGCCGCCTGATCCAGCGCGAAGTGGACGACCGCATCGCCGACCTGTTCGTCTCGGGTGACCTGGCCGACGGCGGCTGCGTGACGGTGGACGTCCGGGACGGCGCGCTGACGGTCGGCGCCGCCGCCCGCATGCCCGCGGCGGCCTGAACCCGCCGGCGAGGCCCCGGAGCCGAGCGCTCCGGGGCCTCGTCGCGTTCGCGGGGCCGCCGCTACCGGATGTCCCGCCCGCGTGGGAGCATGCGGAGATGGAACAGCGCATCAGCTTCATCACGCTCGTGGTCGACGACGTCGAGGCCAGCCGGGCCTTCTACGTCGACCGGCTGGGATGGCACGAGGAGCTGCATGTCGAGGGCGAGGTGCTGATGCTCCGGGTGGGCGACAAGCTGATGCTCTCGCTCTGGGACCGCGCGCACGCGGAGGCCGAGCTCGGGCCCGTGAAGGCCGACGGCGTCGCGCCCATCACGCTCGCCCACAACGTCGCGAGCGAGTCGGAGGTCGACGCGGTCATCGCCGAGGCGCGCGCGGCCGGGGCCACCCTCGTCTCCGAGCCCGTCCGCCGCTCCTGGGGCGGGTACACCGGCTACATCGCCGACCCCGACGGCTATCGCTGGGAGGTCGCGTACAACCCCGGGCCCATCGGGGAGTCCGTGCTTCCCTGATCCGCGGGGCGCCGAGCTCAGCCGTGAGGCCAGGTCGCGAGCGCGTCGTCGATGGCGCGCCGGGTGGCCGCGTCGACCGGTGCGACCAGATCCAGGAGGGGCACGCGCGGCGCCGAGGCGGACCGCGCGGGCGGCAGCCGCCACGTCCCGACGGCCACGCCGTCGACCAGGACGGTGGGGCGGAAGATGCCGTTGCCGCCCGGCACCAGCGCCGCCAGCACCTCGGGCGTCGCGACCAGGGAGCGGTCGGCGTAGCCGAGGATCCACTCGTCGAAGCCCGCCGTGAGCGTCACGCCCGAGGGCCCCGGCACGGGAGGGTCGCCGATCACCCAGGCGGGGGCGCCCTCGACCGTCGCCTCGACGAGATCCGCGATGCGCGCGGCCTCCCGGCGCACCTGCGTCTTGGGCAGCTTGAGCCACCAGGCGGCGTCGTCCGGTGTCACCGGCCCGTGCGACAGGATGTACCCCCGCAGGACGCCGACGAGGTCGTCCGGATGCGTCTCGATCGCGGGAGGGAGGACCAGCTGCTGCTGAGCGCCCGCGAACGGCCCCCAGTGCATCAGGCCGTCGATCGCGAGATGGAACAGCAGGTGGTACCCGCGTCCCCCGCCGGCGGGGATGCCCGCCGCCTCCCACAGGGCGACCGCCTCCGCGCGCGTGCGCGGCCGCTCCTGCAGGGCGTCGCGCAGGATGCCGCGCGCCCGGTCGATCGTGGTGTCGTCGAGGCCCAGCTCGGCGCGGCGCCGGGTCGCTGAGCGCTGCACGCGGTCCGCCGTATGGTGCAGGATCGCCGCCAGGTGGCGCGGCGTCGTCGCGAACAGCGTGCCGCGCATCGGCCACGAGCGCACGAGCCGCCCCGTGTCGAACGCCGCCCGCACGTCGTCGAGCGTCGTGCCCGGCCGGGAGCGGATGGCGATCGCGCGCAGCACGGCCGGCAGGTCCTGGCCCTGCAGCGCGACGCCGCGAGCCACCACCTCGGCGGGCGAGAGGTCGGAGCCGCCGAGCAGCTGGGCGGCGTGGCGCATGCGTCGGGCGTCGACGCCCGAGAGATCCCTCGTCACGCCCCCACGCTAGACCCGCCCGCGGACACCGGGCAGGATCGGGGACATGGAAGAGCAGCGCGTATCCATCGGCATCGCCGCCGCCGTCGGGCCGGAGGTCGCCCGCCGCATCGCCCCGGCGATCGAGCAGGCCGGCTTCGGAGCCCTCTGGGTGAACGACACCCCGGGTGCCGATGCGCTGGAGGTCTCGGCGGCGGCCGCGGCGGTCACGTCCCGCCTCCGGGTCGCGACCGGCGTGATCGCGGTCGACCGGCGCCCGGCGCCCCAGCTGCTGGCGGACCTCGCCAGGCTGGACATCCCCGCCGACCGGCTCGTGCTCGGCATCGGCTCCGGCGCCGCGCGGAGCGGCGCGCTCGGCCTCGTCCGCGACGCGGTGGACGAGCTGCGGCAGGGCGGCGTGGGCGACATCGTGGTCGGCGCGCTCGGCCCCCGCATGCGCCGGCTCGCCGCCGATCGCGCGGACGGGGTCCTGCTCAACTGGCTGACGCCCTGCGCGGCCGCGGAGGAGGCGTCCGAGCACCGCGCGAGCGACGGCGCCGGCCGCGTCGTGCTCTACGTCCGCACCGCGGTGGAGGACGACGCGGTCCCGCGTCTCGAGCACGAGGCGGCGCGCTACGAGTCGATCCCGTCGTACGCCGCCAACTTCGCACGGCTGGGGCTCGCGCCCATGGACACGGTCATCCTGCCCGACGGCCTTCCCGGCCGCGTCGAGCGCTACGCCGACGTGGTCGACGAGGTCGTGCTGCGGGCGGTGGTCGCGCAGGACGGCCCCGACGACTACGCGCGCTTCGTCGACCGGGTGAGCGAGAGCATCCGCGAGACCGCCGACGCCGTCTGACCTGTCCGGCGGCCCCGCGGGCGGAGGACCGAGGCGGTCAGCGGCGCGCGGCGTACTGCTCGCGGATCACCGCGCGGGTGTCCGGAGCGGGCTCCGCCGAGAGGGACACCGGCCACGACGGGCGCTCGCCGGTCAGCGCCCACGCCGCCTGAACGGCGGCCCCCGCCGCGACGTACTCGCCGGGCTCGGGCACCACGACCGGTGCGTCGAACACCTGCGCGGCGATCGCCGCGACGGCCGGGTTCTGGGCCGCGCCGCCGACGAGCAGGATGCGGTCGGCCCCGACGCCGTGTGCGCGCACCGCGTCGAGCCCGTCGGCCAGGCCGCACAGCATTCCCTCGATCGCGGCGCGGGCGAGGTTCTCGCGGGTGGTGGAGGCGAGCGTCATCCCGAACAGCGTCGCGGTCGCGTCCGGCAGGTTCGGCGTGCGCTCGCCCTCGAAGTACGGCTGCAGCACGAGGCCGCCGGCCCCCGGCTGCGCCGACAGGGCCAGTCGGCCCAGCTCGTCGTGGTCCACGCCGAGCAGCTTCGCGATGCCGTCCAGCACGCGCGCGGCGTTGAGCGTGGCGATCAGCGGCAGGAAGGCGCCGGACGCGTCGGCGAAGCCCGCGACCGTCCCGCTCGCGTCCCGGACCGGGGCGTCGGTCACGGCGAACACCGTCCCCGAGGTCCCGATCGACACCGCGACGTCGCCCGTGGCCGCCCCGAGGCCGAGGGCCGCCCCCGCGTTGTCTCCGCAGCCCGGGCCGATCACGAGTCCGTCGGCGAGGGATCCCGCCCCGCCCGCGACGGACTCGGACGGGCCGAGCACGCGCGGCAGGACGACGTCGGCGGCGTCGCGGCGCAGCGCGAGCGACAGCAGCTCGCGGTCGTACGCGCCGCTCTCGCCGTCGAAGTACGCGGTGCCGCTCGCGTCGGAGCGGTCGGTCACGAGCTCCTCGAGCACGGGGCCGAGCGGCGACTCGTCCGTGGGGCCGTAGCCCCGCAGACGCCACGTCAGCCAGTCGTGGGGGAGCGCCACCGCCGCCACGCGGGCCGCGTTCTCCGGCTCCGCGTCGGCGAGCCAGCGCAGCTTCGTGGCCGTGAACGACGCGACCGGCACGACTCCGGTGCGGCGCGCGAACGCATCCGCCCCGACCTCGTCCCGCAGCGCGGCGGCCGCGTCGGCCGAGCGGGTGTCGTTCCACAGGAGCGCGGGCCGGATCACGCGACCCTCGGCGTCGAGCGCGACCATGCCGTGCTGCTGGCCGCCGATCGAGATCGCCGCCACATCGCCGAGCCCACCGGCGGCGTCGAGCGCCTCCCGCAGCGCGTCCCACCACGCCGCGGGATCGACCTCGGTGCCGTCCGGGTGGGACGCCCGGCCCGAGCGCACGACGGCGCCCGTGCCGAGGTCCCGGACCACGACCTTGCAGCTCTGGGTCGAGCTGTCGACTCCCGCGACGAGGGTCATCGCCGTCCTTTCCGATGTATCCGTGACGAGACTGGTTCCGGGCGACGAGACTGGTCTTCCCGACACCGGTCTCGTCCCCCAGGACCAGTCAACGTCCGAGGGCTGGGCTCAGCGCGCGCCGAGCAGGTGCTCGGTCGCCAGCTGCTGCAGGCGCACGAAGCCGAAGCCCTTGCCGCCGAGGTACGCGTCCGCGTCGAAGTCCTCGAACGCCGAGCGGTCGGCCAGCAGGTCGTCGTACGACTCGCCCTCGCCCAGCGTGGGCTCGGCGAGCTCGAGCACCTTGGCGGCCTTCAGCGCCTCCTGCACCTCGGGGTCCGCGCGGAAGGCGGCCGCGCGCTCCTTGAGCAGCAGGTAGGTGCGCATGTTCGCCGTGACCGAGTCCCACACGCCCGTCTCGTCCTCGGTGCGGCTGGGCTTGTAGTCGAAGTGACGCGGGCCGTCGTAGGCGGGCACGCCGCCGGGGCCGCCGTTCTCGAGCAGGTCGACGAGCGCGAACGCGTTGTGCAGGTCGCCGTGGCCGAACACCAGGTCCTGGTCGTACTTGATGCCGCGCTGACCGTTGAGGTCGATGTGGAAGAGCTTGCCGTGGTACAGCGCCTGCGCGATGCCGGCCGCGAAGTTCAGCCCGGCCATCTGCTCGTGGCCGACCTCGGGGTTCAGGCCGACGAGCTCGGGGCGCTCGAGCGAGTCGATGAAGGCGATCGCGTGGCCGAGCGTCGGCAGCAGGATGTCGCCGCGCGGCTCGTTCGGCTTCGGCTCGATCGCGAAGCGGATGTCGTAGCCCTTGTCGGTGACGTAGTCGCCCAGCAGGTTGACGGCCTCGCGGTAGCGCTCGAGCGCGGCGCGGATGTCCTTGGCCGAGTCGTACTCGGCGCCCTCGCGGCCGCCCCACATCACGAAGGTCTTGGCGCCCAGCTCGGCGGCGAGGTCGATGTTGCGCAGCACCTTGCGCAGCGCGAACCGGCGGACCTCGCGGTCGTTCGACGTGAACCCGCCGTCCTTGAAGACCGGGGCGCTGAACAGGTTGGTGGTGACCATCGGCACGATCAGGCCGGTGTCGGCGAGCGCCTGCTTCAGGCGGTCGATCTGGGTCTGGCGCTCGGCGTCCGTGGAGCCGAAGGCGAACAGGTCGTCGTCGTGGAACGTGAGGCCGTAGGCGCCGAGCTCGGTGAGCTTCTCGACCACGTGCACGACGTCGAGCGGCGCGCGGGTCGGGCCTCCGAACGGGTCGGTGCCGTTGTACCCGACGGTCCAGAGACCGAACGAGAACTTGTCGTCCTTGGTGGGGGTGAGCGCCATGGGAGTGCCCGCTTTCAGCATCGTCGGTGAATTGTTGCGGAGCCAAACATATCAACCGACGCGCGTCCGCGCAACGCGGGATCAGGCGACCAGCAGATAGAGCGCGCCCAGGACGGTCAGGGCGATCACGATGCGCTCGAAGGTGCGCTGATCCAGCCGGTCCAGGAGCCAGCGTCCCAGCAGCGCACCCGCGACGACACCCGGGATCAGTGCCAGATCCATCAGCAGGGTCGGGACGTCGATGATGCCGAGCGCCACCGAGAACGGCACCTTGGCCAGGTTGATGCCCGCGAAGAACCACGCCGCCGTGCCGAGGAACTCCCGCATCGGGAACCGCGCCGCCAGGAAGTACATCGACATGACGGGCCCCGCGGCGTTCGCGACCATGGTCGTGAAGCCGCCGAGGGTGCCGTACGCCGCGGCGGCCAGCAGGCCCGCGCCGGGGGCCTCGGTCTCCTCGCGCGCACGCCGCCGCCGCCACAGGGTCACGCCCACGACGAGCAGGAGGATCCCGCCGATGACCCGGCGGGTCCACGCGTCGGACGCGAACGCCAGGAACGCGGTCCCCAGCAGCAGGCCCGCCAGGACCGCCGGGATCAGCGGCAGCAGCGCGTGCAGGCGCGCGTGCCTGCGATGCAGCCAGAGGGCGAAGCCGTCGCCGACGATCAGCAGCACCAGCAGGGCGCCGGTGGACTCCTTGGCCGGGAGCGCGGTCGCGAACAGCGCGATCGCGAGCGTGTTGGCTCCCGGCAGCGCCGCCTTCGAGACTCCGACGATCACGGCGGCGGCCGCGAGCGCGGCCCAGGCGAGGAGGGTGAGCTCGGGCATCGTCTCAGGCTATCCGCGGCGCCGGATGCGGGCGCCGGCCGGGTTCGCGGTCAGGTGAGCTCGACGTCGACGACCTGCTCGCCCGCGGTGATCCGGTACTCGCCCTTCCAGCCCTCGACGCGCACGCGCCCGTCCGCGTCGGTGCGCATCGTCGTGGGCGGCAGCCACCACTCGTCGCGGATCAGCCCGCGCAGACGCTCGTACGACGGCTTCCGGCTGCCGTCGGAGCGGAGCAGTCCGATCGGCGCGCCGAGCCACGCACCGGCGTCCGTGATGCCCCAGTATGTGATCGCCTCGACCGCCGGGTGACCGGTGAGCGTGCGATACAGGCTCTCGAGCTGGTCCGCCTGCCGTGCCTCGCTCTCCGGGGTCGAGGGCCAGCTGTCCACGACGTAGTCGTTCAGGTCCTCGATCTCGGGCGGCATGAGGTCGCCGGAGACGAGGCTGACCTCCGTGAAGTGCAGCGGCAGCCCGAAGCGCGCGAAGCGGTCGGCGATCTCCAGCAGCTGCTCCTCGCCGCGGTAGCCCTGGTGCATGTGGGTCTGCAGGCCGATCGCGTCGATCCGGACGCCGGCCTCGAGGGCGTCCTCGATCACGCGCTCGTACCGCGCGGAGAGGTCGAAGTCGTTGATCAGCAGCGTCGCATCCGGGTTCGCCGCGCGCGCCGTGTCGAGCGCGAGCCGGACGATCCCGGTGCGCCCGAGCTCGCGCGCGAGCCGCGAGACTGCGTTCGGGACGCCGTCGGGCTCGTTCTCGAACACCGGCATGATGGCGACCTCGTTGATCGCGTCCCACGTGTCGATCAGCCCGGCGAAGTCGCCGACCTCGCGTGTGACGCGCTCGCGGATCAGGCGCTCGACCTCGTCGCTCGGCAGCGGGTCGAGCCACCGCGCCTTGACCGTGTGCCACACGAGGGGGTGCCCCTTGAGGCGCACGCCCCGGTCGGCGAACCAGCGCGCGGCGGTGAGCAGCCGCGCCGTGTCGGGGTTCCCCCGCTGGGGCTCGAAGTCGCCCCAGTAGAACGGCAGCGTGGCGGTGTCGAACAGGCCGAGCCAGTCCTCGGCGAGCTGAGACAGGTCGGCCTCGCCGTTCGCATGGGGCACCAGCTCGAAGCCGATGTTGCCGAACCCGAAGGCGTGGCGCGTCTGCTCCACGACGACCTCGCGGTCGGCGAGCGGGGTGCCCTCGGCCGAGGTCACGACGACGTCTGCGGCGGCGGTGCGGGGGGAGGGGGTCACGTCACTCCTTCGGGCGTGCGGTCGAGCCGCGCAGCACGAGCTCCGCGGGCATCCGGATGTGCTCGGGCTGCGAGCCTCCGAGCATGTCGAGCAGGATCCGCACCGCGGCCGCGCCCATCTCGGGCAGCGACTGGCGGATCGTGGTGAGGCCGGGGGAGGAGGCCACGGCCTCCGGGATGTCGTCGAAGCCGACGACGGAGAGGTCCTGCGGGATGCGCAGTCCCCGCGCGGTCGCGACCCGGATGGCCTCGATGGCGGAGAGGTCGTTCGCCGCGAACACGGCGGTCGGCGGCTCGGCGAGGTCGAGCAGGGCGGTCGCCGCGGGGGTCGACTCGGCCGTGCGGTACGCGCCGACGGTCACGAGGCGCGGGTCGAAGGGGATGCCCGCGGCCGCGAGCGCCTCGCGGTATCCCTGCTCGCGCAGCCGCGCGGACTCCAGGTCGCCGCGGCCGCGGATATGGCCGATCCGGCGGTGGCCGAGCGAGATGAGGTGCTCCGTCGCGGCACGGGCGCCGCCGAGGTTGTCGGTGTCGACGGTGGCCGGCCCGGTGGGCCCGGTGTGGGGGTCGACCGCGACCGTGGGCACGGACGACTCGGGCAGGGCGACCGTCGGCGTGACGATGATGGCGCCGTCGATCAGCGTCCCGCCGAGCCGGGACAGCGACCGGCGCTCCCACCCGGTGTGCTCACCGGCCGACACGCTTCCGGCGTAGGCCAGGATGTCGTAGTCCGTGCCCTGAAGCGCCGACGAGGCGCCGCGCAGCAGCTGGAGCGCGAACGGCTCGAACTCGGCCACCAGCACGCCGATCACGTTGGTGCGGCGCCGCCGCATCGAGGTGGCGACCAGCGAGCTCTCGTAGCCCAGCTCGGCGACCACGCCCAGCACGCGCGCGCTGGTCGCGTCCGCGATGCCGTCGCGCCCGTTGATCACCTTCGAGACGGTCGCGACGGAGACTCCGGCGGCACGCGCCACGTCGCGGATCGTCACCCGCCCGGACGGGGTGCCGGCGACGTCGAGATCGGTCATGCGCGTCAGCATAGTCACAGGATGGAAAACGATATCGATAACGATTGACATTTGTTGGAGCCGGTGACAAAGTCATCCGAGACGCATCGGAGGCCTCGGCGATCCGACCCGGGCGGTGCGTCCCACTCAACGAAGAGGAGCAATGCCCATGAATGTTCGCAGGACATGGATGGCCGCGGCGGCCGTCGCCGTCACCGCGGGCCTCGCCCTGACCGGCTGTGCCGGCGGCGGAGGACAGAGCGGTGAGGACGGCGGACCTGTCGAGCTCGAGGTCTGGCACAACTCGACCACGGGCCCCGGCAAGCAGTTCTGGGAGGACGCCGCGGCGGCGTTCACCGAGGAGAACCCGGACGTCACGTTCAAGATCACCGCGATCCAGAACGAGGACATGGACGGCAAGCTGCAGACCGCCGTGAACTCGGGCGACATGCCCGACGTGTTCATGGCGCGCGGCGGCGGCAAGCTCGCCGACATCGTCGACGCGGGGGCCGTCAAGGACCTGACCGACCTGATCTCGGACGACGCGCGCGCGGCGTTCGGCGACGCGCCGTTCAGCGCGTTCAGGATCGAGGACAAGACGTACGCCGTCCCGATGGCCGTGCTGCCCGGCGGCTTCTTCTACAGCCAGGACCTGTTCGCGCAGGCCGGCATCGACGCGCCGCCGACCTCGATCGACGAGCTGAGCGACGCGGTCGACAAGCTCAAGGGGGCCGGCATCCAGCCCATCGCGCTGGGAGCGAAGGCCGCCTGGCCCGCCGCGCACTGGTACTACTTCTTCGCGCTGCGCGCCTGCAGCCAGGACACGATCGAGAACATCGCCGTGACGATGGACTTCTCGGAGCCGTGCTGGCTCGAGGCGGCGGAGAACCTCGAGGAGTTCGCGGCCACCGAGCCGTTCCACGAGGGCTTCCTCACGACCGACCCGCAGGAGGGCGCGTCGTCGTCCGCCGGCCTGATCGCCAACCACCAGGCGGCCATGGAGCTCATGGGCGCGTGGGACGTGGGCGTGATCGCCTCGCTCACCCCGGACCAGCAGCCGCTGGCCGACCTGAGCTGGTTCCCGTTCCCGGCCGTCGAGGGCGGCGAGGGCGACCCGACCGCGATGATGGGCGGCGTCGACGGCTTCTCGTGCGCGGCCGACTCGCCCTCAGCGTGCGAGGACTTCCTGAATTTCCTCGCGACCGAGGAGCAGCAGGAGGCGTACGCCGTGGCGTACCAGACCATCCCGGCGAGCGCCGACGCTCAGGACGCGGTCGAGGACCCCGCCCTGCAGCCGCTCATGGAGGCCTCGAGCGAGGCCGCGTACGTCGTGGTGTGGCTCGACACGCTGCTCGGCCAGAACGTCGGCAACGCGCTGAACACCGCGGTCGTCGAGATGCTCGCCGGTCAGGGAGACGCGCAGTCGATGGTCGACGCGGCGGCTCAGGCGGCGGCGCGAGGCTGACATCATGACCGGAACCCAGGCCACGCCGCTCGCGGCGCGACCTGTGGGGAGTGCGCCCTCCGGGGCCGGCGCCCGCGCGTCGGCCCCGGGGCGGCGGCCGCGACGAGCCGACTGGCGCATGCGCGGCGAGATCGCGCTCCTCGCAGGCCCCGCGATCGTCATCTTCGTCTTCTTCGTGATCCTGCCCGTCGTCATGGCGGCGGTGTACGGATTCTTCCGTTGGAAGGGCTTCGGCTTCCCCGACGACTTCGTCGGGTTCGGCAACTACGAGCTCATCCTGCAGGACCCGACCTTCCGCGACGCCCTCTGGCACAACGCGATCGTCGTCGTGTTCTCCCTGCTGCTGCAGGGGCCGCTCGCCATCCTGTTCGCGCTGCTGATGAACCAGAAGATGCGCGGGCGCTCGCTCATCCGCGTGCTCATCTTCGTGCCGTACGTGATCTCCGAGGTCGTCGTCGGCACGGGCTGGGCGCTCATGCTGCAGGACACCGGAGCCATCAACTCGCTGCTCGCCAAGATCGGGCTCGAGGCGTGGCAGAACTCCTGGATCGCCGACCCGTCCGTCGCGATGGGCACGCTGATGTTCATCCTGACGTGGAAGTACATCGGGTTCGCGGTGATCCTGATGCTGGCGGGAATGCAGTCGATCCCCGAGGAGCTCTACGAGGCAGCCGCGATCGACGGGGCCGGCTTCTGGAAGATCCAGTGGAGCATCACGCTGCCGCTGCTGGGCCCGACCATCCGCATCTGGGCCTTCCTGTCGATCATCGGCGCGCTGCAGCTGTTCGACCTCGTCAACATCATCTGGGGGCAGTACGTCTCCGCGACGGCCGGCACCTCGACCATGGCGACGTACATGTACCTCAACGGCCACCTCGCGGGCAACTACGGCTTCGGCAACGCGGTCGCCGTCGTGATCTTCCTGATCTCGCTCGTCGTGGCCCTCGTCTACCAGCGGTTCGTGCTGCGGCGCGACACCGACGGCGCCCTCACGGGCGACAGTGGAAGGAGCCGCCGGTGAGCACCGCGACCTCTGTCCTGGTCCAGCCGCTCGACCGCCGGGGCCGGCGACGTCCCCGGCGCGACTGGGGCAACCCCTGGGTGTACCTGATCGCGGTCATCCTGATCTCCATCTGCATCGGCCCCGTGCTGTACATCATCATCGGCGGCTTCCGCACCAACTCGCAGATCACGGCCGACCCGTCGGGCTGGCCGGGTCCGTGGGAGACCGGCAACTACACGGACGTGCTGGCGAGCGGCGAGTTCTGGACCGCGATGCTCAACTCGACCGTGGTGGGTCTCGGGACGACGGCCGGCGCCGTGGTGCTCGGCATCATGGCGAGCTACGTGATCGCGCGCTACGACTTCCGCGCCAAGGGAGCGATGTACGCGCTGTTCGCGGCGGGCCTGATGTTCCCGATCACGGTGGCCATCACGCCGCTGTACCTGCTGATCCGCAACCTGGGGCTCGTGAACAACCTGGGCGGTCTCATCCTGCCGCAGATCGCGTTCGCGCTCCCGACGACCGTGATCATCCTGGTGCCGTTCCTGCGGGCGATCCCGAAGGAGCTCGAGGAGGCCGCATCGATCGACGGCGCCAGCCGGCTCGGCTTCTTCTGGCGGATGGTGATCCCGCTCAGCCTCCCGGGCGTCATCACGACCGGCATCCTCGCGTTCGTCGGCTCGTGGAACGGCTACATGCTGCCGCTGTTCATCCTGAGCGACGCCGATCTGTTCACTCTTCCCCTGGGCGTGCAGAACTTCTCGTCGCAGTACTCGGTCGACACCGCACGCGTGCTCGCGTACACGTCGCTGTCGATGCTTCCGGCGCTGCTGTTCTTCAGCCTGTTCGAGCGTCGCATCGTCGGCGGCCTGACCGGGGCGGTGAAGGGATGACCGACGTGCAGACCACCGAGCGCGCCGCCGTGGAGACCTCCGCGCCCGCGGACGTCCGCGCCTACCCCGTGGCGTCCGACCGCGTCGCCGGCCTGCTCGCGCGGATGTCGCTCGAGGAGAAGGCGGCGCAGCTCGTCGGCTACTGGATCGACCAGGGCGGCGGGGTCGTGGCGCCGATGGCGGACGAGATGGGCACGGCCGGCGACGGCCGCGCGCTCGCCGACATCACCGTGCACGGGATCGGGCACTACACCCGCGTGTACGGCACGCGACCGGTCGAGCCGGCCGAGCGCGCCGCCTGGCTGTGGGGCGAGCAGCGCCGCCTGAAGCGCGAAACCCGTCTCGGCATCCCCGCGCTCGTGCACGAGGAGTGCCTCACGGGCCTGGCCGCGTGGAAGGCCGCGACGTTCCCGACCCCGCTCGCGTGGGGCGCGTCCTTCGACCCGGAGCTCGTCGAGGAGATGGGCCGGGCGATCGGCGCCTCGATGCGCGAGCTCGGCATCCACCAGGGTCTGGCGCCCGTGCTCGACGTGATCCGCGACCCCCGCTGGGGGCGCGTGGACGAGTGCATCGCCGAGGACCCCTACGTGGTGGGGACGATCGGCACCGCGTATGTCCGTGGCCTGCAGGGCGCGGGCGTGCACGCCACGCTCAAGCACTTCCTCGGCTACTCGAACTCGCGGGCGGGGCGCAACCACGCGCCCGTGCACGCCGGCCCCCGCGAGGTGGCCGACGTGTTCCTGCCCCCGTTCGAGATGGCGATCCGCGACGGCGGCGTGCGCTCCGTCATGAACAGCTACGCGGAGATCGACGGCGTGCCCGTGGCCTCCGACCCCGAGCTGCTCACCGGCGTGCTGCGCGAGCGACTCGGCTTCGACGGGGTCGTGGTCGCGGACTACTTCTCCGTGGCGTTCCTCGAGGTGATGCACGCCATCGCGGCCGACCGCGGCGCGGCGGCCGCGCTCGCGCTGCGGGCCGGTATCGACGTCGAGCTGCCCTCGGGCGACGCCTACCTGGAGCCGCTCGTCGAGGCGGTCCGGTCCGGCGCGCTCGAGGAGGCGTACGTGGACCGCGCGGTGCTGCGCGTGCTCGCGCAGAAGGAGGAGCTGGGCCTGCTCGACCCCGAGGCCTTCGAGGACGAGCCGCCCGCGAGCGTCGATCTCGACACGCCCCGCCACCGCGAGATCGCGCGGCGCCTGGCGGCCGAGTCGATCGTGCTGCTGTCGAACGACGGCGCGCTGCCCCTGGCATCGGGTGCCCGCCGCGTCGCGGTGATCGGCCCGAACGCCGACCGCGCCGACGCGCTGCAGGGCTGCTACTCCTTCGCGAACCACGTGCTGGCGCACCACCCGGGGTACGAGACCGGGTTCGCCATCGCGACCGTGCGCGAGGCGCTCGCCGCCGCGCTGCCGGACGCGGAGCTCGTGTACGCGCGCGGCTGCGAGGTCGAGGGCGAGGACCGCTCGGGCTTCGACGAGGCCGTGGCGGCCGCGGATGGCGCCGACGTCGCGATCGTGGTCGTGGGCGACCAGGCAGGCCTGTTCGGCCGCGGCACGGTGGGCGAGGGGAACGACGTCGAGTCGCTCGACCTGCCCGGCGTCCAGCGCGAGCTCGTCGAGCGGCTCACGGAGACCGGGACCCCGGTCGTCATGGTGCTGCTCACCGGCCGCCCGTACGCGATCGCGTGGGCGCTCGACGAGGAGGGCGCCGGTGCCGCGCGTCCCGCGGCCGTGCTGCAGGCCTTCTTCCCGGGCGAGGAGGGCGGCACCGCGATCGCGGATGTCATCACGGGCGCCGTCTCGCCGTCCGGCCGGCTTCCCGTGAGCCTGCCGCGCTCGGCCGGCGCCCAGCCGTACTCGTACCTGAGCCCCATCCTGGGTGGTCCGTCCGACGTCACCTCGACCGATCCGACGCCCGTCCGGCCGTTCGGCTTCGGCCTGTCCTACACGACGTTCGCGTACGACGACCTCGCGGTCGACGAGACGGTGCCCGCGGACGGCCGGCTCAAAGCGTCCGTGACCGTGACGAACACCGGCGCGGTGGCGGCCGCCGACGTGGTGCAGCTGTACGGCCGCGACGTCGAGGCGACCGTCACGCGCCCCGTGGCGCAGCTGCTCGGCTACGCGCGCGTCGAGCTGGAGCCCGGCCAGTCGCGCCGCGTGGCGTTCGACGTGCCGGTGCAGCGCTTCGCGTTCACGGACCGCAGTCTGACCCGCGTGGTCGAGCCGGGCGACGTCGAGGTGTGGGTCGCGGCGCACGCCGCGGTGTCGAGCCGCGCGGCCGATGTCAGCGACTCCACGGGCGGCGTCATCTCGAACGCCAGGGCCCGGGGCGCGCGCGAGCTCGCGGGCGACGCGACGCCGCGCGCGCGGGTCACGGTGACGGGCGACGTCCACGTCGTCGGGATCGACGATCCTCGCGTCGTCGAGGTGACCCTCGTCTGATCCGGGGACCGGATGCGCGGCGCCCACCCGGCCGCGCATCCGGCCTCCGGCTCTCGGTGCCGATAGATTGCCTGGGACGGACCGACACGTGCGAGGGCAGGGATGCGACCGCTGACGACGAGCGTCGAGGGGGTGCGGCGCACCAACCTCGGCGAGGTGCTGCGCCTCGTGCACCATGAGGGGCCGCGCTCGCGCGCCGTGATCACCGCGGAGACGGGGCTGAACCGCTCCACGGTCTCCGACCTGGTCACGACGCTCGTGGCCGCCGGCCTCGTGGAGGAGCGCGATCCCGATCCGACCCGGCGCGTGGGGCGTCCCTCGCCGATCGTCGCCGCCAGCGAGGACGTCGTGGCGATCGCCGTGAACCCCGAGGTGGACGCGCTGGAGGTCGGCGCCGTGACCCTCGGCGGGCGGGTCCGCGCGCGGGTGCGCGAGGAGGTGTCCGGCGACGTCCGCGTGGACGACGTGGCCGCGGCCGTGGCGAGGGTCGTCGACGGCTGGCGCGGCTCGGAGCTGCGCGGCTGCCGGATCGTCGGGGGCGGCGTGGCCGTGCCCGGTCTCGTGCGCGCGGCCGACGGCACCGTCCGCCTGGCGCCGCACCTCGGATGGCGCGACGTGGACGTCGCGGGCCCGCTCCGCTCGGCCACCGGGCTGGCGTTCTCGGTCGGCAACGACGCGTCGCTCGGCGCGCGGGCGGAGAAGCTGTTCGGCGCCGCGCGGGATCACGCCGACGTCGTGTACCTCAACGGCGGCGCCTCGGGCATCGGCGGCGGGCTGATCCTGCACGGCACCGCGATCGGCGGCGCCCGCGGCTACGCCGGGGAGTGGGGCCAGAACCGTCCGAGCATCCTGGACCCGGCCGACCGCCGCACGGACGACGGCGTGCTCGAGGACGAGGTCAACCGCGCGCGGCTGCTGGGCGCCCTCGGGCTGGGTGCGGCAGACGACGACGAGCTGGCGCGCGCGCTCGCCGCGTCGTCCGACCCGGCCGTGGCCGACGAGCTCGAGCGGCAGCGCCGCATCCTCGCCCCGAGCCTCGCGAACGCGGCGAACGTGCTCAACCCCTCGGTGATCGTGCTCGGCGGATTCCTCGCGATCCTGCACGATCACGACCCGGAGGGGCTCCTCGACCAGGTCCGCGCGCACATGCTCGCCGCCCCGGCCGAGGACCTGGAGATCCGCGCGGCCGCGCTCGGCGCCGACCGCCTGCTGATCGGCGCGGCGGAGGCGGCGCTGGAGCCGCTGCTCGCCGACCCGCTCGGCCTGCCGGCTTCCTCCTCCTGAGGACGGCCCGTCAGGGCAGCACGAGGCGGCCGTCGACGCGGCGGGGGATGCCGAGCGGGTTGTCGTCGCGGAGGGCCGCGGGCAGGAGCTCGGCCGGGGCGTCCTGGTAGGTCACCGGGCGCTGGAAGCGGCGCACGGCGGTCGCGCCGACCGACGTGAACTGCGACGTGCTGGACGGCCACGGGCCTCCGTGCTGCTGCGCCCAGCTCACCGCGACGCCCGTCGGCCAGCCGGCGAACAGCACGCGGCCGGCGAGCTCCTCGAGGCGGCCCACGAGCGCGCCGACGTCCTCGCCGGGCTCGCGGTGCACGGTGGCGCTGAGGCTGCCCGGCATGGCGTCCAGCACGGCGTCGCGCTCGGCCTCGTCGGCGCAGCGGACCAGCAGCGTGAACGGGCCGAACACCTCCTCGAGCAGCTCGTCGGCGTGGCGCAGCAGGGTCGGCGCATCGGTCGCCGCCACGAGCGGGGCCGGACCGTCGCCGGCCTCGCCGGTCGCCACGACCTCGACGCCGTCCAGGTTCGAGACGCGCTCGGCGCCCGCCGCGAAGCCCTCGGCGATCGCGGGCGTGAGCAGCCGCGGCTGGGGCGCGAGGTGCGCAGGCAGAGCGGCCTCGAGGGTCGAACCGTGTGGCAGGAGCACCACGCCCGGCTTGGTGCAGAACTGGCCAGCGCCGAGCTGGAACGACCCGGCCAGGCCCTCCGCCAGCGCGGCGCCGCGCGCGGCGTCGGCGCCCGGAGTGACCACGACCGGGTTGAGCGAGCCGAGCTCGCCGTAGAACGGGATGGGATCGGGTCGCGCCGCGGCGCGGTCGAAGAGCGCGCGCCCGCCGCGCACGGATCCGGTGAAACCGACCGCGCGGATCGCGGGATGGTCCACGAGCGCCAGCCCGGCCTCGAAGCCCTCGACCAGCGCGAAGACGCCGTCCGGTGCGCCGGCGGCGGCGAGGGCCGCGGAGACCACCTCTGCGGTCCGCCGCGACGTCTCGGGATGGCCCGGATGCGCTTTGACGACCACCGGGCAGCCGATCGCGAGCGCGGAGGCGGTGTCGCCGCCCGCGACCGAGAACGCGAACGGGAAGTTCGACGCCGCGAACACCGCCACGGGCCCGATCGGCCGCAGCACGCGCCGGAGGTCGGGCGTCGGGGGAGTGGTGGACGGATCCGGATGGTCGATCGCCGCCTCGAGGTACGAGCCCTCCTCGACGACCCGGGCGAACAGCCGCAGCTGCGCGGTGGTCCGCGCCACCTCGCCGGCGAGGCGCGGCGACGTGGGCAGCGCGGTCTCCCGCGCCGCGAGCTCGACGAGCGTGTCGGCGTCGGCGTCGAGCGCGTCCGCCACGGCGCGCACCCAGGCGGCGCGCGTGCGATCGTCGGCGGCGAGCGTGATGCGGAATGCGTCGCGCGCGGCGCGAGCGATCCGGTCGACCTCTTCGACGGCGGTGTCGGTCATGAGGGGTCCTTTCGGGGACGGACTGCTCCAGTCAACCGCAGACCGGGCCGGCCGGGGCGCGCCGACCCGCGGTCGAGGCCCGCACGACGAGCTCCGGTTCGAACACCACGTTCCGCGGCGCGAGCGAAGGGTCCGCCGCCTCCTCGATCAGGATCGACAGTGCGGTGGCTCCCATCGTGCGGCTCGGCTGCCGGATGGAGGACAGCGGCACGGCGGCCGAGGCCGCGAAGTCGATGTCGTCGTAGCCGATCAGCGCGATCTCGTCGGGTACGGAGACCCCCGCGGCGGTGAGCGCCTGCAGCACGCCGAGCGCCACCAGGTCGTTGGCCGCGAAGATCGCGTCCGCCCGCTCCTGCCGCGAGCGGGCGGCGATGCGCTCGCCGGCCTCACGGCCCTCCGCGACGGTGAGCGTGGCCACCGGGACGATCTCGAGCGTCGCGCCCGGCGTCGCGGAGATCGCGGCGCGCGTCCCCTCGATGCGATCGGCGACGTGGCCCACCGTGGCCGGGCCGCCGACGAACGCGATCCGGCGCCGTCCGCCCTCGAGCAGGTGCCGTGCCGCGAGGGCGCCGCCGCGGATGTCGTCCACGGCGACCGATGAGAACCCGCTCCCGGCTTCCGTGCGATCCACCAGCACGACGGCGATCCCGCGGCTGCGGAGCGCGCGCAGGCGCGGGAGGTCCTCGGCGATCGGCGAGAGCAGGATCCCGTGGGCGCGCAGCTCCTCGAAGTGGGCCAGCAGGCGGCCTTCGCGCTCCGGCCGTTCGTCGCTGTTGCCGATCAGCACCGACAGCCCGCGCTCCGTCGCGACGTCGTCGGCACCGCGCGCGAGATCCGTGAAGAACGGGTTGCGGGCGTCCAGCACGACCATCCCCACGGTGTGCGAGCGCCCGGCGCGGAGCTGCCGCGCGGCGTCGTTGCGCACGTAGCCGAGGGCGTCGATCGCCGCGCGCACGCGCTCCACGGTGGCGTCAGGGACCGACTGCGGTCGGTTGAGCACGTTCGACACGGTCCCGACCGAGACGCCGGCGCACGTCGCGACGTCGCGGATGCTGACACCCATGGTTCCCTCCCTGCGGCACGACGTTACCGCGCGGCGCGCCCCGCGCCGGACGCGCCCCCGCATCGCAGCATGAAACGTCTCATTCGCGCTAGTGTCATCCCGGACGCGGCATCGACGCCGCGACGGAAGGACTCCATCGATGGCCCTGTACGACCTGCCGCTCGACGACCTGCGCGCGTATGCGCCCGATGTCGCCTGCCCCGACGATTTCGAGGCGTTCTGGGCGGAAACGCTCGCGGAGACCAGAGCGGCCGCGTGGGACGCAAGGGTCGAACAGGTCGACAACGCCCTGGAGGTCGTCGACACGAGCGACGTGACGTTCTCGGGCTACGCCGGCGACCCCATCCGGGCGTGGTGGCACGTCCCGGCCGGGCGGCAGCCCCGCGCTGTCGTCGTCGAGTTCATCGGCTACAGCGGGGGCCGGGGCCTCGCGCACGAGGTCGCGACCTGGCCGCTCGCGGGGTACGCCCACCTCGTCGTCGACACCCGCGGCCAGGGCTGGGGCCACTGGCGCTCGGGCGACACCGCCGATCCGCACGGCACCGGGTCGGCGGTGCCCGGAGTGATGACCCAGGGCATCGAGGATCCCGCGACGTACTACTACCGCCGCGTGTACGCCGACGCCGTGCGCGCCGTGGACACCGCGCGGGCGCTTGCTCCGGGGATCCCGCTGTTCGTGACCGGCGGCAGCCAGGGCGGCGGCATCTCGATCGCCGCGGCGGCGCTCGCCGACGACGTGGCCGGCGCCATGCCCGATGTGCCGTTCCTGTGCCACTTCGCGCGCGCGACGACGATCACCGACGCCCGCCCGTACAAGGAGATCGGGGAGTACCTGGCCGGGCACCGCGGCCGAGTCGAGCGGGTCTACCGCACCCTGAGCTACTTCGACGGCGTGAACATGGCCCGCAGGGCTGCCATGCCGACACTGTTCTCGGTGGCGCTGATGGACGTGATCTGCCCGCCGTCCACCGTGTTCGCAGCGTACAACGCCTGGGGCGGCGAGGACCGGCGGATCGAGGTCTATCCGTTCAACGACCACGAGGGCGGCGGTGCGTTCCAGCGCCGCGCGCAGCTCGACTGGCTCGCGGACCGACTGCGCTGAGCCGGCTGAACCGGGGGCTCAGTCCTTCAGACGCACCAGGCGCTCGTGGCCGCTCTCCTGCACCTCGGCCAGGCCCTCCCGCGACTTCACGAAGTCCGTGAAGGAGCGGAAGCCGAGCGCCTTCTCGCTGAAGGAGGGGTCCATGCGGCGCATGTGCTGCTTGACCGCCGACGTGTGCAGCCACTCGGCGTCGTCGCCCTGATCGCGCCCCAGACGCAGCGCGCGCTCGAGGAGGCGGGTCGCCGCCGCGTGCAGGTCCTCGGGCGGGATCTCGTCGAAGGGGACGAGCGTGTCCTCCTCCGCCGGAGGCTGTTGCTTGGCGCGTGACGCGCGACGGCTGCGCTGCTTCGCCGGAGTCTCCTCGGCGGCCGGCTCGGGCTCGGGCTTGGCGGCCGCCGCGGGCTTGGGCTTCTCGGGCAGCGTGACGCCCGGCAGGGTGTCATAGGCCTCGAACTGGTCGCATGCCGCGGCCAGCGACTTCGCGGTCGAGCCGGCCACGCCGAGCCCGATCACGTAGCGCCCGAGCCGCTTGCAGCGCTGGGCGAGCGGCACGTAGTCCGAGTCGCCCGCGACGATCACGACGTGGGTGAGGTCGGGCAGGCGGAACATGTCCTCGACCACGTCGACCGCGAGCCGGATGTCGGCGCCGTTCTTGGCGTACGCGGCGGCCGGGAACAGCTGCACGAGATCCACGGCGCGGCCGACCAGCTGCGAGCGGTAGATCGCGTTGACGGGCGACGACCAGTCGGCGTACGCCCGGGTCAGCACGAGCGTGCCGAACGAGGCGGCGTAGTCGATGACCGCTCCCACGTCGATGGTGGCGAGCGCCAGGCGCTCGGCGATCTCGGGGTCGGTGGGGTTCTCGGCGATCCGCTGGCGGTCGCGGCTGTACGAGTTGCGCCCGTGGACGCGGTCGTACCAGCTCATCACGATGTTGTCGAAGTCGAGGTAGACCGCCACGCGGGCGTCGGGGGAGTCGGCCATGGGTCCTGTTCCGGAAGAGGGGAGGTCAGCGTGCGGCGGGGGCCGCGACCTCGAAGGGATACTGCACACCGATCTGGCGGCGGATCTCGTCGAGCGCGCCCATGATCGCGACGGACTCGTCGATCGGCAGCTCGTCGCCCTGCAGCAGGCCCTCGGCTACGAACCGCTCGGCCGCGAGCGCCTGGTACTGCATGCCGCGGCCCTCGACGTGCGATTCGTAGCGCTCGGTCACGGTGCCGTCGGGCGTGGTGACGGTGAACGACGTGGGGGTGTACCAGACGCGGTCGATGTCGATGCGCGCCTCGGTGCCCACGATGTGCGCCGTGTTCGGACCCACGGCGCGCGAGGACGAGACGGTCGTGGACACGGCGCCCGAGGCGTGGGTCATGAGCGTGGCGACCTCGGCGTCGGCGCCCGTGTCGGCCAGACGAGCGGCGGCCTGCACGGCCGCCGGCTCGCCCAGGATGTCCCACACGAACGAGATCGGGTAGATGCCGAGGTCGAGCAGCGCGCCGCCGCCCAGGCTCAGCGCGTTGATGCGGTGCGACGGATCAACCGGCAGGCTCTGCGTGTGGTCCGCGAACACCGTGCGGACCTCACCCAGGGTGCCGGCGTCGATGATCTCGCGCACGCGCGCCATGTGCGGCAGATAGCGCGTCCACATCGCCTCCATCACCAGCAGCCCGCGGCTCGCCGCGAGATCCCGCAGCTCCTCGGCCTCCCGCCGGGTCACGGTGAACGGCTTCTCGACCAGCGCGTGCTTGCCCGCCTCGAGCACGAGGCGGGCGTTCTCGGCGTGCATCGGGTGCGGCGTGGACACGTACACGATGTCGATGTCGGGGTCGGCCGCGAGGTCCTCGTACGAGCCGTGGGCGCGGGCGATCCCGAAGTGCGCGGCGAACGCGTCGGCGGAGGCCTGCGAGCGCGAGCCGACGGCCGCGAGGTCGAGGCCCGCGGTGCGCAGGTCCGAGGCGAACGCGTGCGCGATGCCGCCCGTGGCGAGGATCCCCCAGCGCAGTCCGGATGTCGAATCGGTCACTTCGCTCCTTCGCTCGGTCGCGTCGCAGCAGGCGACGCATCACGTTCGAGCCTAGGCGCACCCGCCGACGCGGAGCACCCCACGCAGTCAGGGGATCACGAGGAGCTTGCCGGGCGCGCCCGCGCGGCTGTCCCGCTGGGCGTCGGCGGCACGCTCGAGCGGGTAGCGCTCGCCGAGCTCGACCGAGAAGCGACCGGCCGCGAGCAGCGCGAGGCAGACCGGGATGGCCTCCAGGCGCCACGCCTCCTGCCGCGGGGTGAGCGGCTCGGGCGAGCCGCCGCTGAAGGCGCGGATCCCGAGGCCCGCCGCATCCGCACCGCGCACGATGGTCGCGATGCGGTCGCGGTCCGTGAGCAGCTCCAGCGAGGCGTCCAGGGCCTCATCGGTACCCGCGCAGTCGAGGATCACCGTGACGCCCTCAGGAGCGGCGGAGCGCACG
This sequence comes from Microbacterium lacusdiani, assembly GCF_054779895.1. Classification (NCBI taxonomy): domain Bacteria; kingdom Bacillati; phylum Actinomycetota; class Actinomycetes; order Micrococcales; family Microbacteriaceae; genus Microbacterium; species Microbacterium lacusdiani. The sequence goes on along the minus strand of NZ_BAAGXJ010000015.1, from coordinate 4,498 downwards.
CGCTCGACGAGCCCCTCGCCGTAGGCGATCGGCTCGGCCCCGAGGCCGGCCACGCGCTCGGCGCGCGCGTCGCTCGTCGTGCCGAGCACGCGGGCGCCGGCGAGCACGGCGAACTGGATCGCGGCCTGGCCGACCGCGCCGGAGGCGCCGTGGATCAGAAGGGTGTCGTCGGCGCGGACCGCGAGCGAGCGCAGCGCCTGGTACGCGGTGCCGACGGGCGTGCCGAGCGCGGCGCCGACGGCCGCCGAGACGCCGACCGGGCGCGCGAACACCTTCTCGGCGGGCACCGCGAGGGCGGTCGCGTAGGCGCCCATCTTCCCGGTGAAGACCACGGGGTCGCCGGGCCGGAAGCCCTCGACGTCCTCGCCCACGGCCAGGATGTGCCCCGCGCCGTCGGTGCCCGTGCCGCGCGGCTTGGTGATGTCCGCCGAGGGGCGGATCCGCTCGCGCAGCTTCCAGTCGATCGGGTTCACACCGGCCGCCTCGACGCGGATCACGACCTGCCCGGGACCCGGCTCCGGATCCGGGATCTCGTTGAGGGTGAGGACCTCGGGGCCGCCGAACTCGGTGTACTGGATCGCCTTCGCCATACCGTCAGGCTATCGCCGTGGACGCGGGACGGCCCCGGTCCTCGTGGAGGAGCCGGGGCCGTCGTGCGCGACGTGTCAGAGTGCGTCGATCGCGGCGTTGAACGTGGCCGACGGGCGCATCACGGCCGAGGTCTTCTCGGCGTCGGGGCGGTAGTAGCCCCCGATGTCCACCGGCTGCCCCTGCACGGCGATCAGCTCGTCGACGATCGTCTTCTCCTCGGCCGTCAGCTTCTCCGCCAGCGGCGCGAACGCGGCGGCCAGCTCGGCGTCCTGCGTCTGCTTCGCGAGCTCCTGGGCCCAGTACAGGGCCAGGTAGAAGTGCGAGCCGCGGTTGTCGATCGTGCCGATCTTGCGGCCCGGCGAGCGGTCCTGGTCGAGGAACGTCCCGGTCGCGCGGTCGAGCGTGTCGGCGAGCACCTGGGCCTTGGCGTTGTCGGTGGTCTGCGCGAGGTGCTCGAACGAGGCCGCGAGCGCGAAGAACTCGCCGAGCGAGTCCCAGCGCAGGTAGTCCTCCTCGACCAGCTGCTGGACGTGCTTGGGGGCCGAGCCGCCCGCGCCCGTCTCGAACAGCCCGCCGCCCGCCATGAGCGGCACGATCGAGAGCATCTTGGCCGACGTGCCGACCTCGAGGATCGGGAACAGGTCGGTGTTGTAGTCGCGCAGCACGTTGCCCGTCACCGAGATGGTGTCCAGGCCCTGGCGGATGCGCGCGAGCGAGAACAGCGTCGCCTCGGCGGGCGCCATCACGTGCAGCTCGAGGCCCTCGGTGTCGTGCTCGGGCAGGTACTGCTCGAGCTTCACGATCAGGTTGGCGTCGTGCGCGCGGTTCGCGTCGAGCCAGAACACGGCGGGGGTGCTCGACAGGCGGGCGCGCGTCACGGCGAGCTTCACCCAGTCGCGGATCGCGGCGTCCTTGGTCTGGCAGGCGCGCCAGATATCGCCGGCCTCGACCTCGTGCGCGAGCAGGACGTCGCCGGCCGAGTTCACGATGCGGACGGTGCCGGGCGCCGGGATCTCGAACGTCTTGTCGTGCGAGCCGTACTCCTCGGCGGCCTGCGCCATGAGGCCGACGTTGGGAACGGTGCCCATCGTGGCGGGGTCCAGCTTGCCGTTGGTCTTGCAGTCGTCGATCACGGCCTGGTAGATGCCGGCGTAGGACGAGTCGGGGATGACAGCGAGGGTGTCGGCCTCCTTGCCGTCGGGGCCCCACATGTGGCCGCCGATGCGGATCATGGCGGGCATCGAGGCGTCGACGATCACGTCGCTCGGCACGTGCAGGTTGGTGATGCCCTTGTCGGAGTTCACCATGGCGAGCGCGGGGCCCTCGTTCATGGCGGCCTCGAACGCGGCCTTGATCTCGGCCCCGTTGGGCAGCGCGTCCAGGCCGGCGAAGATCGCGCCCAGGCCGTCGTTGGGTGACAGCTCGGCGGCCGCGAGGTCGTCGCCGTACTTCTCGAACACGGGCTTGAAGTACGCCTTGACCACGTGGCCGAACAGGATGGGGTCGCTGACCTTCATCATGGTGGCCTTGAGGTGCACCGAGAACAGCACGCCGTCGGCCTTGGCGCGCTCGACCTGCTCGGCGAGGAACGCGTCGAGCGCCTTGGCGCTCATGAAGGTGGCGTCGACGACCTCGCCCGCGAGCACCTTGAGGTCGCCCTTGAGCTCGGTCACGGTGCCGTCCGTCGCGACGTGCTCGATGCGCAGCGTGTCGTCGGAGGGGATCACGACCGACTTCTCGTTGGAGAAGAAGTCGTCGTGGCCCATCGTCGCGACCGCGGTCTTCGAGTCGGCGCTCCAGTCGCCCATCGAGTGCGGGTGGGCCTTGGCGTACGCCTTGACCGACGCGGGCGCACGGCGGTCCGAGTTGCCCTGGCGCAGGACCGGGTTCACGGCCGAGCCCTTGACCTTGTCGTAGCGCGCGGCGAAGTCCCGCTCCTCGTCGGTCTCCGGGTTCGCCGGGTAGTCCGGGACGTCGTAGCCGAGCGCCTGCAGCTCGGCGATGGCCGCCTCGAGCTGCGGCACGGAGGCCGAGATGTTGGGCAGCTTGATGATGTTGGCCGACGGGTCGTTGGCCAGCTCGCCGAGCTCCGCGAGGGCGTCGCCGATGCGCTGCTCCTCGGTGAGACGCTCGGGGAACTGAGCCAGGATGCGGCCGGCGAGCGAGATGTCGCGGGTCTCGATGTCGATGCCCGCCTTGGCCGCGTATCCCGCGACGATGGGGAGCAGCGAGTACGTCGCCAGGAGCGGCGCCTCGTCGGTGTGCGTGTAGATGATCTTGGACATGCGGATGAGGCTCCAGGGATCGCAGGACATCGACGTCGAGCCGTCGACTCTCTCGATATGAAGATACCCGAGCGCGTGAGAGCATCGAGTCCGATGACCTCCCACCCCCTCGCCTACGCGGCCCGCGCGGCGCGCTTCCGGCCGTCCGGCGTCCGCTCCGTGTTCGACATCGCGATGCGCCCGGGGATGATCTCCCTGGCCGGCGGCAGCCCGGACCTCTCCGTGCTGCCGCGCGAGCAGGTGGCCGAGCTCGCGGCCGGGATGATCCGCGGCGCGGGCCCCGACGCGCTGCAGTACCAGCCGGCCCAGGGGCTGGACGGAACGATCGAGGCGATCCGCGAGGTCATGCGGGCCGAGGGCGTCGACGCCGCGCACGACCGGATCCAGGTGACCGCCGGCTCGCAGATGGGCCTGCAGGTGGTCACGACGCTGCTCGCGGACCCGGGCGACACCGTGATCGCGGAGGCGCCGACGTACGTGGGCGCGCTGTCGGTGTTCGGCGGGCTCGAGGCTCGCGTGGCGCAGGTGGAGATCGACGAGCACGGCATGCTCCCGGACGCGCTCGAGGCGACGATCGCGCGCGTCCGGGCGACCGGGTCGCGCATCCCGTTCCTCTACACGGTGCCGACGTTCGGCAACCCGTCCGGCGCGTCGATGAGCGCCGCGCGGCGCGAGGCGGTCGTGGAGCTCTGCCGTCGCGAGGGCATCCTGATCGTCGAGGACAACCCGTACGGGATGCTCGCGTTCGACGACGAGCACCGGCTGCCGCTGTATGCGCGCGATCCGGAGAACGTGGTCTACCTGGGGTCGTTCTCGAAGATCTTCTCGCCCGGCGTGCGGGTCGGCTGGCTCGCGGCGCCGCCCGAGCTGCGGGGGCGCGTGCAGCTCGCGGTCGAGGCCATGACCATCCACGCGTCCGTGGTCGGGCAGGTGCTGGCCCAGCGGTTCATCACGGAGACCGACTGGCGCGGGCACGTGCGCCGCAGCGCCGACGTCTACCACGCGCGCCGCGACGCGCTCATGGCGGCCCTCGACGAGCACATGCCCGCGGGCACGACGTGGACGCGGCCGCACGGCGGGTTCTTCACGGTCGTCACGCTGCCGCCCGGGACGCCCGTCGACGGCCTGCTCGACGCCGCGATCGACGCCCGCGTGGTCTACGTCCCCGGCAGCGAGTTCATGGCCGACGGGAGCCGCGCGGACACGCTGCGGCTCGCGTACAGCTTCGAGCCCGAGCACCGTCTCGCGGAGGGCGCGCGCCGGCTCGGGGAGGCGATCCGCGCGCTCGGCTGAGGGTCGCGCGGGGTCGCCGACCCGTGGGATATCGGTAGCACGATAGACCTCGTGATCGTTCGATCATCGCGATTGATCCGGTCTTCGGGTGCGACTTATGGTCGCTTCCAACCTTTTTCGGCGCGTCGCACGGAGCTGTGCGATGCCGATGACCCGAGGATCCGCCGTTGAATCCCATCGCCGCCCGATCGACCCGCACCCGCATCCGCAGTCGCGCTCAGGCGCTCGCCCTCGCCGGCGCGCTCGCCGGCGCCCTAGGTGTACTGCCCAGGGACGTTGTTTGATCTGGCTTCCCTGATGTGACGAGAACCTCCCGGCAGAGTGGAGCT
>NZ_BAAGXJ010000014.1:0-41699 GCF_054779895.1 Microbacterium lacusdiani | reverse complement strand
TCCGGGAGACCTCGACGCCTACCCGGCCACCGCGACGCTCAGACCGCTACACGCTCAAATGCGATGAGCCCAACAAGTCCTACTGGGCAGCGTTCCTGCTCGGCATAGCCACCATGGCCGCCATCGACGAGATCGTCTTTCACCAGATCCTCGCGTGGCACCACTTCTACGACAACGCCACCGCAGACATCGCGTTGCTCTCCGATGGCCTGCTCCACGCCGCGGAACTGTTCGTGTTCGCGGCCGGGTTCTTCCTGATGCTGGACGCACGACGGCGCGAGCAGTTCTGGGCCGCCGCCGCCTGGGCCGGCTTCCTGGTCGGCCTGGGCGTGTTCCAGCTGTGGGACGGCCTCATCGACCACAAAGTGCTCCAGCTGCACCAAATCCGTTACGGCGTCGATCTTCTGCCGTACGACATCGCCTGGAACGTCGGCGGTCTGGTGCTGCTGGTCGCGGGGATCGTCATGACGGTCATCCTCGCGCGACGTACGCGTCCCCAGGACGCACACGCTAATCGATCTCAGAGAGGAAAGTCCTGATGGGTACGACTTCACGAGTGAGCGGTGTGATCCGCGCGGCTGGCATCGGAGCTGTCGCCGGACTGGCCGGTGGGTCAGCGATGGTCGTCGGCGAAAAAGTAGAGCAAGCGATCACCCGCCGTCCGAACTCATACGTGCCCCGGCGTGTGCTGCTGACTCTGCTCGGCCGGCGGCCGACCGATGCAGACAAGCCCTTCATCTCCAACCACCTGATGCACTACGCCACCGCCGCGCTCCTCGGCGCGCTTCGCGGCGTGTGGGCCGCAGTCGGCATCCGCGGCGTCTACGCCAACGCCTGGTACAGCCTCGTGCGCCTCGGCTTCGATCAGACCGTTGAGAACGCGACCGGCGTCGGCGCCCCACCGCACACCTGGCCCCGACGCGAGCTGGTGGTCGACGTGCTTCACAAGGTTGTCTTCGCCGTCATCACGGGAATCGTCGCAGACCGGATGATCCGACCGCACTTGGTCTCCACCAGGGGGCGAACCAGCCACTGACCAGGGCGACGCGCGAGGCGCGTTAGCACGCCTTCCTTCCGCTAGGGCTATGCGAGGGAGAGGAAGAGTTTCTCGAGTTCTTCGGGGCGTGTGGCATCTTCTGCGTCTGGGTCGGCGAGGCACTCGCGGAGGGCGCTTGAGATGACGAGGAAGCCGGCCCTGTCGAGCGCCTTCGAGACGGCGGCGAGCTGCTGCACGACGTCGCGGCAGTGGGCGTCCTGTTCGACGGCGGTGATGACCGCTGCCAGCTGCCCGTGTGCTCGGCGGAGCCGGTTGACGACCTTGCGCTTTGCCTCCTGGTCGTGCTCCGGTGCCGCGTCCGCGAGTGTGGGTGTGCTTGCCATGAGAGGTCCTTTCGTGAGCCCGAGTTGACAACCAGCATACCCCCGGGGGTATAGTCGGGCTACCGGCGGCGAATACTCCCCCGGGTATAGCGAAGGGATGCGCAGATGTGCCGAGCAGTGATGTGCCGCACGTGCGGCAAGACGACATGGGCCGGCTGCGGCCAGCATGTCGCGGCGGTGAAGAGCAGCGTCGCGAGCTCCGACTGGTGCGGTGGTCAGCACACCGCCGCGGAGCTGGAGGCGGCACAGGCGAACCGCGGCGGGTTCTGGTCACGCCTGTTCGGACGCTGAGGTCGGAGGACGCGCATGCCTACAAAGAACCTGACTGCTGAGACGTTCGAGAGCACCGTCACCGCCACCGGCATCGTGCTCGTGGACTTCTGGGCTGCCTGGTGCGGCCCGTGCCGCGCCTTCGCGCCCGTGTTCGAGTCCGCCTCGAACCGCCACCGCGACGTGGTGTTCGCAAAGGTCGACACCGAGGCTGAGCCTGAACTCTCGGCGGCTAACCGCATCACCTCGATCCCGACGCTCATGGTGTTCCGCGACGGAGTGCTCGTGTACTCCCAGCCCGGCGCGCTCCCGACACCGCAACTCGAGCTGCTGATCCAGAAGGCGCGTGAACTCGACATGGACGAGGTTCACCGGCAGCTCGCGCAGCGCACCGCCTAACCAACTCACACAGACTAAGAGCCCCGAAAGGAACGCCATGTGCGCACGAATCATCTGCCCTGCGTGCGGCAAGCCCACGTGGGACGGCTGCGGCCAGCACATCGAGCAGGCCCTCGCAGGAGTCCCCGAGAACGAGCGCTGCTCATGCAACTGATCACGGATCACGAGGAAAGGAGCGATCGCGATGCTGCTTGAGCGCATCTACGACGAAGACCTCGCACAGGCCAGCTACCTGATCGGCTGCCAGCGCAGCGGCGAGGCCGTCGTGGTGGACCCCCGACGCGATATCGGCGCTTATCTGGATCTCGCCGGCAAGCACGGCATGCGCATCGTCGCAGTGACCGAGACGCACATCCATGCCGACTACCTGTCCGGCACGCGCGAGCTCGCTGCGCACACCGGCGCGACCGCGTACGTATCCGACGAGGGCGGCCCGGACTGGACGTATGGGGCAGGCTTCGACACCGCCGTGCGCATGAAGCACGGTCACCAGATCACGCTGGGGAACGTCACGCTGGAAGCCGTTCACACCCCCGGACACACTCCCGAGCACCTGTCCTTCCTCATCACCGACGGCGCTCAGACCAACGAACCCGGCTACATGCTCACGGGCGACTTCGTCTTCGTCGGAGACGTCGGCCGGCCCGACCTGCTCGACGAGGCAGCCGGAGGCGTAGACACCCGCTTCGCAGGCGCCCAGGCACTGTTCGCGAGCCTGCGCGATCACTTCCTCACACTTCCCGACTACGTGCAGGTGCTTCCCGCGCACGGATCCGGATCCGCCTGCGGAAAGGCGCTGGGAGCGATCGCCGCCTCCACGGTCGGGTACGAGCGTCGCTTCTCCTGGTGGGGTTCGTACCTCGCCAACGACGACGAGCAGGGCTTCGTCGAGGCGCTGCTGAGCGACCAGCCCGATGCCCACGCCTACTTCGCGCGGATGAAGACACAGAATCGTGTGGGACCGGCCGTGATCGGAGAGTTGCCGACGCTGAGCGAGTACACGACAGCCGAGCTGCTCGTCGCCCTGGCAGAGGATCGGGTGATCTTCGTCGACACCCGTCATCACAGTCAGGTGCACGAAGGAACGGTCGCGCGTTCGCTGAACGTGCCGGGCGAAGCCAAAGCGGCCACCTACGGATCGTGGGTCTACGACCCCGAAACCGAGTTCCGGCCCCTCGTGTTGCTGGCCGACTCCCGGGCCGCCGCAGAGCGGATCCGCGACCACCTCATCCGGGTCGGCATCGACAACGTACAAGGCTTCATCACGACCATCGAGGGTCTTTCATTGGTGCGCCCCAAGACTGTCGCGCCGGATCGGCTCGGTCAGATCGATCGCGCGCTTCTGCTGGATGTGCGCAACCGGACGGAGTTCGCCGCCGGCCACATCCCCGGCGCCGACCAGATGTCCGGCGGTCGCGTCATGTGGCACACCGACGGACTGCCTGAGACCGGCACCATCGTGACTTACTGCCAGAGCGGTGTCCGCAACAGCGTCACCGCGAGTGCCCTGCGGCGGGCCGGCTACGACATCGCCGAACTAGAGGGCAGCTACGCCGCATGGTCGGCGCTACCCGACGCAACCCGACCGGCCGCCTGACTCCCGCGGTGGGACCTCGATGAACTCGGATGATGGTCAACGCCGCGCCCGAGGTGGTCTCGAATCAGACCGACACAACGGTCTCGTATCCGGTTGACATAGCCACTCGCGATCTCTAGGCCGTTGCGCACCTCCAACCCATCTGCAAGGAACTCGTAGCCATCTTGAATGATCGGATCTCCCTCGATCGGATGTCCGGCCTGGAAGCGCATCATCAACATGAGGGTCTGTCGGTCGCGGGCAGTTAAGTGGATCTGGAGCGCGGCGCGATGCTTGTCATCGAGATCCAGTTCGTGCAGCAGCGGCAGGGCAAACGCTTGCGGGTCGGACGCCATGAACGGCTGCACCGACCTGATCCTCTCCAACACGTCGTCGGGGATGCTTGCCAACGTGGTGCGGACCAGCTCGTTCCAGCGAGACTCAGTCTTGGCCATCGGGAAGTAGAGCTTGCGGGCGGAGTTGCGGCTCGGCTGCCCGCCGTCGAGATGAGCGACCTCCCACGCGAGCCCATCGAGCGCGGCGCGGAAGTTGTGGACGCGTCACCGTACCTCAGAGCCCAGTCGTCAATCGGCGGTGCGGACGGGAGTGCGGCGCGGAGGAGTGCGGTCTTTCGGTCTGCGCTGAACTCTGAACGGGTGTGAGGCGAGCCCGATTCGCTCCATGCGACGAAGTCCTGGTAGATCTCCGCCGCCAACTTGTTTGCTCGCACAAGCTTGAGCAGCGGGACACGTGAGATCTGCTCGCCGGGGATGATGAACCTGGTTCGGGGCACGGGGGCACCTTATCCCCAGGTCGCGGGGTCATCGCGGTGCAGATCCCTTGAGCCCTGTACCGGCACAAAACCGGCACAACCCGGGACCGGTCCAACCCAGGACCATCCGCAGCAACGAGAAAACCCCCGGCGAACCGGGGGTTTCAGGTGGTGGCTCCGACGGGCGTCGATCCCGTGACCTCACGATTTTCAGTCGTGCGCTCTACCAACTGAGCTACAGAGCCTCGCGAGAGGCGAACCTGTCGCGTCCTAGACGAAAGGCCTCCTTGTGAAAGAAGGCCCGTCGCTCGGAGCGACCCTGACGGGACTTGAACCCGCGACCTCCGCCGTGACAGGGCGGCACGCTAACCAACTGCGCTACAGGGCCAAACTATGGAATTGTATCAGCTCGTGTGACCCCAACGGGATTCGAACCCGTGCTACCGCCGTGAAAGGGCGGCGTCCTAGGCCGCTAAACGATGGGGCCGGGGTGAACCGCCGGGGCTCACGTGCCGACGATCAAGCATAAGCGGAGCGCTGCGGATTTTCCAATTCGGGGCGCGTCCTCCCGCATCCCGGGCGTTTCGCGGCGAGGATGAACGCGCCCTCCCGGCCCTCCCGAGCCGCGGTGTCGCGCGCCCCGGGGTGTTGCAAGTGAGACGGATGTTGTTAGTGTGACGGATGTGAAACAGGCGGTGACCAGCCCGATGGACGCCCTGGAGTCCACAGCGGAAGAGTGCGACTGCGCTCCGACCGCCGCTGAGCGACGCCGCCTGTGGGTGCCGTTCTCGCGCCGCACGGCGCTCGCGCTCGCGGGCGTCGGAGCGGTCACCCTGGGAGTGGGCCTCTCGGGCGCGGGCAGCGCCTTCGCCGTGACCTACAACCCCGACGACTACCCCTCGTGGGAGGACGTCGAGCGCGCCAAGCGCAACCAGTCCGACAAGGAAGGCGAGATCCGCCGCCTCGAGGACATGATCGCGCAGCTGCAGCGCCGCGTGGAGGAGACCCGCGCCGCCGCTGAGCAGGCCGCGAACGAGTACTACGAGGCGCAGCAGGCCTTCTTCGAGGCCTCGTACCGCGCCGAGGAGCTGCAGAAGCAGGCCGACGAGCAGGCCGCGCTCGCCGACACCGCCGCCACCAACGCAGCGCGCGTCGCGTCGCAGCTGTCGCGCGCGGGCGGCGACGGCACGTCGCTCGAGGTGCTGTTCGCCGGCTCGGCCGCGAGCGCCGACGAGCTGCTCACCAAGCTCGGCCAGATGGACAAGCTCATCGCCGGCAGCGAGACGATCTACGCCGAGGCGGCCGCGGCCCGCGACTCCGCCCAGTCCCTCTCGGACCAGGCCGAGGTCGCCCGCGCCGAGCGCGACCGCCTGCAGAAGATCGCCGAAGAGAAGATGATCGCGGCGCAGAACGCGCAGATCGCCGCCGAGGAGGCGCTCGCGCAGCAGCAGGAGCACATGGTGACCCTCGAGGCCCAGCTCGCCGCGCTCCGCGACACCACCAGCAAGACGGTCGCCGACTACGAGAAGGGCGTCGCGGCCAAGAAGGCGTACGAGGAAGAGCAGCGCCGCAAGGAGGAGGAGCGCCGCAGGAAGGCCGCCGAGGAGGCCGCCCGCCGCGCCCGCGAAGCCGCCGAGGCGGCCGCCGCGGCGGCGAACAGCGGCGGCGGCGGGGGCGGATCGCCCGCGCCCGCGAGCGGCGGCGGCGCGCCGCAGGGCTCCGGATGGGCCCGCCCGAGCGACGGATGGCGCACGTCCGGCTACGGCTCGCGCCCCAAGATGTGCGGCCCCAGTTACTGCGGCTCGACCTTCCACGCCGGCGTCGACCTCGCCGCCGGCTGCGGGGCGCCGATCTACGCCGCCGCGAACGGCACCGTCGCCTACGCGGGCCCGAACGGCGGCTACGGCAACTACATCCGCCTCGACCACGGCAACGGCGTCGGGACCGGCTACGCGCACATCGTCAGCGGCGGCATCCTGGTCGGCTACGGCCAGTACGTGCGCGCGGGACAGGTCATCGCGTACGAGGGCAACACGGGCAACTCGTTCGGCTGCCACCTGCACTTCGAGGTCTACCTCGGCGGGGCGCCGACCAACCCGATCCCGTGGATGGCCGACCGCGGCGTCTACGTCTGACCCGGCGCTTCCCCGACAGAGTGTGAAAGGGGCCCGGCCGCTCGATCGAGCGGGCCGGGCCCCTTCCGCGTGTGCGGATCTGCGTCAGGCGCGCGTGTCGGGGAACTCGCCCTCGCCCTGGGTGCGGGTCTCGCCCTCGTGCTGCTCGAAGCGCTCGTAGGCCTCGGTCACCAGGCGCTCGGCCTCGGCGGCGTCGCCCCACTGGTCGACCTTGACCCACTTGTTGGGCTCGAGGTCCTTGTAGTGCTCGAAGAAGTGCTCGATCTCCTTCTTCGTGTACTCCGCCAGGTCGCCGATGTCCTGGATGTGCTCCCAGCGCGGGTCCTTCGCGAGCACCGCGATGACCTTGTCGTCGCCGCCGGCCTCGTCCTTCATCTTCAGGACCGCGACGGGGCGCACCTTGACGCCCACGCCCGGGTACACGGCGTGGTCCATGACGACCAGCACGTCCAGCGGGTCGCCGTCCTCGCCGAGCGTGTTCTCGAAGAATCCGTAGTCGGTCGGGTAGCCGAACGTCGTGTACAGCACGCGGTCGAGGAAGACGCGGCCCGTGCCGTGGTCGACCTCGTACTTCACGCGGCTGCCGCGCGGGATCTCGATGACTGCGTCGTAGGCGCCCATGCGGGTTGCTCCTTGAAATCAGTGGGATGTAGCCGCGTCAAGCCTACTGTTCCGCTCCGGGTGCCGCTGAGTGGCGCGGTTCTCAGGCCGATACCGTTGACGCGTGCTCGATCCGTCCGTCGCCGCCGTGCGTCTCGCCGTCCGCACCGCGCTGTCCGCGCTCGACGACGGCGCGACGGTGCTGATCGCCCTCTCGGGCGGCGCGGACTCGCTCGCGCTCGCCGCGGCCGCCGCGCACGAGGCGCGCCCGCGCGGGATGCGCGTGACGAGCGTCACGGTCGACCACGGCCTGCAGGACGGCTCCGCCCGGGTCGCGGAGCGCGCGTCCGCGCAGGCCGCGGAACTGGGGATCGAGTCCCGCGTCGTGCGCGTCGAGGTGGGAACGGATGGCGGGCCCGAGGCCGCCGCGCGAGATGCCCGGTACGGCGCGCTGCGCGACGCCGCGGAAGGCGCCGCGGCCGTCCTCCTCGGCCACACGCTGGACGACCAGGCCGAGACCGTGCTGCTCGGCCTCGCGCGCGGCGCCGGCGGCACGAGCCTGGCGGGCATGGCACCCGCGCGGCGCGACGAGCGCGGCATCCTGTGGCTGCGTCCGCTGCTCGCGCTGCGGCGTTCGGTCACGCGCGAGGCGTGCGCGGCGCTCGGGCTCGAGGCATGGGAGGACCCGCACAACGCCGACGAGCGGTTCTCGCGCGTGCGCGTGCGCGAGCGGGTGCTGCCGGTGCTGGAGGCGGAGCTGGGGCCGGGCATCGCCGAGGCGCTCGCGCGCACCGCCGAGCAGTTGCGCGAGGACGCCGAGGCGTTCGCCGAGATGATCGACGAGACCATCGAGGACATCGTCGAGCCCGCCGAGGCCGGCATCGCCGTCTCGGTGCCCGCGCTCGCCGCGAACCCGGCCGCGCTGCGGAACCGGATCATCCGGCACGTCGTGCAGAGCGAGTTCGGCGTCGCGCTGACCCGCGTGCAGACGCTCGAGGTGGCCCGGCTGGTGACCGACTGGGCGGGCCAGGGGCCGATCGACCTGCCGGTCTGCACGGCGTCGCGCCGCGGCGCCCGGATCGTGTTCGCGGCCCGTTCCGCGGGGCTCGGATGACGGGCGCGGCCGAGCGGGTCGGCGGGAGGGTCGTCGAGCCCGGGCCGGTCGGTCCGCTGCAGGCGCTGGTCTCGGGGCTCGCCACGCTGACCGTCGGCGTGTTCGCTGCCGCGCTCATCCTGTTCGGCGCGCTGCTGGTGTTCGGGATCGCGGGCGAGGAGGTGCTGTCGCTGCCGTCGGTGTTCGACGTCGCCCTGCGCGGGCTGATCGGGCCGATGGGGGCCCTGGTCGGATGCGCGATCCTCTTCGAGCTGGGGCGTCGCGCGCTGGACCGCTGGATGAGGCTGCGCGCCGCCGAGGCGCGATTCCGCGAGAACCCGGCGGCGCCGAGGCTTCCCATCGCCGAGCATCGCCGGCTGCGCAGCGACCCGTTCTGGCCGCTGCGGATCGTCGCCATGTTCCTGGTGGTGCTCGGGCCGGTGACCATGATCGTCGAGCTCGTGTCGGGCTTCGAGTTCGACGGCATCGCGCTGATCGTCGGCGCGCTCATGACCGCCGCGGCGATCGGCCTGTTCGCGGCCGCGACGGCCGGCGGCACCGCGTGGAGCGCACGGCTCGACCGGATCCCGGGCCCCGTCGCCGCGACGACGCCGCGCCGGGCCGCGCGTCCGGGCGCGAAACGCAGCGGCGCGGCGTGGGTCGTGCTCGTCGTCGCGCTGCAGATCGGCGCGACGGTCTTCTTCGGCGGGGTGCTGATCCGCCAGCCCTGTCGCGGGTGCGACCCGATCGACTGGGGCGGCGGGCCGATGGAGGGCGTGATCGACGTGCTGGTCGGCGCGGGTGCGCTGCTCGTGGCGGTGCCCGTCGTGACGCTCCTCGCCTCCACGTTGCCGTTCCTGATCGGGCGGCTCCGCCGCGAGCGGCGCGCGGTGCGCGCGGCCCTCGCGGGCACGCTGGAGCCCGACGAGGACGCCGCCGTGCAGCTCGAGGCCACGGGGTCCGTCGAGTGGCTGGGCCACGGCCTGGCCGTGGTCGGCTTCTCGCTGCTCATGATCGGCTCGATCGCGTGGGGCGCGCTCGCGAACGAGGGAGCCGCCGACGAGGACGTCGCCGCGCTCACGGGCCTGCAGGTGCTGCTCGGCCCCGGCGCGGCGCTGGTCGCCGTGGCGCTGGCGGTGGGCGTCGCGGGCGTGGTCGAGGCGCGGCGGCGCCGCGCGCTCATCCACCGCGCGCTTCCCGGCTTCGACGTCGGAGCCGTCGAGGATCCGGGCGAGGACTGACGGGCAGGCCGACCGCCCCTGCGTGATCGCCGGAGGCCGCCGCCCGCCCGCCCGTAGACTCGACGCATGCGCGCGGCAGACATCCCGAACGACCTCACCTCCGTCCTCGTCACCGAGGAGCAGATCAACGAGAAGCTCGCGGAGCTCGCGCGTCGCGTCGAGGCCGACTACGCCGGGCGCAAGCTGCTGCTGGTCGGCGTGCTCAAGGGCGCGGTCATGGTCATGGCCGACTTCGCGCGCCACCTCACGCGGGACATCGCAATGGACTGGATGGCCGTCTCCAGCTACGGCAGCTCCACCAAGTCGAGCGGCGTCGTGCAGATCCGCAAGGACCTCGACACCGACCTGGGCGGCTGGGACGTGCTGATCGTCGAGGACATCATCGACTCGGGCCTGACGCTCAGCTGGCTGCTCGACAACTTCGCGTCGCGCGGCGCCGAGTCCATCGAGGTGCTCGCGCTGCTGCGCAAGCCCGAGGCCGCGAAGGTCGAGATCGACTGCAAGTACCTGGGCTTCGACATCCCCAACGAGTTCGTCGTCGGCTACGGCCTCGACTACGCCGAGCGCTACCGCAACCTCCGCGACGTCGCCGTGCTCGCCCCGCATGTGTATGCATAGTTTTTTCAGAAGCGCCTCGCACGCTCGCGCCGACGCTCCGCGCCGGACACTCGCGAGCGAGGACGGTCGCTGACGCTCCCGTCGGCAGCGCTTCGCGCTGCGTTCGGCCGCATCCGCGGCACGCTCGCTTCGCTCGCACGACGGCAGATCGGTTCCGCGGGGCGTCCGTACGCCATGGGCGAATCCCAGACGGCGCATAAGCGGCGCGGGGTAACGTGAAGCAACGTCGCCGGAGCGACAGCGCGCACGACAGGAGGGGCAGGGGGAGGACCCCCGAACCATGGACTTCAAGAAGCTCACCCGCAACCCGCTGATCTACGTCCTGCTGATCGGCGTGCTGCTCGTCGTCGGGTTCTCGCTCATCTCCAGCCTCACCGGCACGCGCCAGGTGACGACGCAGGAGGGCCTCGAACTGCTCGACGGCGGCACCGTGCAGGAGGTGCTGATCACCGACGGCGACCAGCGGGTCGACCTGCACCTGTCCGAGCCGCACGAGGGCACCAGTCACGTGCAGTTCTACTACGTCGAGGCTCGCGCGGCCGAGGTGGTCGAGGCGGTCGACGCGGCCGCGCCCGCCGACGGCTACAACGACGCCGTGCCGCGCGCCACCTGGTTCGACAGCCTGCTCTCGCTGCTGCTGCCCATCCTGCTGCTCGGCGTGCTGTTCTGGTTCCTGATCTCGAGCGCCCAGGGCGGCGGCGGCAAGGTCATGCAGTTCGGCAAGTCGCGCGCCAAGCTCGCGAACAAGGAGCATCCGGACGTCACGTTCGCGGATGTCGCGGGCGCTGACGAGGCGCTCGAGGAGCTGCAGGAGATCAAGGACTTCCTGAAGGACCCGGCCAAGTACCAGGCCCTCGGCGCGCGCATCCCGAAGGGCGTGCTGCTGTACGGCCCTCCCGGCACCGGCAAGACGCTGCTGGCGCGCGCGGTCGCGGGCGAGGCCGGCGTGCCGTTCTACTCGATCTCGGGCTCGGACTTCGTCGAGATGTTCGTCGGCGTCGGCGCGAGCCGCGTGCGCGACCTGTTCAAACAGGCCAAGGAGAACGCGCCGGCCATCATCTTCATCGACGAGATCGACGCCGTCGGCCGCCACCGCGGCGCCGGCATGGGCGGCGGTCACGACGAGCGCGAGCAGACGCTGAACCAGATGCTCGTCGAGATGGACGGCTTCGACCCCAAGGCGAACGTCATCGTGATCGCGGCGACGAACCGCCCCGACATCCTCGACCCGGCGCTGCTGCGTCCCGGCCGCTTCGACCGCCAGATCGGCGTGGACGCACCGGACCTCGCCGGCCGTCGCCGCATCCTCGAGGTGCACGGCCGCGGCAAGCCGCTGGCCGACAGCGTCGATCTCGACGTCGTGGCCCGCAAGACCCCCGGCTTCACGGGCGCGGACCTGGCGAACGTCCTCAACGAGGCCGCGCTGCTCACGGCCCGCTCGAACGCGCAGCTGATCGACAACCGCGCGCTCGACGAGGCGATCGACCGCGTGATCGCCGGCCCGCAGCGCCGCACCCGCGTGATGAACGACAAGGAGAAGCTCATCACCGCGTACCACGAGGGCGGCCACGCGCTCGCCGCGGCGGCGATGAACCACACCGACCCCGTGACGAAGATCACGATCCTGCCGCGCGGCAAGGCCCTTGGCTACACGATGGTGCTGCCGCTCGAGGACAAGTACTCCGTCAGCCGCAACGAGCTGCAGGACCAGCTCGCCTACGCCATGGGCGGCCGCGTCGCCGAGGAGATCGTGTTCCACGACCCGACCACGGGCGCGTCGAACGACATCGAGAAGGCCACCGGGATCGCCCGCAAGATGGTCACCGAGTACGGCATGACCACCGAGGTCGGCCCGGTCAAGCTCGCGTCCTCCAGCGGCGAGGTGTTCATGGGCCGCGACATGGGTCACGGACGCGACTACTCCGACCGGCTCGCCGAGCGGATCGACGAGCAGGTGCGCGGACTGATCGAGCAGGCGCACAACGAGGCGTACCAGGTGATCAACGAGAACCGCGACGTGCTCGACCGCCTCGCGCTCGAGCTGCTCGAGCACGAGACGCTCGACCACACGCAGCTCGAGGACATCTTCAAGGACGTCAAGAAGCTGCCGCCGCGCCCGCAGTGGCTCTCGAGCGAGGAGCGCCCCGTCTCGCCGCTGCCGCCCGTCCAGGTGCCGCGCCGCGCCGACGCCGCAGGCGTCGCCGCCTCGGCCGCCACCGAGCAGACCGCGAAGACCGCGACGCACCGCCCGGCGACCGGCCAGGCGCGCCCGGCCACCGCGTAGGAGGCGCCGTGGCCGTC
Organism: Microbacterium lacusdiani; assembly: GCF_054779895.1. NCBI lineage: Bacteria > Bacillati > Actinomycetota > Actinomycetes > Micrococcales > Microbacteriaceae > Microbacterium > Microbacterium lacusdiani. The sequence continues at coordinate 29,314 of NZ_BAAGXJ010000014.1, read as the reverse complement.
GACAGGGAGCGCATCGCCGCGCTGACCCGCGAGCTGCTGATCGCGATCGGCGAGGATCCGGACCGGCCGGGCCTGCGCCAGACGCCGCAGCGCGTCGCGGATGCCGCGGTGGAGATGTACGGGGGAGTGGGACAGGATCCGGCCGAGCCGCTGTCGCACACGATCAGCGTGACGCACGGGCCGGCTCCCGACACGCTGCCGTCCGGGGCGGTGATCCTGCGCGACGTGCGCTTCCGCTCGACGTGCGAGCACCACCTGCTGCCGTTCGCGGGCCACGCGCACATCGCCTACCTGCCCGGCGAGCAGGTCGTCGGGCTCGGCGCCCTGCCCAAGGTGGTCGAGATCCTGTCCGCGCGCCCGCAGGTGCAGGAGCGGCTCGGCGAGCAGATCGCCGACACGATCGCGTCGTCGATCGACGCCCGCGGCGTCCTCGTCGTCCTGGACGCCTCGCACCAGTGCGTGACCATGCGCGGATCCCGCCAGACCGAGAGCACGACCGTCACGGTCGCCGTCCGCGGCGAGCTCGCGGACGCCGCGCTGCGCGCCGAGGCCATCGCCCTGATCGGGGTGCACGGATGACGCAGGTCTGGGGCATCGTCAACGTCACGCCGGACTCGTTCAGCGACGGGGGCCGGTACCTCGATCCGGAGCGCGCGATCGCCCACGGGCGGCTGCTGCGCGCCCAGGGCGCCGACGTGCTCGACATCGGGGGCGAGTCGACCCGCCCCGGATCGGAGCCGGTCGGCGCCGAGGAGGAGATCCGCCGCATCGTGCCCGTGATCGAGGCGCTCGCGGCCGACGGCGCCGTGGTCAGCGTCGATACGTACCGCGCGGAGACCGCGCGGGCGGCCCTCGAGGCGGGCGCTGCGATCGTCAACGACGTGGCGGGCGGCCTCGCCGACCCCGAGATCCTGCGCGTGGTGGCCGCGTCCGACGCGCGCATCGCACTGGGGCACTGGCGCGGTCCCTCCGCGGACATGTACGCCAAGGCCGAATACGCCGACATCGGCCGCGAGGTCGCCGCCGAGCTGACCGAGCGGGTCGATGCCGCCCTCGCGGCCGGCGTCCCGCGCGAGCGGATCATCCTGGACCCGGGCGTAGGCTTCGCGAAGGCCGGCGAGCAGAACTGGGCGCTGCTGCGCGAGCTCGACGCCGTGCAGGACCTCGGGTTCCCGGTCCTGATCGGGACGTCGCGCAAGCGCTTCCTGGCGTCCGCCCTCGGGGAGGACGCCCGGATCGAGCGCAAGGACCTCGCCACGGCCGTGACCAGCGCGCTCGCCGCGGCGCGCGGCATCCACGCGGTGCGGGTGCACGACGTGCAGGCCACGCGCGACGCGATCGCCGTGGTCGAGGCCTGGCAGGGCGGCGTGCCGAGCGAGCGGAGCGAGGCGAAGTGAACTTCGTGGACATGATCGAGCTGACCGGGCTGCGCGCGTTCGGGCGGCACGGGGTCTTCGACTTCGAGCGCGAGAACGGGCAGGACTTCGTGATCGATGTGCGGCTCGGTCTGTCGACCGCGCGCGCGGCCGAGACGGACGACGTGGTCGACACCGTGCACTACGGCGAGCTCGCCGAGAAGATCGTCGCGATCGTCGGCGGCGAGCCCGTCAACCTGATCGAGACCCTCGCGCACCGCATCGCGGACGCCGTCATGGAGGACGAGCGCATCTCGCACGCGGCCGTGACGGTCCACAAGCCGCAGGCGCCGATCGCGGCGCAGTTCCAGGACGTGTCGGTCACGGTCCACGCCTCGCGCGACCTTCCGCCGCACCGCGAGGGGAAGCACGGATGAGCCGCGACCTCACGAGGCCGCTCGACGGGATGCCGCCGGTCGAGCGCCGCGAGCCCGTGACCGCCGTGGTCGCGCTGGGCGCCAACCTCGGCGACCGCGCCGCGACCATCGCGCAGGCGCTCGCCGAGCTGCGCCGCCTGCCGCTCGTGGAGGACGTCGTCGCGTCGACCCCGATCGAGTCCGTCGCCCTGACGCTGGACGGCCCGGATGAGTCCGAGCCCGCGTACCTGAACGCCGTCGCGCTCGTGCGCACGCGCCTGGATGCGAGCGTGCTGCTGGGGCTGCTGCACGCGATCGAGGCGCGGCACGGGCGCGAGCGACGCGAGCGCTGGGGCGCCCGCACCCTCGATCTCGACCTGATCGCGTACGGCGAGCTGACCTCGGACGACGAGAAGCTGAAGCTCCCGCACCCGCGCGCCGCCGAGCGCGACTTCGTGCTGGCGCCCTGGCTCGAGGTCGATCCCGACGCCGTCCTGCCTGGCCGCGGGCGGGTCGCCGACCTTCTCCGGGCCCTGCGGGAGGGCGAGGGGTGACCCGCACCTCGCCGCTGGCGCTGATCGTCGCCGCCGTGCTGGGCGGCGGCGCGGGGTTCCTGGTCGACCACGTGCTGACGATGGGCGGCCGCGCCACGTTCACCCCGGCCGCCGGGCTGCCCATCCTGCTCGTGCTGCTCGGCGCGCTCTGCGTCGCGCTGGCGTGGCCCGTGCGGCGTTCGGTGCGGCGTGCGGACGCGCCCCGCGTCGACCCGTTCCGCGCGGTTCGCATCGCGATGCTCGCGAAGGCGTCGAGCATCGTCGGCGCCGCGGTCGGCGGCGTGGCCGCCGGGCTGCTGCTGTACGTCGCGACGCGGCCGGTGACCCCGCCGCTAGGCTCGATGGCGACGACCATCGCGACGATCGCGGCGGGGGTCGTGCTGGTCGTGGCGGCCCTGATCGCCGAGCAGTTCTGCAGCCTTCCCCCCGACGCTGGTGCAAAGGATCCGGATGACCGAGAGCCAGACGACGCCGAACCCGGAGCCGCCCGCGGGCGCTGACGTGCCGCCCGCGGCGCCGCCCGAGCCGTCGGTGGCGCCTCAGCCGTCGGCCGCCCCTCCCGCGCCGGCGGTCCTGGACCAGGGCACGTACACCGCGATCCGCGAGCCCCGCTCGGCCGCGCGCCTCGCGCTCGACGGCACGTGGCACCAGATCTCGCCCCGGTACGTCGCGTCGCAGACGCTGCAGAACGCGATCTTCGTGGCCGTGGTGCTCGGCCTCGCCGCCGTCCTCGCCGTGGCGCTCGGCCAGGTGTGGGCATGGATCCCCGCCGGCGTGCTCGTGGCGATCACGCTGATCTCGCAGCTCGTGCTGCCGCGCCAGGCGCGGGCGCTCGGGTACATGCTGCGCGACGACGACATCGTCTTCCGCCGGGGCATCCTGTGGCAGCGCATGGTCGCGGTGCCCTACGGGCGCCTGCAGCTCGTCGACATCACGCACGGCCCGCTCGACCGCGCGTTCGGGATCGCCAAGCTCAAGATGGTCACGGCCGCCGCGACCACGGGTGTGGAGATCCCCGGGCTGGGCCGCGAGGCCTCCGAGGCGCTGCGCGACACGCTGATCCACGTCGCCGAGACGAGGCGGACCGGGCTGTGACCGACCCGGCCCTGCCGCCGCGGCCTCTCGCGGAGCCGCCCGCGCCCGGCGCGCTGCCGAGCGGGGGCGGCGCCTCGTCGCTCGCGGACGGCGAGTGGCACCGCATGCATCCGCTCACCCCGCTGTTCAAGGGCGGGCTCGCGCTGATCATCGTCGCCGGCATCGTGATCGGCAACCTGCGCGACCAGCTCGTCTACTGGTTCGTCGCGGTGCTCGCGCCCGGGGTGGATCTCGGCGAGGACCAGCCGGACCCCGGCTCGGACCCGTTCGGTTGGATCATCCGGAACGGCCTGCTCGTGTGGGCCCTGCTCGCCCTGCTGATCGTCCTCGCCGTGCTCGTCGGGGCGTTCTGGGTGCAGTGGCGGTTCCACCAGTTCCGGATCACGGGCGACGACGTCGAGGTGCGTCGCGGCCTGGTCTTCCGCTCGCACCGCAGGGCGCCGCTCGACCGCGTGCAGGGCGTCAACCTCACGCGGCCGTTCCCTGCGCGGCTGATCGGCATGGCCAAGCTCGAGGTCGTCGGCGCGGGCGCCGACGCCAACGTCGCGCTCGAGTACCTCGCGACCGAGCGCGCGGAGCGCGTGCGCGGCGACATCCTGCGCCTCGCCTCGGGCGCCCGCGCCGCGCGGCAGGCCGCGCGCGACGCCGCCGCGGGGATCGCGCCCGCGCCGCGGGAGCGGCTCATCCAGGCGCTCAACGGCGGCGTGACCGGGATGATCGAGGGCGTCGATCACGCCGATCTCGTGCCCGAGAGCGTCGTGAAGATCCCGGCCGGCCGCCTCGTCGGCGCGCATGCGCTCTCGGCGCTCCCGTGGATCGGCTTCGCGTTCCTCGCGGTCGGGGTCGCGCTCGCGGTGGCCGCCGCGAACGTCGCCGACGATCCCGGCGGCCTGCTGCTGCTCGCGGGCACGGCCCTCGGCACCGGCCTTCCCGCGGTCCTCACGGTCTTCGCGGTGCTGTGGTCGCAGATCGCGCGGTCGCTGCGCTACTCGATCGCGCCGACGCCCGACGGCGTGCGCGTGACGTTCGGCCTGTTCACGACGGTGACCGAGACGCTGCCGCCCGGCCGGATCTTCGCGGTCGAGGTGTCGCAGGCCCTGCTGTGGCGGCCCTTCGGCTGGTGGTCCATCCGGATCAACCGGATGAGCGGCAAGAGCATGATGCAGGACCAGTCGTCCGCGGGTCAGCAGTTCAACACGGTGCTGCCCGTCGGCACGCGCGAGGACGTCGAGCGCGTGCTCGGCCTCATCCTGCCCGACATGCCGCACGCCGACCGCGCCCTGGTGTGGGAGCACGGCCTGCTGGGGCCCGCCGCCGGAGACCCGTTCCGGACCATCCCGCCCCGCGGCTGGTGGCGGCGGCCCGTGTCGTGGCGGCGTCATGGCGCCTTCGTCACGGCGTACGCGCTGCTGCTGCGGCGGGGCCGGATCTGGCGCAGGCTCGCGATCTTCCCGCTCGCGCGCCTGCAGGGCTTCTCGATCGCGCAGGGCCCGGTCGACCGGCTGCAGCGGCTCGCGTGGGCGCAGGTCCACACCGTGATGGGCCCCGTGTCGGGCCGGGTCACGGGCCTCGAGCGCGACGACGCGGTCGAGCTGCTGCAGAGCGTCAGCCGTGGCGCGGTCGCGGCCGCCGCCGAGGACCGCAGCCATCGCTGGATGCAGCACGTGGCCGCCGCGGCCCCGGAGCGCGAGGCATGAGGCGCGACGGACGGCTCGGCGTGGGCATCATCGGCGCCGGGCGGGTGGGTCCCGTGATCGGCGCCGCGCTCGCCGGCGCGGGGCATGCGCTGACCGGCATCACGAGCGGCTCGGACGACGAGCGCGTCGAGGCCATCCTGCCCGGCGTGCCCGTGCTCGACGCGCTCGAGGTCGTGCGCCGCAGCGAGCTCGTGATCGTCGCGGTGCCGCGGGCGGAGCTCGCGGGGCTCGTGGCGGGCCTCGCGGATCTCGAGGCCTGGCAGATCGGGCAGCTCGTGCTGCACACCGACGCGGCCCACGGCATCGAGGTGCTGCGTCCCGCGGCCGAGCGCGGGGCGATCCCGCTCGCGGTGCATCCGGCCATCGCGTTCACCGGCACGAGCATGGACCTGCGTCAGCTCGCGGCCTCCTACGCCGCGGTCACGGCGCCCGCCGCCGTGCTGCCGATCGCGCAGGCGCTCGCGGTCGAGCTGGGATGCGAGCCGGTCGTCGTCGCCGAGGAGGACCGCGCGGCCTACGCGGAGGCGATCGAGACCGCATCCGAGTTCTCACGCCAGATCGTGCGCCAGGCCACCGGCATCCTGCGCGGCATCGGCTTCGACAACCCGGGCGGCTACCTCTCCGCGCTCGTCCGCTCCACGGTCGACCACGCCCTGACCGAGGGAGACCCGCCCCTCACGCCGCCGGACGAGTGACCGGTCCCGGGTCAGTGCTGTCGGGACGCACAGGATGGCCCGCGGCGCGCCCATAGACTTGAGGGCAGACTTCCGAGGAGCTTCTTCATGACCGACACCCCTGCCGAGACCCCGTCCGAGCCGACCGACGAGGACATCTTCGAGCAGAAGGCGGTGCGCCTCGCGAAGCGCGAGCGCCTGATCGCGGAGCGCGAGAGCGCTGCCGGCGGCGCCTACCCCGTGGTCGTGCCCGTCACCCACACGATCCCGGCCCTGCGCGAGCAGTACGGCGAGCTCGAGGCGGGCGCCGAGACCGGCGAGCAGGCCGCGGTCGCGGGCCGCATCGTGTTCAGCCGCAACACCGGCAAGCTCTGCTTCGCGACGCTGCAGGCCGGCGACGGATCGCGCATCCAGGCCATGGTCTCGCTCGCGAACGTGGGCGACGCGTCGCTCCAGCGCTGGAAGGAGCTCGTCGACCTGGGCGACCACGTCGCGGTGTCGGGCGAGATCATCTCCAGCCGCCGCGGCGAGCTGTCGATCATGGTGTCGGAGTGGCAGATCGCCGCCAAGGCCGTCCTGCCGCTGCCGAACATGTACACCGAGCTGAACGAGGAGACGCGGGTCCGCCAGCGCTACCTCGACCTGATCGTGCGCGAGCAGGCCCGCACCACGGTGCGCACGCGCGCCGCCGTGATGGCGAGCCTGCGTGCCACGTTCGCGGCGCACGACTTCCTCGAGGTCGAGACGCCCATGCTGCAGGTGCAGCCGGGCGGCGCGACCGCGCGTCCGTTCATCACGCACTCGAACGCGTTCGACATCGACCTCTACATGCGCATCGCGCCGGAGCTGTACCTCAAGCGCGCGGTCGTGGGCGGCATCGACCGGGTGTTCGAGATCAACCGCAACTTCCGCAACGAGGGCGCCGACTCCACGCACAGCCCCGAGTTCGCGATGCTCGAGGCCTACCAGGCCTACACCGACTACAACGGCATCGCCGACCTGACGCAGGAGCTGATCCAGAACGCCGCGATCGCGGTCGCCGGATCCACCACGGTCACGTGGGCCGACGGCACCGAGTACGACCTGGGCGGCCAGTGGGACCGGATCTCGATGTACCCGTCGCTGTCCGAGGCCGCGGGCGTCGAGGTCACGCCCGAGACGTCGCTCGAGGAGCTCGTCGCGCTCGCCGAGAAGAGCGGCGTGGACGTGCCGCCGCACGCCACGCACGGCAAGCTCGTCGAGGAGCTGTGGGAGCACTTCGTCAAGACGCACCTCACCAAGCCCACGTTCGTGATGGACTTCCCCGTCGACACCAGCCCGCTGGTGCGCGAGCACCGCTCGATCCCGGGCGTGGTCGAGAAGTGGGACCTCTACATCAACGGCTACGAGCAGGGCACGGGCTACTCCGAGCTCGTCGACCCCGTGATCCAGCGCGAGCGCTTCGTCGAGCAGGCCAAGCTCGCCGACCGCGGCGACGACGAGGCCATGCGCATCGACGAGGACTTCGTACGCGCGCTCGAGCACGGCATGCCCCCGACCGGCGGCATGGGCATGGGCATCGACCGCCTGCTCATGACGCTCACGGGCCTCGGCATCCGCGAGACGATCCTCTTCCCGCTCGTCAAGTAGCCGTCACCGGCGGCCGCGGCGCTTCGCGCGTCGGGCCCGGCCGCGCGGCACCGGGCGGTCGAACACCCACTCTGGCAGGTGCCCGGCCGCGAGCATGGTCGTCAGGATGTCGGCCAGCCCGTGATCCGGATCCAGTTCGCGCACCAGCCCTGTGAAGTGCGCCGCGTGGGTGGACCGGCCGAGCGCCCAGGACAGCCACGCGGCCGCGACCAGAGGGCCCGCGCGATGCGCGCGCGGCGCGCAGGACGCGAGGCGCTTGGCGAGCTCCAGCGCGCGCTCGAGCCGCCGGGCCTTCGGGCGCGGGCCCTCGCCGGCCAGCCGCAGCGGCCCGTCCGGCAGCGCGACGTCGCCGCGCGACCAGGCGAGCTGCCATGCCTGCGTCGCGACGCCCTCGTCGTATCCGCCGCACCACTGCGTCAGGGCGACGTCGCGCAGCGCCGGGCGGTCGAGCAGGTGGATCAGCAGCGCGAGCGCGCGGGGCGGCAGGTCGTCGGCCTCCTCCTCGATGGCGTGCTCGATCACGGCGGGAAGGGTGGCGTCGCCGAGCCTGAGGGAGATGCGGCTCAGCTCCCGCGCCACGAGCTCCCGCTCGGCCAGGTCGCTGGGCGGCAGCTCGCATCCGTCGGACTGGGCCCGGCTCACATCGATCGGGCGATCGTCGTCGAACTCGAAGTCGTCGGGGCGGATGTCCGACAGCGGCCGGCCCGCGAACGGGCCGTCGGGCTCGAGGTACGCGCCCCAGCCGTCGGCCGCCACGCACAGCGCGTCGACCAGCTCGAGCCCGCACTCGTCGGCGCGGCGGATCACCTCCTGCACGAGCGACGCGCGCGCGATCCTGCCGTCGGGATCGCGGTAGGGGGAGTCCGTGTAGACCACGACCGCGACGCGCGTGGCCCCCTGCACGCGGCAGAGCATGCCGACCACCGTGGCGGCGTACTCGGCCAGGTCGCCGCCGCCGTCGGGCGAGGCTCGCGGCAGGTCGACGCGCATGGCGCCGAGCGTGCGCCGTGCGGCGAACGGCACGAGCACGAGGCTCTCGCGCGGCGTGCACTCCGCGAGGTGCGGCACGAGGGACAGGAGGTCGGCGGGCTCCGAGGTGCGGATCACGGTGGTCATGCGCCGATCGTCGCGGCCCGGCGCGATGCCGCGGCAGGGGGCGGGACGAACCGGACGCCGGAACCGGCCTGGGGACGACCGTCCGGCCCGGGCGACCTCCCAGGCCGCGCGCGTACCATGGCAGCGTGGACAGTTACTGGTCGGCCGTCGTGTGGTCGCTCCTGCCGACCCTCGTGATCTGCGTCGTGTTCTGGTACATCCTGCGCAGCATCCTGCGGTTCGATCGCACCGAGCGCCGCGCCTACGCGCGCATCGAGGCCGAGGAGCGCGCCCGTCGCGGCATGCCCCCGCGCGCCGACGACCAGGACCAGACCACCGCCGACTGACCGGCTCCCATCGCCGCCCGGGCATGTCTCCCCGGAGCATTACGCTGGTGTCCTACCGGGGGAAGAGGTGATGCCGTGATCGACGTGATCCTCGCCACGCCGTGGTGGATCCTCGTGCTCACGGTCATCGACATCACCATCCGGATCGGGGCGATCATCGTCATCCCGCCGAACCGGCGCCCGACCGCGGGCATGGCCTGGATGCTGGCCGTCTTCTTCTTCCCGATCGCGGGCGCGCTGCTGTTCCTCCTGATCGGGAACCCGCGCCTGCCCCGTCACCGGCGGCGCCGTCAGGAGCAGATCAACCGTTACATCCACGCCGCGCGCGATCAGCTCGAGCGCGGCAGCCTGCGTCCGAACGAGCCGGCGTGGTTCACGTCGCTCGTGCGCATGAACCGCGAGCTCGGCGCCATGCCGCTCACGGGCGACAACGGCGTCCGCCTCATCAGCGACTACCAGGGCAGCCTCGCCGAGATGGCCGCGGCCATCCGCGAGGCGCACGAGTACGTGCACGTCGAGTTCTTCATCTTCAAGTCCGACGACTCGACCGACGACTTCTTCCGCGCGCTCGAGGAGGTGCGGGCCCGCGGCATCCCCGTGCGCGTGCTGCTCGACCACTGGGCCAATCTCGTCAAGCCGTTCCACCGCCGCACGCTCAAGCGGCTCGACGCCATGGGCGCGGAGTGGCGCTTCGCGCTGCCCATCCGGCCGCTCAAGGGGCAGTGGCAGCGGCCCGACCTGCGCAACCACCGCAAGATCGTCGTGGTCGACGGCGACGTGGCGTTCCTCGGCTCGCAGAACATCACGGATCGCAGCTACAACCTGAAGGCGAACATCCGGCGCGGCCTGCAGTGGGTCGACGTCATGGTGCGCCTCGACGGGCCGATCGTGTCGAGCGTGAACGCGGTGTTCCTGTCCGACTGGTTCAGCGAGGCAGACTCGCTGCCCGAGGGCATCGACCTCAAGCGCATGGATGCCGGCACGGGCGACCTCGACTGCCAGGTCGTGCCGTCGGGCCCCGGCTTCGAGTTCGAGAACAACCTCCGCCTGTTCCTCGGGCTGCTGTACGCGGCGCAGCGCAAGATCATCATGATCAGCCCGTACTTCGTCCCCGACGAGGCGCTGCTGCTCGCGATCACCGCCGCGACCAAGCGCGGCGTGCACGTCGAGCTGTTCGTGTCGGAGGAGGGCGACCAGGCGGTCGTGTATCACGCGCAGCGCAGCTACTACGAGGCGCTGCTGCGCGCGGGCGTGCAGATCCGGCTCTACCCGAAGCCGTACATCCTGCACACGAAGGGCCTCACGATCGACGACGAGATCGCCGTGATCGGGTCGAGCAACATGGACATGCGCTCGTTCGGCCTCAATCTCGAGATCTCGCTGCTGGTGCGCGGCGAGGAGTTCGTGCAGCAGATGCGGCAGCTCGAGGCCCAGTACCGCGAGCTCAGCCGGGAGCTCACGCTCGAGGAGTGGCTCCAGCAGCCGCTGCGCTCGACCGTGCTCGACAACCTCGCGCGCCTGACGTCCGCGCTGCAGTAGAGGCCGACCGCCGCGCCCGCATCACATCGCGGTGATCTTGTGGCCCTTCGGGACGGTGACCAGCAGGCCGCCCTTCTCGACCCGGCACGACACGCGCGTGGCCTCGCCGAACTCGTCGCCGTCGAGCTCGACCGGCTGCGGGATCGGGGTGGCCGCCTCGGCGGCGACGCCGCGCAGGTAGTGCACCGACGTGCTGCGGCCGCGGCGCTCGAGCACCGCGCGCCCGGCCCGCGTGCGCCGCAGCACCGAGTTGTCCCACCACACCTTGCGCCAGACGCCGAGCCAGCCAAGCGGCCCGGTCGGCTGCACGAGCGCGACGTCCAGCTGGCCGTCGATGATGGAGCCGTCGGGGATCAGCGAGATGCCCCCCGGCAGCTCGCCGCAGTTCGCGAACAGGATGCTCTGCACCGTCGCGGAATGCAGCCGCGCCGAGGTGGGCACCGCGCGGGTGATGCCCTGGCGGGTCTTCTCCCGCACGATCTCGTACACGACGCGGAACGGCTCGGCGCCCGCGAGCGAGCGGGCGGCGCCGTCCACGTACGCGACCCATCCCATCGACTTCTTCAGGTCTTCCTTGGTGTTCGCGATCATCGCGGCGTCCAGGCCCATGCCCGCCATCACGACGAACGCGTGCTCCTCGGAGTGGCCGTCGGGCCGGCGGAGGGTCGCGACGCAGATGTCGACGTCGACGGTCTCGCCGTCGAACGTGGCGGCGACCATGGTGTCCTGGCCGTCGAGCGGCAGCAGCAGGTTCCGGGCCAGCAGGTTCCCGGTCCCGCTCGGGATGATCGTGAGGGGCACGCCGGAGCCGCGCATCGCCTCGGTCACGGCGCGCACCGTGCCGTCGCCGCCCGCGACGAGCACCGCCGTGGCGCCCTCCTCGAGGGCCTCGCGCGTGGTGTGCTGGCCGGGGTCCTCGACCGACGTCTCGAGCAGCAGCGGCGGCTCCCATCCGGCCTCGGCCGAGTGGCGCTCCACGAGGGCGCACAGCGTCGGTCCGTCGACCTTGATGGGGTTGAACACGAGCGCCGCACGGCGGCGGGAGGGCGCGGCGTCCTGGGCGGTGCTGTCATCGCTCATGCGGCCAGCCTAGGCCCGCGGCCGGGATGGAGCGGGAGGTTGACAGCCGGCGGATAGACTCCGGACGTGACGACGACGCCACCCGATGAAGGCTTCCTGACCGGACCCGGCGAACCCGCCGGCATCACGATGTTCGGCCCGGATTTCCCATTCCCGTTCGACGACTGGATCTCGCATCCCGCCGGCCTGGGCGCGATCCCGCCCGAGGCGCACGGCCGAGAGGTCGCGATCATCGGCGCGGGCCTGGCGGGCATGGTCACCGCGTACGAGCTCATGAGCCTGGGCCTCACGCCCGTGATCTACGAGCCCACGCGCATCGGCGGCCGGCTGCGCACGCACCGGTTCGAGGGCGGCGACGGCGCGATCGCCGAGCTGGGCGGCATGCGCTTCCCGATCTCGGGGCGCGGGTTCTTCCACTACGCCGACGCGCTGGGGCTGACGCACCGGCCCTTCCCGAACCCGCTCACCGAGGCGGCGGGCAGCACCGTGATCGACCTCTGGGGAGAGACGCACTACGGCCGCACGCTCGACGACCTGCCCGAGTTCTTCCGCGAGGTGTCGGATGCGTGGGACGCCGCGCTCGAGGAGATCGGCTTCACGGCGCTGCAGGACGCGATCCGCGCCCGGGACGCCGTCGCGCTCAAGCGGCACTGGGACGAGCTGGTCGCCACGTGGGACGACCGCACGTTCTACGACTTCATCGCGAGCTCGCAGGCGTTCTCGAAGCTGACCTTCCGGCACCGCGAGGCGTTCGGCCAGGTCGGGTTCGGCACGGGCGGCTGGGACTCTGACTTCCCCAACTCGATGCTCGAGATCCTGCGCGTGGCCGTGCTCGAATGCGACACCGACCAGCGCCTGATCGAGGGCGGCGTCGAGCAGCTGCCCCGCGGCCTGTGGGACCTGCCCGCGCGCGCGGGAAGCCCGTGGCCGGAGGGCACGACGCTGGCGTCGCTGCACGGCGGGGCGACCCTGCCGGCCGCGGCCGCGATCTCGCGCGCCGACGACGGCCGGTTCGTCGTGCGCGACCGCTGGGGCACCGAGCGCTCGCACGACGCGGTCGTCGCGACGTGCCAGAGCTGGCTGCTGACCACCGAGATCGACTGCGACGAGAGCCTGTTCTCGCAGGACATGTGGATGGCGCTCGACCGCACGCGCTACATGCAGTCGACCAAGACCTTCGTGATGGTCGACGAGCCGTTCTGGAAGCGCACGGATCCGGAGACCGGGCGCGACGTCATGAGCATGACCCTCACCGACCGCCTGACGCGCGGCACCTACCTGTTCGACAACGGACCGGGCCGCCCCGCGGTGATCTGCCTGTCGTACTCGTGGATGTCCGACTCGCTCAAGATGCTTCCGCACTCGGTGGACCGCCGCGTGGACCTGGCCCTGAACGCGCTCGCCAAGATCTATCCGGATGTCGACATCCGCGCGCACATCGTGGGCGACCCCGTCACGGTCACGTGGGAGGACGACCCGTACTTCCTCGGGGCGTTCAAGGGCGCGCTTCCCGGCCACTACCGGTACAACCACCGGATGTACACGCACTTCATGCAGGACGGCGCGCCCGCGGACGAGCGCGGCATCTTCATCGCGGGCGACGACGTGTCTTTCACCCCGGCCTGGGCCGAGGGCGCGGTGCAGACGGCGCTCAACGCGGTGTGGGGCGTGATGCACCACTTCGGCGGCGCGAGCCACCCCGACAACCCCGGCCCGGGCGACCGGTTCGACGAGCTCGCGCCCGTGGCGCTGCCGGAGTGATCGGATGACCCCGCTGCGCGTCGCGGTCTGGCAGTGCGCCTCGCTGCCGGGAGACGTCGCGGGCAACCTGGCGCGGCTCGAGGCGGCGTGCGAGCGTGCGGCGGCCGAGGGCGCGGACGTTCTCGTCACGCCGGAGATGTTCGTCACGGGATACGACATCGGCGCCGAGCGGACGCGCGCGCTCGCCGAGCCGGCGGACGGGCCGATCGCCGCCGCCGTCGCCGAGATCACGCGGCGCACCGGGGTCGCGGTCGCGTACGGGTACCCCGAGCTGCTGCTCGACGGCGCGGTGGCCAACGCCGCGCAGCTGATCGACGACGGGCGCGCGGTCGGCGCCCACCGCAAGGCGCACCTGTTCGGCGGGCTCGACACCGAGCGTTTCGCGCCCGCGACCGAGCGGCCCGCGGCGTTCGAGTTCCGCGGACGCCGGATCGGGATGCTGATCTGCTACGACGTGGAGTTCCCCGAGGCCGTGCGGTCGCTCGCGCTGGACGGCGCCGAGGCCGTGCTCGTCCCGACCGCGAACATGGTGCCCTACGAGATCGTGTCGACCGTGCTCGTGCGGGCCCGCGCCTACGAGAACGGCGTCGCGCTCGCCTACGCCAACTACTGCGGCACGGAGTCTTTCGAAGGCGGGGGCGAGCAGGTCTACGCGGGCCTCAGCACGGTGTGCGGCGCCGACGGTTCGGTGCTCGCGCTCGCCGCGGCCGAGGGCGAGGAGCTGCTGATCGCCGACCTCACGGGCGACCCCCAGCCCTACCTCCGCGACCGGCGGCCCGACCTGTTCGGGTGAGTCGCTGCCGTTTCGACTCGCTTCGCTCGCTCAACGACCATGAAATCTATGGTCGTTGAGCGAGGGAGCGAAGCGACCGAGTCGAAACGCCCTGACGCCCGCCGCGGCTCCTAGCGGAACGCCTCGAGCCCCGTGATGTGGCGGCCGAGCACGAGCGTGTGGACCTCGTCCGTGCCCTCGTAGGTGCGCACCGACTCGAGGTTGTTCGCGTGGCGCAGGGGCGAGTACTCGGCCGAGATGCCGTTGCCGCCGAGGATCGTCCGGGCCTCGCGCGCGATCGCGATCGCGTCGCGCGTGTTGGCGAGCTTGCCGACCGAGATGTGGTGCGGCTGGAGCTTGCCGGCCTCCTTGAGGCGGCCCAGGCGCAGGGCGACGAGCTGCCCCTGCGTGATCTTCACGGCCATGTCCGTGAGCTTCGCCTGCGTGAGCTGGAACGACGCGATCGGGCGGTCGAACTGGCGGCGCTCCTGGGCGTAGTGCAGCGCCGTCAGGTAGCTGTCGCGCGCGGCGCCGAGCACGCCCCACGCGATGCCGTAGCGGGCCTCGTTGAGGCACGAGAACGGGGCGCGCAGGCCGCGCGCCTCGGGCAGCCGGGCCGACTCGGGCAGGCGCACGTCCTCGAGCGTGATGTCGCACTGGATCGACGCGCGCATCGACATCTTCGGCGCGATCGGCGTGGCCGTGAAGCCGGGGGTGTCGGTCGGCACCGCGAAGCCGCGCACGCCCTCGTCGGTCTGCGCCCAGATCACGGCGACGCCTGCGATCGACGCCAGGCCGATCCAGCGCTTCGCGCCGTTGAGCACCCAGTCGTCGCCGTCGCGGCGGGCGAACGTCTTCATGCTGCCGGGGTCGGATCCGGCGGTCGGCTCGGTCAGGCCGAAGCAGCCGACGAGCTCGCCCTTGGCCATCCGCGGCAGGTACTCGTTCTTCTGCTCCTCGGAGCCGAACTTGTGGATCGCCGACATCGCGAGCGATCCCTGCACCGACACGAACGTCCGAAGGCCCGAGTCGCCGGCCTCGAGCTCGAGGGCCGTGAGGCCGTACTCGACCGCGCCGCGGCCGGGGCATCCGTAGCCGGAGTAGATCATGCCGAGCGCGCCCAGGCGTCCGAGCTCCGGGATGATCTCGGTCGGGAAGTGCGCGCGGTCGTACCAGTCGGCGATGCTCGGACGGATGTGCTCGTCGACGAACGCACGGACGGCATCGCGGGTGGCGAGCTCCGTCTCGGTGAGCAGATCGTCGAGGTCGAGCAGGTCGGCGGGGCCGCTCATGGGGCCATCTCCTTCGGTGGCGGGGGTGTCGATCTCACGCTATCCGACGGCGTCGCCATCGGCCGTTTCGGGGGCGTCGAGCCACGCGCGCACGTCGTCGCCGTGCTCGTCGAGCGCGGGCGCCGCGCGGCGCGGCGGCTCGAACGCCGGGTGCCACAGCACCGGATGGCGCACCTGCCGCCCGTGCGAGACGCCCGCGTCGTCGACCACCTCGATCGTGGGCTCGAGGCCGATGCGCTCGGCGAACGCGAGCCCGTCGGCGATGTCGCCCGCCTGTCCCGCGGGCACGCCCGCCGCCGTGAGGCGCTCCTGCCACTCGGCCGCGGTCGCCGTCGCGAGCGCCGCCTCGAGCGCGTCGCGCATCTCGGCGCGGTGGGCGACGCGATCCGAGTTCGTGCGGAAGTGGTCGTCCTGCGCCAGCTCGGGGATCCCGAGCGTCTGGACGAGCTTCGCGAACTGGGCGTCGTTGCCCGCCGCGATCGCGAGGGGCCCGTCGGCGCAGCGCAGCAGCTCGTACGGCGCGATCGACGGATGCACGTTGCCCAGGCGGGTGGGGGAGACGCCCGCGCCGAGGTACGCCGACGCCTGGTTCGCGAGCGCGCCCTGCAGGCTCGAGAGCAGCGACACCTCGATGCGCGAGCCGGTGCCAGTGAGTTCGCGGCGGCGCAGCGCCGCGAGCGTGCCGATCACGGCGTCCTTGCCCGTGAGCACGTCCACGAGGGCGACGCCGACCTTCATGGGGTCGCCGTCGGGCTCGCCCGTGATGTGCATCAGGCCGCCGAGGGCCTGCACCACGAAGTCGTATCCGGGCATCCGCGCGCCGCCCGCGGAGCCGAAGCCCGTGACCGACACGTAGATCACGCGGGGGTTGTCGCGCGCGACGTCGTCGTAGCCGAGGCCGAGGCGGTCGAGCGTGCCGGGCAGGAAGTTCTCGATCACGACGTCGGCGCGCGCCGCGAGGCGCCGCGCTCGCGCGACGTCGGCCGGGTCCTTCAGGTCGAGCGCGACCGACTCCTTGTTGCGGTTCACGCCCTCGAAGTAGGTCGCGGCGTGTGCGCTGTAGGGCGGTCCCCACGCGCGGGTGTCGTCGCCGGCTCCGGGTCGCTCGACCTTGATCACGCGCGCGCCGAGGTCGGCGAGGGTCATCGTGGCGAGGGGGCCCGCGAGCACCCGCGAGAAGTCGGCGACCAGGATGCCCTCGAGCGGCGCCGGGGCGGAGGGGCGGGACGTCTCTGTCACTGCGCCAGCCTATGCGGGCGGCACGCGCTCAGCCGCGCCACTCCTCGGCGAGCAGGCCGTAGTTCATGCCGTCCATCCACTCGCCCGAGCGGTGCAGGCCCGTCTTGCGGCTGTGCTCCTCGCGTCGCATGCCGAGCCGCTCCATGACGCGCCACGACGGCTCGTTCGCGGCGAGGCACCCGGCGTGGACCCGGCGCAGCCCGAGCTGCGTGAAGCAGGCGCCGATCACGGCGCGCAAGGCCTCCGTGGCGTAGCCGCGCCCCTGGTGGGCGGGGTCGAGGGTCCACCCGAGCTCGGCCTGCACGCCGCGGCCCTGCTCGGCGACCTCGGCCTGCGCCCAGCCGTCCTCGATCCGGAGCATGACGTCGCCGATCAGCTGGTCCTCGCGCTCGATCACGAGCTGGTCTGAGGGAGGTATGGCCTCTTGTAGCCGACGAGTACGTCAGGATCTGGGATCTCCCAGGTCTCCGAAATACTTTCGGTTGACGAGCGATAGCTGAGTGTTAACCGCGCGCGCAGTTTGACGCGAGAATTCAGTCATGCCTCCCCACATGATCCCCGCCCGCCCCCGCAAGGGCGCGAACGGATCCGAGCGGCGGGTGTTCGACGCGTTCGCCTCGGTCCGCGGGCATGACGACTGGATCGTGATCCACAGCCTGCAGCTGCGACGGCACGCCACGCAGTTCCAGGGAGAGGCCGATTTCCTCGTCCTCGTGCCCGGGCGCGGGATCGTGGTGATCGAGGCCAAGAGCCCCGAGTACGTCTCGTACCGCGACGGCGAGTGGATGCTGGACCGGGTGCCGAACCCGGGCAAGAGCCCGTTCGATCAGGTCGACGGGGCGATCCGGAGCCTGCGCGGGTTCCTGGCCCGGCGCGAGATCCTCGTCGGATCCGAGCCGATCGCGCGGCTCGTGTGGTTCACCTCGCTCGGGCGCCACCAGTTCGAGACGCACGGCGACATGCAGTTCTTCGAGTGGGAGCTCGCGTTCCGCGACGACCTGCGCCGCCCGGAGGCGCTGATCGAGAAGGTGCTCGCCGAGCACGATGCCTGGTACCGCACGGTCGACGGGGTCGCGCACGACCCGGCCGTGATGACCGGCGATCACGTCTCGACGATCGCGCGGGCCCTGCTCGGCGACCTCGAGGGCGGGCGCACGCTCGCCGACCGCAAGCTCGAGCGGCTCGACGACGAGCAGCGACTACTGAAGTCGCAGGCGCGCATCCTCGACGCGGTCGCCCGCAACGACCGGATCTACTTCGAGGGCCCCGCGGGCACCGGCAAGAGCCACCTCGTGATGAGCGCCGCGAAGCGCCACGCGGGGCAGGGCGCGCGCGTGCTCGCCGCATGCTGGAACGAGCTGATGGCCGACGCGCTGCGCGAGCGTCTCGGTCGCCACGCGGCCATCCACGCCACGAGCCTGAACGCGCTCATGCTGCGGATCGCGGGCCTCGAGGCCAACCGGGTCGACGCCGACAACGCCTGGTATACCGAGCGCTTGCCGCAGCTCGCGATCGAGGCATTTCGCGCGGCGCCCGACCGGCACGCGTACGACGTCGTGTGCATCGACGAGTTCCAGGATGTCGCGGGCCTGCCGGGCGTCCTCGCCTTCCTCGACGAACTGGTCGCGGATGACGCGAAGCTGGTGCTCGCCGGCGATCGGCGACAGCAGATCCTGAGGCCGTCGACCACGCACGTCGATCCGTTCGCGGTCGCGCGCGAGCACTTCCCGGGGCTGATGCACGTCTCGGTGGACCAGGGTGTGCGCCAGGTCGCGGCGCTCGCATCCGGTGCCGAGGAGCTGCTCAGCCGCCGGTTCGGATACTCCAGCCACCGCCTCGTCACGAACGACCCGGGCGCCCTGTCGATCGTCCCCGTCGGTACCGACAACGCGGGCGCCGAGCTCGCCCGCTCCCTCCGCGAGCTGCTCGAGCATCATCAGGCGCACGACGTCGTGATCCTCAGCCCGTTCGGCGAGCGGCACTCGCTCGTGGGCCGTCTGCTCGCCGCGCAGAACTTCACGAAGGACGAGAAGTGGCTGCGTGCTCAGCTGCGGCCGCTCGTGGGCGCGGCGGACGGCGACGCGCATGGACGTGTGCGCTGGGGATCCATCGGCAAGTTCAAGGGTCTCGACGCCGAGGCGGTCATCCTGACCGACGTCGGCGACGCGGGCATCGCGTTCGCGTGGGAGCACGGACTGTCGTGGTTCGACCTGCTCTACGTCGGGCTCACGCGGGCGCGCTACCGCTGCGTCGTCGTCGCGGGGTAGGCGCCATCGCGCCCTGCGTCAGAACGGGGGATCCCCGTCCGCCGCGGCGGTGGCGACGAAGCGGACCGTGGGTGGCGGCTGTTCGTGGAGCACCTGGCCGGTGGGGGTGATCCACACCATGACGCCGTTGTCGTTGCGGCAGCCCCAGCGGCCGTGGTGCTTGAGCACGTGGTGGGCTCGGCAGAGCGCGGCCAGGTTGCCCACGTCGGTGGCGCCGCCCTCGCTGTAGGGCACCGTGTGGTCGATGTCGCATCGGCGGATCGGGCGGCGGCAGCCGGGGAAGCGGCAGTGCTCGTCGCGCGCGGTGAGGAACCGGCGCTGCTCGGCCGTGGGGGTGTAGGTGTCGACGGCCGTGAGAGCACCGGTCTGCGGGTCGCGGAAGAGCCTCGCCCAGGTGTGGGCCCGGCCGGCCAGGCGGCGGGCGGTCTCGGGGGCGACGGTGCCGACGCGCGTCGCGTGCGCGGGCTGGTCGTCGGCCCCGGCGATCACCTCGGCGGGCACGGTCACGTGGACCGCCGCGCGGATCTCGTCGAGACCTTCACCCGCCGCGGTCGGCGTCGCCGTGAGGAGCATGTCGGTGACGACGTCCGCCCGGATCTGCGCGAGCGTGCGCGGATCCTCGTCTCCTTCGCCGACGCCGGCCTTCACCTGGCGGGCGATCGCGTTCGACCGGTCGTCGATGCCGGCCGCGAGTGCCGCGTCGACGAGCAGCTGGACCAGCGCCATGCCGTCCTGGTCGGGCGTCACCCACATCCCCCGGCGCTCGTTGGCCTCCTCGTGGCGCTCCTCGATCGTCTGCGGCTGCAGCCGCTCGGCGATCGCCTGGCAGATCGGTCGCAGCTTGCCTGCGGTGGTGTCCGTGAACTGGAGGGCGATCTGCTCGTACCGGGCGCGGAGTTCGTCGTCGAGTCGGCCTCCCTCACCGCACACGACGCGGGCCTGAGCGGCCGTGATCCGGGACTCGGCGAGGGCCGTGAACGTCGCCGGGAAGCGCTGGATCATGACCGCGGCATCGTCCATCTTCGCGCGCACCGACGTGTCGGGAACGCGCGAGACGGCCGCGAGATCCGCGGCCATCGACCGGATCGGCACCTGATAGGACGACGGGCGAGTGCCCGGCATCGCGAACATCACGTCCTGCGCGATCGCGTACGCCTGCGCGTGGAGGCTCGCCTCCATCGCCGCCAGGCCTGCCTTCGCGCTCTCGACGTACGCGAGGCCTGCCTTGATGGTCAGCACCTGTTCGCGCTGCGCGTCGGAGAGATCCCAGCGCTCGTCGAACGGGTTGGTGGCCATGAAGCCAGTATAGAACGAATGTTCGAATGTCGCAAGAGATCTTGTGGGGAGGTTCGGTCGGTTTCGACTCGCTTCGCTCGCTCAACCAGCACAGAGCGGCTCGCTCAACCAGCACAGAGGGCTCGCTCAACGAGCACAGAGGGGCTCGCTCAACCAGCACAGAGAGGAGGAGGGAGGCGGATCAGTCCACCGCCTCGCCGGCGAGCACCTTCGCGGCCAGGCGCTCCTCCTCGCTGACCTCCCAGACCTCCCACGCGGAGTGCAGCGCCAGAAGGATGATCAGGCAGCCCAGGATGAGGTCGGGCCATCCGGACGACGTCCAGGCCGTGATCGCCGCCATCGCGATGATCGCGACGTTCACGAGCACGTCGTTGCGCGCGGACAGGAACGCGGCGCGGCTGAGGGACCCGCCGTGATGCCGGACCCGGGCGAGCAGGACGGCGCTCAGCCCGTTCACGACGATCGCCCCGATCGAGGCGAGCACCACAGGCAGCACCTTGGGAGCCTCGGGCGCGAGGAAGCGCTGCACGGCCTCCCACGTCGCGAACCCCGCCGGCGCCAGGATCAGCACCGCCATGACCTTGCCCATCAGGGCGCGACGGGCGAGGGCCCAGCCGAGTGCGATGAAGATCAGGAGGTTGATCGAGGTGTCCTCGAGGAAGTCGACGCTGTCCGCGAGCAGCGACACCGAGCGGGCCTGCAGCGCGACGACGAACTCGACGAAGAAGTAGGCGAGGTTCAGCAGCGCGACCGTCAGCACCGCGCGGCGGATGCGGCGGCGGAGGTCGGCCCCGTCGTCGGCAGAGGGCGTCATGGTTCGACGGTAGTGGGCGGGGGATGCCGTGACCGGGCTTCGGGGGTTTCGACTCGCTTCGCTCGCTCAACCGGCAGAGGAGGAGGGTCGTTCACCCTGCACCGGGTGAGAGGGAGCTCCCGCGTCCGCGAGACCTAGACTGGGCGGGTGATCGATCCCGCTCTGCTCCGCGACAACCCCGACCTCGTGACCCGCTCGCAGGTGGCCCGCGGGCACTCGCCCGAGACCGTGACCGCCGCGGTCGAGGCAGAGAAGGCGCGGCGCGCCGCCATCGCCGCGTTCGAGGAGCTGCGCGCCGAGCAGAACGCGTTCGGCAAGCAGGTCGCCAAGGCGCCCAAGGACGAGAAGGCCGCGCTCGTCGCGCAGGCGAAGGACCTCGCGAACCGCGTCAAGGACGCGCAGCAGGCCGTGACCGAGGCCGAGGCCGCGTTCGCCGAGGCGGCCGCCCGGATCGAGAACATCGTGCTGGATGGCGTTCCGGCCGGCGGCGAGGACGACTACGTCGTGCTGCGCGAGGTCGGCGACGTGCCGGCGTTCGACCCGGCCGAGTTCCCCGACGGCCCGCTCGACCACCTGGCCCTCGGCGAGAAGCTCGGCGCGATCGACATGGAGCGCGGCGCGAAGGTGTCGGGCGCGCGGTTCTACTTCCTCAAGGGTGTCGGCGCGCGGCTCGAGATCGCGCTCATGAACTACGCGCTCAGCAAGGCGCTCGAGGCCGGCTTCACGCCCATGATCACCCCCACGCTGGTGCGCCCCGACATCATGGCGGGCACCGGCTTCCTCGGCGCGCACGCCGACGAGATCTACCGCCTCGAGGCCGACGACCTGTACCTGGTCGGCACGAGCGAGGTCGCGCTCGCCGGATACCACAAGGACGAGATCCTCGACCTGTCGGACGGTCCGCTGCGCTACGCCGGATGGTCCACCTGCTACCGCCGCGAGGCCGGCTCGCACGGCAAGGACACCCGCGGCATCATCCGCGTGCACCAGTTCAACAAGCTCGAGATGTTCGTCTACACGACGCCGGAGGACGCGGCCGCCGAGCACGAGCGCCTGCTCGCCCTCGAGGAGGAGATGCTGCGCTCGCTCGGCCTCGCGTACCGTGTGATCGACACGGCCGCCGGCGACCTCGGCTCGAGCGCCGCGCGCAAGTACGACACCGAGGCGTGGGTCCCGACGCAGGGCGCGTACCGCGAGCTCACGTCGACCTCGAACTGCACCACGTTCCAGGCGCGCCGCCTGGACATCCGGCACCGGCCTGAGGGCGCCGCGAAGACCGAGCACGTCGCGACCCTCAACGGCACGCTCGCCACGACGCGCTGGATCGTCGCGCTGCTCGAGACGCACCAGCGCCCCGACGGCTCGGTCGTCGTGCCCGAGCCGCTCCGCCCCTACCTCGGCCTCGACGTGCTGGAGCCGATCGCGTGACGGACGAGCGCGTGGCGGGTCGCCGGCTGCTCGTGGCGCTCGACCTCGACGGCACGGTGCTGCTCGAGGACGAGTCGTTCAGCCCGCGCGTGCACGAGGCCGTGCGCCGCACGGTCGACGCCGGGCACATCGTGACGATCGCGACCGGGCGCAGCTGGGAGGCGACGTCGTACATCCTGCACGCGCTCGGCATCCTGCCGGAGTTCGTCGTGTGCTCGAACGGGGCGGCCATCCTGTCGCGCGACACCACGCAGGAGACCGGCTACGCGCGGCACACGACCGAGACGTTCGACCCGACCGAGGTGCTGACGCTGCTCGAGAAGCACCTGCCCGACGCCAAGTACCTCGTCGAGCTCGCCGACGGATCGCGCCTCTACACGCATTACGTGGACGACTGGGGCCTCGAGCGCGACACTGCGAAGCACGTCGAGATCGACGACATGAAGGGCCGCCAGGTCGCCCGCGTCGTGGTCGTCTCGCCCGAGCACTCCGAGGACGAGTTCGTCAGCCTCGTCGACCAGATCGGGCTGCACCACGTGTCGTACTCCGTGGGCTGGACCGCGTGGCTCGACATCGCTCCGCAGGGCGTCGACAAGAGCACCGCGCTCGAACAGGTGCGCGAGTGGGAGGGCATCGACCCGGCGGACGTCGTCGTGATCGGCGACGGCCGCAACGACATCGGGATGTTCCAGTGGGCGTCGGGGCACGGCGGTCGCGCGTTCGCGATGGGGCAGGCCCCGGATGAGGTCATCGCCGTGTCGACGGACCTCACGGGAACGGTCTACGACGGCGGCGTCGCGCAGGCGCTCGACACGCTGCTCGAGACGGCGGCGACGCCGAGCTGACTCGCGCGGCCCGTTTCCTGGGTTTCGACTCGCGCTGGCGCGCTCGCTCAACCACCCTGTGGGAGGACTCTCCCCCCGTGCTGGTTGAGAGGGCGGAGCGAGTCGAAACCGTTGAGGCGGCCCTCGCGTCAGAGGGCGATCTCGACCAGGCGGGTGCGGAAGCGCTCGAGGCGGTCGGGGTCGATCTCGACGCCGAAGCCGGGGCCGGTGGGCACGTCGACGACGCCGTCGTGCATCCGGATCGGCTCGGTGACGATGTCCTCGGCATAGAAGCGGTCCGATCCGGAGATGTCGCCGGGCAGCGTGAAGCCGGGCATGGCCGCGAGCGCGGCGTTGGCGGCCCGGCCGATGCCGGTCTCGAGCATGCCGCCGCACCACACCGCGATGCCGTGCGCGCGGGCGAGGTCGTGGATGCGGCGCGCCTCGAGATAGCCGCCCACGCGCCCCGGCTTGATGTTGATGACGGCGGCGGCGCGCAGCGCGATGGCGTCGGCGGCCGCCTCGGCGGACACGACCGACTCGTCGAGGCAGATCGGGATGTGCAGCAGCCTCGCCAGTTCCGCGTGCTGCCGGATGTCCGCCTCGCCGAGCGGCTGCTCGATCAGCAGCAGCCCGAACTCGTCGAGCCGGCGCAGGTGCGCGGCGTCGACGAGCGTGTAGGCCGCGTTCGCGTCGACCTGGAAGGGCAGGTCGTCGCCGAACGCGCGCCGCACGGCCGCGACGTGCGCGACATCCGCGCCCGGCCGGATCTTGAGCTTGATGCGCGCATAGCCCTGCTCGATGTATCCGCCGATCACGCGCACGGTCGCGTCGACCGAGTCCTGGATGCCCACCGAGACACCCGACGGCACGGATGAGCGCACCGCGCCGAGGTACGACGCGAGCGACCGGCCCTCGGCGCGCAGCTGCGCGTCGAGCACCGCCATCTCGACTGACGCCTTCGCCATCTGGTGCCCCACGATGTGCCGCAGGTGATGCGCCACGGTCTCGGCCGTGAGGTCGTCCACGGCGGCGAGCAGGGGAGCGAGCCAGCGCTCGATGACGTCGGCGGCGCCGTCCAGGTACTCGGGGGAGTAGATCGGCCGGTCGAGCGCGACGTTCTCGCCCCATCCGGTCACGAGCTCGCCCGAGGCGGTCTCGAGCTGCGCCTCGACCAGGAAGCAGTGCTTGACGGTCTGCGTGCCGAACGACGTGGTGAACGGCGCGACGAGCGGCATCTCGAGGTGGTGCAGCCGGATGGCGCGGAGCTTCATGGGGTTCCTTCCGTGGGCTGGTCGGCGCGGCGCAGCACGTACTGCCCCGCGTCGGTGAAGCCGTCGACGCCCCATCCGGTCGCGAGCAGGTCGGTGAACGCGGCGCGGGTCTCGGAGCGCCAGCGGCGGGCCGCCTCCGGATCCGTGCGCCGCAGCGCCTCGATGTCGGTGGGCGTGGCGAGGAGCGCGGGCCCGTCGCCGCTCGGCCGCGCGTAGGCGGACGGGACGTCGCCCTCGTCGGCGATCGCGTGCGCCCCGTCGACCTCGACCGCGCCGCCCCGCTCGGGCGGCGTGCGCGTCAGATCCCAGCGCACGAGCATGCGGTCGGAGTCCTGGCCCGCGTTGATCGCGTCGCGCATCTCGCCGTAGAGCGACGGCAGGTACTCGACCGGGCGCGCGCCGAGCGTGCGGATGTTGAAGTGCGCGTTGCGCCGGACGAGCGGATCGAACGTCCACGTCATGGCGTCGATCCCGCGCTCGAGGCACCACGCGCGCTGCGCGAGCTTGATCGCGCGGCCCGCCCCGCGGCCGGCGGCCTCGGGCAGCAGGCCCACGATGTGCGAGTGGAACGGCGTGCCGGGCGGCCCGCAGAAGCCCATCGCGGCGCCGACCGGCCCGTCCTCGCGCAGGGCGAGCGTGACGGGGTTGCCGGCGTGGGCGAGCGCGACCAGCAGCGCGGGGTCGAGCATCTCGGCGCCCGTGCGCCCCCACACCTGGCCGAGCACCTCCGACACGCTTCGGCACGCGGCGGCGTCGTGCGCCTCCTCGAGCAGGATGCCCGCCTGCGCGAGCGCCTCGTCCGCGAGGGCGCGGGCCGCGGCGGCGACGTCGGCGGGCGGATGCATATCCCCAGCTTCCCACTCCCGCCCTGGCTCCATGACGCTGCGAGCCGCCCCGGTTCACGCGCCCGGCGTGCGGCGGATATCGTCGGTAGGACACCCTGACGCGCACCGAGGAGAGGCGACACATGACGGATCGCGACACCGCCCTCGCCCGTCGGGCGCCCGCCGAGGTCGACGGGCTGCTGGAGTGGGCGCGCGACAGCCTGCCGCAGATGCTCACCGACATGGAGCACCTCATCCTGTGCGAGTCGCCCACCGGCGACCGGGAGGCGATCGCGCGATCGGCCGATCTCGTCTCGGCGATCGGCACGCGCATCCTGGGCTTCGGGCCCGAGCGTCTCGTGATCGACGGGTTCACCCACCTGCGCTGGCACATCGGATCGCCGGCCCCCGAGGCGCCGCGCGTGCTCGTGCTCGCGCACCACGACACGGTGTGGCCGCTCGGATCCATCGAGACGCACCCGTTCTCGATCCAGGACGGCGTCATGCGCGGGCCCGGGTGCTACGACATGATCGCGGGCCTGGTGATGGGCCTGCACGGCATCGCGGCGCTCGGGCACATGGACGAGGCGGCGGTGACGCTGCTCGTGACGGGCGACGAGGAGATCGGATCGCCGTCGTCGCGCGACCTGATCGAGCAGGAGGCGCTGGGCTGCGTCGCGTCGCTCGTGCTCGAGTCGGCCGAGGGCCGCGCGCTCAAGATCGGCCGCAAGGGCGTGTCGCGCTACCGCATCGACATCACGGGCCGCGCCGCGCACGCCGGGCTCGAGCCCGAGAAGGGCATCAACGCGACCGTCGAGATGGCGCACCAGATCGGCGCCGTCACTGCGATCGCCGATGCGGCGGCCGGCACCTCGGTCGTCCCCACGGTCGCCAAGGCCGGCACCACGACCAACACCGTCGCGGCGCACGCCTCGTTCGAGGTGGACGCGCGCGCCTTCACGGCCGCCGAGCAGCACCGCGTCGACGAGGCCATCCGGTCGCTGACACCCGTCACCGGCGCGGTCATCCACGTGCACGGCGGCGTGAACCGCCCCCCGATGGAGAGGTCCTCGGCCGAGGGGGTGTGGGCGCGGGCGCTCGAGGTGTCGCACCGGCTCGGGCTGCATCTGCCCGAGGCGGTCGTGGTGGGCGGTGCCTCCGACGGCAACTTCACGGCCGGCATCGGCGTGCCGACGCTCGACGGGCTCGGCGCCGTGGGCGGCGGCTCGCACGCGGACCACGAGCACGTGATGGTCGGCGAGATCCCCGAGCGCACCGCGCTGCTCGTGGCGCTGATGCGGGATCTGCTGCGCGTCGACGCGTGATCGCCCGGCATCCGCTCGTCCACAGCGGATGCCCGTGCGCCGTTCAGGGCCCGCCCAGAGCTCACGGGCACAATGACGAGAAGGCCTGTCGGATAGACTCGACGCCTGTTCGGCAGGGGAGACCCTGCTCCAGGAGGGTTGTCCGAGCGGCCGAAGGATCTGGTCTTGAAAACCAGTGGGCAGCAATGTCCCGTGGGTTCGAATCCCACACCCTCCGCGGAATGACGGCGGCGGGGTGCGAGCACTCGGGGGAGCCGCCGGCAGGATCACCGCGCCCCAGCGGTGCGATGAGAGGAACACCCGAGTGAGCGAGACGTCCCCGCGACGCCCCGGCCGGCGCACCATCGCGCGCCACGGTCACCTCTCCCGGCCCAGCCTGCTCAGCCGCGTGATGCGCTGGCTCGGCATCGCCATGGCGTGCGTGCTGGTCGCCGGCGTCGGCGTCGCCGCCTACGCCGCCTGGGACTTCTCGGCCACGTTCGCGGCCGACGCGCAGGAGCTCGAGGGCCAGGACACCTCGCCGCCCGACATCGGCCAGCTCGTGAACGACGAGGGCGTCGACCTGCTGCTCACCGGCATCGACATCTGCGAGTGGGACTCGCACGAGAAGTTCGGCGACCGCTGCCCGACCGAGCGCTCGGCCTACGGCGACGATGGGCGGCAGCTCGAGGCCGGCCTCAACGACGTCAACCTGCTCGTGCACATCTCGCCCGAGCCGCGCAAGGTCTCGGTCGTGGCGTTCCCCCGCGACCTCATGGGCCCCATGCCGGAGTGCACCAACTCGGAGACCGGCGAGGTCACGCCCGCGTCGGATCGCCGCATGCTCAACGAGGCCTACGCGGCCGGCGGCCTCGCGTGCGTCGCGAAGTCGATCGACAGCATCACGACGCAGTACGACCCCGAGCTCGCGATCGACTACGCCGCGACCGTGACGTGGAACGGCGTGATCGAGATCACGAACGCGCTCGGCGGTGTGGAGGTCTGCGTCGACCAGACGATCAACGACGTCGAGGCCGGCATGCTCTATCTCGAGCCGGGCACCCACACGCTCGTCGGAGAGCAGGCGCTCGCCTTCCTGCGTTCGCGCCACGGCGTCGGCGGCGGCGACCTCGCGCGCATCAGCAACCAGCAGGTCTACATGTCTTCGCTGGCGCGCAAGCTCATGAGCGCCGAGACGCTCACGAACCCGGGCACGCTTCTCAGCCTCGCGCGGACGACCGTGAGCAACGTCGACCCCAGCGCCCAGCTCACCCCCATCACGCTCGTCCAGATCGCCATGGCGGCGAGCTCGGTGCCGCTGTCGGACATCGAGTTCCTGCAGTACCCGGTGCTCGAGGACCCGCTCGACCGCAACCGCGTGGTGTCGGACGAGGCCGCCGCTGCGCAGCTGTTCGGCCTGATCTCGGCCAACCAGTCGGTCATCCCGGAGGAGCAGGTCGCCGCTTCGCCGGACCCGTCGCAGCCCGAGGCTCCGGTGGAGTCGGAGACGCCGACGCCCGAGGTCAGCGAGACTCCGACCGCCACGGCCGCGCCCGCCCCGGGCCGCACCGCCGAGGACACCAGCTGCTCCAACCCCATCGGCTGAGACCCTCGTTTTCGCCCTCGTCCGGCGAGCGGCTACTATGGAGGGACTGCGTCCGCGAGGGCGCGCGGTCCTTCGGGAGCTCCCGAAGGCCAGGAGACGTCGCATAGTCAGGCCTAGTGCACCACCCTGCTAAGGTGGAGTCCCCTTATGGGGACCGAGGGTTCAAATCCCTCCGTCTCCGCCAAAATCCCTGGCTAGGGCCCATTTCTTACGGCTCGCCGGGAGGCGTCGAGGTCAGCGTCCGAGGCCTGGGCCGCGCTGGGTGACCCCCAGGTGACCCCCATCGACGCCGAAGCTCTCAGCGGCGGCGAGGCGGCGGATGTGGTCGCGGCGCTGGCCTTCTCCGAGGACGTGCGCGTAGACCGCCAGAACGGTGCGCGCCTCGTCGCCCAGGTACTCGGCAACCTCGTGAACGGGCGTGCCGAGGCGCAGCCAGGTCGAGGCGGCGTAGTGCCGGAGAGCGTGGCGGCGGAAGCCGAGCGGGAACTTGCGGGCAACGCCGACGGAGAGCTGCCCGCCCTGCTGGTTAGTGAACAGGTAGTCGTCGGCGGACTTGCCGGCGGCGTACTGCCGGAAGATCGCCAGGGCGCGCGGGGACAGCGGCACCGGGCGGGTGCCGCGCCAGGACTTCGGAGCCTTCTCGTCGTACCCGTCCGAGTGGGATCGCTCGACATGGAGCTGGGGCAGCGGAATCTCGGAGAGCCAGTGGACGCGGATCGCGCGGGTCGTCTTGGCCCGCGCGACCGTCGAGGGCTTCTTCCCACCGCGCAGCTCTGCGAGCAGGTGGCCGCGGATATCGTCGGCCTGGATCGTGGCGAGCGGCCGGGCGAGCATCGTGTCCGGCAGCGCCGCGAGGTTGTTCCGGTCGGTATCGACGGTGTGCGGGTTTGCCGCCCTCGCGGGCGGCCAGGAACATCGTCACCAGCTCTTGCAGCGTGAACGACCGCTTGGGGGCAAGAGGCCGGCCCGTCTCGATGAGGTGCTTCTGCTTGCGCTCCCACGTCTGGGCCTCGCGCTTGGTGTCGAACGACTTGGATGCGACGAGCTTGCGGCCGGACTTCAGGTGGCGTCCCGCTGTGTGGTGGAGTTTCTCAACACCGGCGAGGTCAGCTGTTTCTGATTATGCCGCGAT